>JBLJBD010000076.1:0-19034 GCA_047637815.1 Anaerovoracaceae bacterium
GTGGCTTCCAGCGATTCTACCGTGCTGATCACCGGGGAAAGCGGAACGGGAAAGGAGCTTTTTGCCCGTTCCATCCACAGTTCCAGCCATCGGAAGGATCAACCCTTTATCTCCATCAACTGCGGTGCCATTCCGGAGATGCTTTTAGAGAGTGAGCTCTTTGGTTATGAACGGGGAGCTTTTACAGGGGCAGACCGGAGCGGCAAATTGGGGAAGTTTGAAATTGCCAATCATGGTACCATTTTTCTCGATGAAATCGGCGACATGCCCCTCCATCTGCAGGTCAAACTCCTTTCCGCCATTCAAAGCCGTCAGATCGACCGAATCGGCGGGACCGAACCGGTTCCGGTGGATGTCCGGATCATCGCTGCGACCAATAAAGACCTGGAATCCATGATCGAAACCCGGGAATTCCGGGAAGATCTCTACTTCAGGCTCAATGTCATACCCCTTCGGATCCCTCCCCTTCGGGAGCGTCCGGAGGATATCGCTCCCCTGCTGGAATTCGCCCTGGAAAAATTTTCTGTTCGGCTTGGAAAAGCCATCCATGGATTTTCCGAAGAAGCAGAGCAGGCACTTTTAGCTTATCACTGGCCGGGCAACGTCCGGGAGCTGGAAAACACGGTGGAGTTTGCCGTCAACATGGAATCGGGAAACCGGATCACCCTGGTCAATCTTCCCGACCGAATCCGCTCTCCCAGAAACCGGCCTTCCGACGAGCAGGGCACTCTGAAGGAACGGACCGACCGGTTCCAGGAAGAGATCATCCGACAGGTCCTTCGGGAGACGGGAACCAGCCTGGCCGGCAAACGTCAGGCAGCTGAGCTGCTGGATATCAGCGAATCCACTTTATACAGGCGCATAAGAGAACTGGGGATCGGCTGAAGCCGGTCCTTTTTCATGACGAATTTTTGAGAAAATAAAAAAAATAACACCTCGGACTAAATGTCTGCGAGATGCTACTTTTTTTGTGGTGCCCAGTCTCGGAATTGAACCAAGGACACGTAGATTTTCAGTCTACTGCTCTACCGACTGAGCTAACTGGGCAAATGGTGGGCCATCAGGGACTTGAACCCGGGACCTGCCGGTTATGAGCCGGATGCTCTGACCAACTGAGCTAATGGCCCAGGCCTAAAATGGTCGGGGTGGCAGGATTTGAACCCGCGGCCCACTGGTCCCAAACCAGTTGCGCTACCAAGCTGCGCTACACCCCGTTGTGTCGGACATTCTAGTTAAAGAAAATGGCAGGGGTAGTAGGACTTGAACCCACGGCGCATAGTTTTGGAGACTATCGCTCTACCAGCTGAGCTATACCCCTATGTATATGGCGGAGAAGATGGGATTCGAACCCATGCACCAGTTACCCGGTCTAACGGTTTAGCAAACCGTCCTCTTGAGCCTCTTGAGTACTTCTCCATATGAGTTGAATCGGTATTCTACTGGCGGAGAGGGTGGGATTCGAACCCACGGCCCCTTTCGGAGTCACTGGTTTTCAAGACCAGCTCCTTAAACCGCTCGGACACCTCTCCGTATGAGTTCTACTACATCCATATTTGATTGAAATTGGTGACCCATCCGCGACTCGAACGCGGGACACCTTGATTAAAAGTCAAGTGCTCTACCGACTGAGCTAATGGGTCATAATGGCTGGGGTAGCAGGACTCGAACCTACGAATGACGGAGTCAAAGTCCGTTGCCTTACCGGCTTGGCTATACCCCATTCTAAAAATTGTGGCGAGCCCACAGGGATTCGAACCCCGGACACACGGCTTAGAAGGCCGTTGCTCTATCCAACTGAGCTATGAGCCCTTAAAAAAAATGGAGCGGATGGCGGGAATCGAACCCGCGCTATCAGCTTGGAAGGCTGAAGTACTACCATTGTACGACATCCGCAGAAAAAATGGAGCGGAAGACGAGATTCGAACTCGCGACCCTCGCCTTGGCAAGGCGATGCTCTACCCCTGAGCCACTTCCGCATAAAAGAAAATTTGGTGGAGGGAGGTGGATTCGAACCACCGAAAGCTCAGCTAACGGATTTACAGTCCGCCCCCTTTAGCCACTCGGGAATCCCTCCAGATTAAGATAGTACATGGAGCTGGTGGAGGGAATCGAACCCCCAACCTGCTGATTACAAATCAGCTGCTCTACCGTTGAGCCACACCAGCATGTCCACTCATGAGCTTTAAAAAAATGGCGATCCGGATCGGGCTCGAACCGACGACCTCCAGCGTGACAGGCTGGCATTCTAACCAACTGAACTACCGGACCGCGAAAAAAATGGTGGGCGCTATAGGGCTCGAACCTATGACCCTCTGCTTGTAAGGCAGATGCTCTCCCAGCTGAGCTAAGCGCCCTGGGATTGTGTCGTTGCAACTTTTTTAGTTACTTGACACATTTATTTAATATACAGTAATTCGCTTCCGATGTCAATACCCTGAGTTGATTTTTATTTTTAAAAATTGGCTCCAAGGGTGGGGCTCGAACCCACAACCTATCGGTTAACAGCCGAGTGCTCCACCATTGAGCTACCTTGGAACATCTACTCGGGGAAGCGAGTCGAGTATTATCTTAACATAGCATTCCGGGCATGTCAACGAGTTTCTCTGATTTTTCTTTCTAATATTTTTACCGTCCCGCTGGTCACCTGATTCAGGAGTTCCAGCAGTTCTTCGCTGTCTTCCGGAGGAGCAGAAATCAATCCTCCTACCATCTCAGCATAGGTCAGATCCTCCAGGGAAAAGCTGCCCTGTGCGGCTAGATGCTGGAGCTTATCCAGATAGGGATAGGCGAATTCTACCAGGAAAAATTCCCGCTCTTTCACTTCCACGATACCGGCTTCTTCCAGTGCCAGCCGAGCTGTACCGGTATAAGCCCGCACCAAGCCCCCTGGGCCCAGTTTGATCCCGCCGAAGTACCGGGTGACCACCAGGGCTACGTTGGTGACTCCCTGGGCCGTCAGCATCTGAACCATTGGAGCACCAGAGGTTCCCTGAGGTTCCCCGTCATCGCTGGCCCACTGAATCTGAAACTGATCACCAAGGACCATGGCCGGCACATTATGGGTTGCATCCTTATACTGGGCCCGGATGCCGGCAATGAAGGCCTCGGCTTCCTCCCGGTTTTCCACCGGACAGATATGACCGATAAAACGGGACTTCTCGATGATCTGTTCCACAGAAGCCCGCTTCCCAATGGTTTTATACAAGCTCATATTTCTTGAATCGACTGACGTCCGCAAGGGCAAACTCACCCCGGATCAGCGTTCCTCCTTCTTCGTAGACCATTTCCTCCACCGTACCCTTGTCGCAAAGGATCGATGAGATATCCCCCCGGTCATAGGGAATCAGAAAGCCGGTCCTTACCCGATCGGAAAAAGCCAGCTCCCGGATTTTGTTAATCAGCAGATCCAGGTGCAATCCGTTCTTAGCGGAAATCTGGATGGCATTCTCGTTGTAGGATGGCAGGAATTCTCCTTCCACAAGGTCGATTTTATTGTATATCAGCAGTTTTTTCTTATCGGAGGCCCCAATCTCCCCCAGGACCTGATTCGTCACCTGTATGTGGAAATCGTGGTCCGGATCGGCGGCATCCACCACCTGGAGCAGCAAATCTGCATACAGTACCTCTTCCAGGGTGGCTTTGAAAGCCTTCACAAGGGCATGGGGGAGCTTGCTGACAAATCCCACCGTATCAATGAGGATGAATTCCTGGTTGGTTTCCAGCCTCACGCTTCGCTGGGAGGTGTCCAGGGTGGCAAAGAGCATATCCTTTTCCAATACGGTTTTATCCGATTTGTCTGCCATTTCCAGAAGCCGGTTCATGATGGCTGATTTTCCCGCATTGGTATACCCCACCAGAGCCACCACGGGAATCCCTGACTTTTCCCTCTTAGCCCGCTGAGTGGTTCGTGTCCCCCGAATCTGGGCAATTTCCGATTTGATTTCATCCATACGCTTGGATATATGCCGTCGGTCCAACTCCAGCTTTTTTTCTCCTGGGCCCCGGTTACCGATTCCCCCCTGACGGGACAGGGACTTTCCAAAACCAAGGAGCCGGGGCAGCCGGTACTGAAGTTGAGCCAGCTCAACCTGCAGTTTTCCTTCTCTTGAAATTGCCCGGTCAGCAAAAATATCCAGGATCAGGATCGTCCGGTCCAGCACCCTTACTCCCAGGGCATCTTCCAGATTCCGAAGCTGTATCCCGGAAAGCTCGTCATTGAAAATCACCGTATCTGCTTCCATGTTGTGGCACAGCTCTTCCAGTTCCAGAACCTTCCCCTTGCCGATATAGGTTGCCCCATTCCTTCGCTCCAGCCGCTGGACCATCTGGCCCAGCACCATGATGCCGGCCGCTTCCGCCAGTCCGGCCAGCTCCGCCATGGACTGGGAAATGTCTTCCGATGTCTCCAGTCCCACCAGAATGGCCCGGTAATCCTCTTTGGTGATGACCTCGTTATTATCATTGAATTGCAGCATACTGCACCTGACCCCTTCTATTAAAAACCTCCGGCCCCAGAGAGCTGGAACCAGAGGCTTTGTTCATTGCATCTTTTATACTTTCAGCTTGGCCAGTTCCTCGTGGAACTTGGAATTCAGGACCTTAATGTGGGTTCCCTTCATTCCCAGCGACCGGGATTCGATGACACCGGCGCTCTCCAGCTTTCTCAGGGCGTTGACGATGACGGACCGGGTGATGCCGGACCGATCGGCAATTTTACTGGCTACCAGAAGACCTTCGTTGCCATTAAGTTCTTTAAAAATCTGTTGTACGGCTTCCACTTCCGAATAGGATAGGGTGCCGATGGCCATCTGAACCACCGTTTTCCGTCTTTCTTCCTCTTCCAGTTCAATGGCTTTGCGCCGCTGCATCTCCAGCCCTACCACCGTAGCACCGTACTCACCAAGCACCAGATCCTCATCGTTGAACTCCGGTTTATACCGGGTCAGGATCAGGGTCCCCCAGCGATGACCGCCGGCGGTGATGGGAATAACCGTGTGAAGCTTATCAAAGGTGTCGTAATCGTATTTGAAAATTTCCAGTGCTTCCTGCCCCTGCAAATTAGCAGTGGTATTGACCACCTTCAGCAGCGCTTCATTGTATTCGTTGGGGAACTGCTCATTACCCGTTTCCGGGTCTGTAATCGTCACGCTGTCCGCTTTAATCTTATAGTGGACTCCGATGACTTTCCCCCACTTGTTAGTAATATAAACGTTGGCATCCATCAGGTCGCTGAGGGTTTCACACAGATCTCCGAAGGACAGCACACCGGCTGCACTTTCCCTTAAAAGCCAATTCAGTTTTCGAACTTTCTGCAATATATGGTTTTCCATAAACCGTTTCTCCTTGTTTTCTGTAAATTAATCATTATAAAATCATTATATAGATTTTTTACCGGTTTACAAGGGAAATAATTGACTTTTCAAAAAAGTTTCCTGAAAAGACACAATTCGGGAAAACCAGTGAGTATGGGCATCCTAGAGAATAAACCGGTCTACATCATCGGCATGAATCCGGCCGGCGAACCGCTCACTCACATATTCCTTATCAATGATAAGTTCTTTTTCCTGCATTTCAGAAATATTAAAGGAGATATCCTCCAGTAGTTTTTCCAAAATGGTGTGAAGCCGCCGGGCACCGATGTTTTCCGTCTGCTCATTCATCAGATAAGCCATGGTGGCGATTTCCTCAATGGCTTCCTCGCTGAAGTCGATCTTGATTCCTTCTGTTTCCAGCAGCATCTTGTGCTGTTTCAGAAGGGCATTTTCCGGTACGGTAAGAATCTTGACCAAGGCTTCCTGATTCAGATTGGACAGTTCCACCCGGATGGGGAAACGACCCTGAAGCTCTGGGATCAGATCCGTGGGTTTGGAGATGTGGAAAGCACCAGCACCGATAAACAGAACATGGTCCGTCTTGACCGGTCCATACTTGGTGTTAACGACACTTCCTTCCACGATGGGAAGGATATCCCGCTGAACTCCTTCCCGGGAAACATCCGCTCCGGAGCGATAGGTAGAGCCGGAAGCAATCTTATCGATTTCATCGATGAAAATGATTCCGTTCTGTTCTGCGCTCTGCAGGGCTTCTTCCGTCACCTGGTCCATGTCGATCAGGTTCTGCGCTTCCTGTTCCCGAAGGATTTTCCGTGCATCCTTTACCCGGACCTTTTTCTTTTTGGTCTTCTGGGGCATCATATCCCCGAAAATATTGCCGATAGCAATAGACATGCCCTCATTGCCCATATCCAGGTTGTTGCCCTTTGGGGATTCCTTGATGGTAATTTCAATGAACTGTTCTTCCAGCAGCCCGTCACGAAGTTGCTGGCGGACCTGTTCCCGGGCCAGTTCGATGTCATCCTGGCTGGTCCTGTCCTCTTTGGACTCTTCCTGGGAACTCTGCTTCTGAGCCTGATATCCGCCACCCATGATAAAATCGAAGGGCCCCCGGACACCGCCGGCAGCCGGCGTCGATTTTTTCTTGCCGGGAATAATAGCTTCAATGATCTTTTCTTCGGCAATTTCTTCGGCAATGGAGTATTTTTCCTGAAGCCGTTTCTGCTTGGTGATCCGGATAGCTGCTTCCACCAGATCCCGGACCATGGAATCCACGTCCCTTCCCACATACCCGACTTCTGTAAATTTCGTCGCTTCCACCTTGACAAAGGGAGCATCCATCAGCTTTGCCAGCCGACGGGCAATTTCCGTCTTACCCACACCGGTGGGTCCCATCATCAGGATATTTTTTGGGGTGATTTCTTCCCGGATTTCCTCAGGCAGCAAACTTCTTCGGTAACGGTTTCGCAGGGCAATGGCCACAGACTTCTTAGCTTCGTCCTGGCCGATGATGAATTTATCCAATTCCCCTACTATTTCCTTCGGTGTCATTTTATTGAAATCATTCATGTCCTGTCCCCCTCTACAGTTTTTCTACGGAAATATTGTCGTTGGTATAAACACAGATGGAGGCCGCGATCTTCAGGGATTCCCGAACGATCTCCTCCGCCGACATATCCGTATGGGTATAAAGAGCACTGGCGGCTGCATGGGCATAATTTCCGCCGGAACCGATGGCAATATAGGCCGAATCCGGCTCGATGACCTCTCCGTTTCCGGAAATCAGCAGCAGGCTTTCTTTATCTGCCGCAATCATCAAGGCTTCCAGGTTACGGATGGCCTTATCGCTTCTCCACAGCTGAGCCAGAGCCACCGCCGCTTTTTTCAGGTTTCCGGAATGTTCTTCCAGCTTCTTTTCAAATTTTTCCGTCAGGCTGAAGGCATCGGAAACGGAGCCGGCAAAACCGGTCAGGACCGAATTTTTATAAATCTTCCGGACTTTCTTTGCCGTGGACTTCATGATCGCCGTCTGCCCCATAGTCACCTGTCCGTCACCGCCGATGCAGATATCATCCGGCCCTCGTCGTACGGCAACAATAGTCGTAGCATGAAATTCTATCATTATGTTCCTCCTATTAGTCCATTTTCAATAATTTTCTTTTTCCCTATGACTATTCCTTATACCCACATTCCGGATTGGAACACGCCAGGCTGGAGGTTTTTGTCTTTTTTTCCAGAAGGACGGATCCGCATTCCGGGCATTTTTGGGGGGTGGGCTTGTTCCAGAAGACCTGATCGCAGTCTGGATAACCGCTGCATCCATAGAATACACGGCCGGACTTTCCCCGGCGGACGATAATATCCTTACCGCACTTGGGACACTGGGCATCCACCGTGTTGACGATCTGCTTCGTGTTCTTACATTCCGGATAGCCGGTGCAGGCAATAAAGTCACCGAACCGCCCCTGTTTTCTGGCCATGGGTTTTCCGCATTTTTCGCAGAGTTCCCCGGTCAGCTCATCTTCGATGACCACTTTTTCGATTTCCTCTTCCGCCACCTTCAGTTCTTTTTCAAAAATTTGATAGAAATCCGCTACGATTTCTTTCCAGTTGATGTTCTTTACTTCAATGTCGTCCAGCTTATCCTCAAGATTGGCGGTAAAATCCGCATCCACGATTTCCGTGAAATACTTTTCCATCAGTTCAGTGACCACGAAGCCCAGATCCGTCGGAACCAAGGATTTCTTCTCCCGAAGAATATAGCGCCGGTCCAGTAAGGTAGCAATGATGGGTGCATAGGTACTGGGACGGCCGATATTTTTTTCTTCCAGGTCCTTGACCAGACTGGCTTCGGTAAATCGGGCCGGTGGCTGGGTGAAGTTCTGATCGCTGTTGAGAGTCTTCAATTCCAGTTTCTCTCCCACATTCAGTTCCGGAAGCATTTTTTCTTCATTTTCTTCTGCATTATCTACGTAGATTTTCAGATAACCGTCGAAACGGACCCGGGATCCGGTAGCGCGGAAAATATAGTCTCCGTTTTGTACATCCACGGAAACCCCGTCGTAAACCACCGGTGCCATCTGGCTGGCCATGAACCGGGACCAGATCAGCCGGTAAAGCTGAAACTGATCTTTGGTCAAGGAGTCCTTGATGGATTCGGGGGTCAGTTCAATATAACTGGGGCGAATGGCTTCATGGGCATCCTGAACATCCTTTTTTTTGTTGGTATACCGGTTGTCTGCCAGATATTCTGCGCCCATGGCCGTTCGGATAAAATCCGCCGCTGCCTTCCGGGCATCATCAGAAATCCGGACCGAGTCGGTACGGATATAAGTAACAAGGCCCACGGTGCCGTGTCCCTTGACATCAACTCCTTCATAAAGCTGCTGGGCAATCTGCATGGTCTTTTTCGTCTGAAAGCCCAGTTTATTGGAAGCATCCTGCTGGAGGCTGCTGGTGGTAAAGGGAGCACTGGCCTTACGGATTCGCTCCTTCTTCTCCACTGCTGCTACCACATAGGGGTTTCCTTCCAGTTGATGGCAGATAGCCTCTGCCGAGGCCTGGTCGTCCACCGCCAGTTTGCTTCCTTTATATTCCCAAAGTTTGGCATTGAAGGCCTTGGATGATTTAGCCCCTTCCTGCTTCAAAAGGTCGGCGCTGATGGTCCAGAATTCCTTGGGAATGAATTCCCGAATCTGCTTTTCCCGGTCACAGATGATCTTCAGGGCTGCAGACTGGACTCGGCCGGCACTGAGACCCCTCCGGACCTTTCTCCACAGAAGAGGGCTGATCTGATACCCTACCAGTCGGTCCAGTACCCGCCTGGCCTGCTGGGCATCCACCAGTTTCCGGTCGATGGCCCGTGGATTCTTCACCGCCTGCTGAATAGCTGTTTTGGTGATTTCATTGAAAACGATCCGGTTGGCTGAAGCTTCTTCAATTCCCAGCAAAAAGGCAATATGCCAGGAAATCGCCTCACCCTCCCGGTCATTATCCGTTGCCAGATAGATTTTCGAAGCATTTTTCGCTTCGGATCGCATGGCTTTAATTACATCCCCCTTGCCGCGGATAGAAATATATTCCGGATCGAAATTATTCTCTATATTGATTCCCATTTTGCTTTTGGGAAGATCTCTGACATGACCTACCGATGCTACCACCTTGTAGTTGCTGCCCAGAAACTTGCCTATGGTCTTTGCCTTGGATGGCGATTCTACAATCACCAAAGCCTTGGATTTAGCCATATTATCATCCTCCTATCGGTTAACCCTATTACCTGGTTTCCCCGGATTCCGTCTGAATCCCGGTTCAATGAATGATTATATTTGCTAAATCTTTATTTTGCAATAAAAATTTTTCCGAGGCTGGTCCAGAGGACTCCCTTCATTTCCATAATAGTCACCAAAGCATGGATGTGGGAAACCGGTTTTCCCGTCCTACGACAGAGTTCATCCGCCGTCATCTCCCCTCCTTCTGCCAAAGCCTGGTAGATTCGAATTTCATCCTGCCCCAGGGTTTTCATCACTTCTGCTTCCTGTAATCTTGGAATCCCCAGGTCATCCAGAATATCTTCAAAGGCGGTCATCGGCAACGCGCCGTCAGCGATCAGTTTGTTCGTTCCGGCACTAAAGAGACTGTTGATGTTCCCCGGTACCCCGTAGGTCCTTCTCCCCTGATCCTCAGAAAATCCGGCCGTGATCAGGGAGCCGCTGGAAATTCCTGCTTCTACCACGACTGTGGCCACCGAAAGGCCGCTGATGATCCGATTGCGGGCTGGAAAGCTGTAAGGCGTGGCCCGAAATCCGGGTGGGTATTCGGTCAGGATCAGCCCCTTTTCTTCAATTTCGGCCATCAGATGCTGATTGGAACGGGGATAGCAGATGTCGATTCCAGTTCCAAGGACGGCGATGGTAGGTCCCTGATGGTCCAGGGCACTTTGATGTCCGGCCGCATCGATTCCCGCAGCCAAGCCGCTGACCAGAGATATGCCGTATTGAGCCGTCTTGCTCCCCAAAAGCCGGGCAACCCACCGACCATAAGCCGTACCATGCCGGGACCCCACAACGGAAATGCAGGTCCGGGAAGCCAGGGCTAAATTTCCCGCGTAGTAGAGGGTTTCCGGAGGATCCTTGATCATTCGCAGCAGCGGAGGGTATCCGGTGTCTGAAAGGCTCACCATATTAAAGGAAGATTTTTTCATCGGTTTACGGTCCTTTCCGGCTGATCCCGATACTGAAGGGCTTCTGCCACATGGGGAACCCGGATGATTTCCTCTTCCTCCAGATCAGCGATGGTCCTGGCGACCCGAACAATTTTTTTGTATCCCCGCATGGAAAGCCCCATTCCTTCCGAAGCTTCCAGAGAAAGAACCCGGGCTTCTTTTTCCATGGGACAGAAACGTTCCAGCAGTTCTCCATCCAGTTGGGAATTGAAGGTCAATCCGGTTCCCTTAAAACGTTCTTTCTGGAAGTTCCTGCCCCGCAGCACCAGAGCCCTCATTTCAGCAGATCCTGCTTCCTTGGCTCTTTGCTTGGCCGCCTTCAGCCCCATGACTTCTGCCAGGGGTACCGCCAGAACCCGCACCGTAAGATCCATCCGATCCATAAGGGGTCCGGAAATTCGATCCTGATAGCTCTTGATTTGAGCAGGGGTGCAGGTACAGATCTGTCCGGGGGAGCCATGATATCCGCACCGGCAGGGATTGCTGGAACCCAGAAGCAAAAAACGGCAGGGGTAGGTGACACTGCCTGCCATTCGGTGTATCCGAATCAATCCCTCTTCCAGAGGCTGCCGGAGAGTTTCCAGCACATCCCTTGGAAATTCCGGCATTTCATCCAGGAAAAGGACACCCAGATGGGCAAGGGATAGTTCTCCCGGTTTCATTTTCCTTCCTCCTCCCGTCAAGGCAGTGGGGGAAATCGTGTGATGAGGCATCCGAAAAGGGCGGTCAAGGACGATGGGCTCTTCCCGGTTCAGGGCTCCAGCTACGCTGTGAATCTTGGTGGCCTGAAAAATTTCCTCCTGATCCATAGGCGGCAGGATGGACGGCAGGCATCGGGCCAGCATGCTTTTTCCCGAACCGGGGACGCCGGTCAGGAGCAGATTGTGAAAACCGGCAGCAGCGATCACCATGGCTCGTTTAGCCCCTTCCTGGCCGATTATTTCCCGATAATCCCTGTCGTTGCTAACTCCTGGTCCTTCTGTCCTTTCCAGCACGGATTGGGGAATAGAGAGAGGTTCCTCCTGGTTCAGACAATGGACTAAATCCGTGAGGTTTTCTGCCGGGCACAGCTTCATGCCTTCTACCAGACCGGCTTCTTCAAGATTGTCAGCAGGAAGGAAGACCCTCTTGATTCCCGATTCAAAGGCCCCCATGACCAGAGGCAAGACGCCCTGAATCCGTCCCAGCCTGCCGTCCAGGGAAAGTTCCCCTAAAAAGACAGAATTGGAAAGATGGCGGTTGCCCACGACACCCAGGGCGTTGAGAATGCCCACGGCCATCGGCAGATCGTAGTGAGTTCCGGTTTTGGGCACATCGGCCGGGGAAAAATTGATGGTAATCCGCTTGGCCGGATAACCGAAGCCGCCGTTGATCAGGGCTCCCCGGACCCTCTCCCGGGCTTCTCGAACGGTGATATCCGGCAGACCTACCATATTCAGCCCCGGCAGTCCGTTGCTCAAATCGGTTTCAACAACAACCACCTCTGTATGGAGGCCATACAGGGACATAGTCTTCACTTTTGAAAGCATGATCCTTCCTTTCTGTTTTCTATCGACGAGCCCCAAACACTAAAATGCATCGGTTATCTGTCGGATGAGGGTACCATTGCCCTGAAGGATGATCTCGATGACATCCATCCGGCAAGCTTCTCCCAATTGGCCAGTCGTCATCAGGTAATATCGGGCCATTCTTCGCAGCCGATACTGCTTCTCCCGATTCACGGCTTCGCAGGGGAGCCCCTGCCGAATCGTCGTTCTGGTTTTTACCTCTACGAAAATAATGATATCCTGATACCTGGCCACCAGGTCCAGCTCCCCGAAGCGGCTTCGAAAATTCCTCTCGAGAATTTCATATCCAAGCTTCGTCAGATACATTTCTGCTATTGCTTCTCCTTTTTGACCGGTGTTCATACCCTTCTTCCTTTCTTCCACATTTTTATATATTTTACATTTATTTACATATATTGTCAACCCTCATTTCTTCCCGTCCCACGAAAAAACCGTCTCTGTTGCCAGGACGGCTTTTTAACCAGGACTCACCCAAAGGGTAGGATTTATTGCATTTATAACGGTTTACAAGGAAGGTAGCCCCAAAATCAGACGATGGATAGCCGAAGCCACTCCATCTTCATCATTGGATCCGGTTATGAATCGAGCGATAGCCCTTATGCTTTCCTTGCCGTTGGCCATGGCCACCGGGTAACCGGCAGCCCGAAGCATCGCCTCGTCGTTTGGACTGTCACCAATGGCCATGGTGTGATCCTGATGGATATCCAGAATCTCGCAGAGATGAAGGACTGCATCGGCTTTGCTGGTGGTCCTTCCTCCGATTTCCAGATTATGGTCAAAGGAGGACGTGATGGTCACATCCGGGATGGTTTTCAGCACCTCAGCCATCATCGCCTTATCCTCCTGCCGGCCAAAATTGATGTTGATATTTTCAACTTCGGCTTTATTATTCCGAAGAAAATTCAGGATTCCATCCACCGGTTTCCTGGTTCTCAAAATATAATCGGAGTGTTTTTTTGCCAATCCCACTTTCTCTATATTGTGGTAAATATGGCTGTCCACAAAGGCCTCTCCCTTCACAAAAGCTTCCAGCATAAAGTCATAGTTGCTGAAAAGGTCCACCGTAAATTCAATGGATTCCGGATGGATCAGATTGGAATAGATGGTCTCTTTGCTTTCCAGATGGACTACCCGGGCTCCGTTGGAGGTAATAGCGTATTCGATGCCCCGGACCGCCGTTACTTCTTCCGGCAGGGCCGAATAAACCCGGCCGGTGGCTATGACGACGTGGACCCCTTTTCCGGCAACGGTTTCCAAGGCTTCCCGGGTCTTTTCCGTCAGCTGCCCCTTGCTGTTCAGGGTGGTTCCGTCCAGGTCCAGGGCTATTAATTTTATATTCATGATTGGTACACCTCTTGTCGTAATATTCAATAACGGGGTAATTCCTATGCCCTGTGATTCAGCATAGAAAGGAACTCCTCGTTGTGAGCCCGGACATATTTCATATTGCAGGAATCTCCGTGTCCCGGATGGATGGTGATGTCATTGCTCCACTTATCCAGAATATGGATCACCGTATCCTGGAGCTGTGAAAGAGAACCGCCTTCCAGATCCGTTCTTCCCAGGTCCACATTAAAAATCGTATCCCCTGTAAAAACTGCTTTGGATTTTTCTGAGTAATAGCACACTCCGCCGCCGGTATGGCCGGGAGTATGGATCACATCAATCTTTTCCCCATCCAGGTCCAGCGCCTCTCCTCCTTCCAGAACAACATCCACTGGTTTCCGGTAAAGGTCCACATCACCCCGGTGAAGATACAGGGGGCAGTCAAAGAAACTCCGTATTTTATCCACCCCGCCCACATGGTCGTAGTGGTGGTGGGTCAGAAGGATTCCGGCCGGTTTCAGCTGATGTTCCTGAATGAATCCAATAAGGCGTTCTGGATTGTACCCCGGGTCCACCACGAAACAAGTGCCTCCGTCTTTGGTATATAGGACATACCCGTTGCTTTCCAGGTTGCCTCCGATAAATCGTTTGATAATCATTTTTTCCTCCTTTTTCAAGTCATTACCTCTAATTTTATATTAATACCCCCTTTTGTGCAAATAATTGTTGATTTAAAACCCATTAGTGGTAGAATAGTGTCTATCGAAGATACAGAGAACCGCTTGAAACGGTTGATTCAGTGTTATACACGCAAAGGAAATTATTATGAAAATTGCAATCGTCGGTGCAGGAAAGCTGGGAACCAAGGTGGCAGAAGCCCTGGTTGGGGGCGACCATTCCGTAACCGTCATCGATAAAAATGAGGAAGCCATCGCCAAACTGTCCTCCCATATGGATATTATGACCATTACCGCCAATGCCAAGCAATTGTCTGTGATGGAAAATTTGGATATTGAATCCTATGACTATCTTCTCACGGTGACGGATAAGGATGAGAAGAATATATTTATTGCCTCCATGGCCAAAAAAATGGGGTGCCACAGCGTCATAGCCCGGGTACGGGATCCGGAACATATGAATCAGTTTGACTTCATCAAACAACATTTTGAAATCGATTCCATCGTCAATCCCGACCTGTCTATTACCATGGAAATCTACAAATATCTGGTTGAAAAGTATACTCTGAGCAACGGCATCTTTACCAGCGGCAAAATTTCACTCTTGGAATTCCCGGCAAAGAAATTTCCGGCTATGATCGGGATTCCCATGTCCCGGATGAAGACCATCATACCAAACATGCTTCTGGTGGCTATTTCACGATACGGAAAGATCATCGTTCCCCACGAGGGTACCATCGTTCAGCCGGATGACGGTCTGTATCTGATCGGGGAATACGAACCCATTATGAAGCTGGCGGAAAAGGTTCATGAACGGGGCAAATACACCAACCTCCAAAAAATTATGATTCTGGGGGGCGGAAAAACCGGCCTCTACCTGGCCAAGAAGCTTTCCGACTTCGGTGTTTCTGTCAAAATCATCGAAAAAGAAAAAAGCCGCTGTCACTATCTGGCAGCCCATCTGGATGACAGCGTCATCATCCTCCACGGGGATGCTACCGACATTAATCTTTTGGAAGATGAAAACTTCAACGAAATGGATGCCTGCGTCACCGCAACAGGCTATGACGAAGAAAATCTTTTGCTGGCCTTGGTGGCTAAGCAGCATGGTATCGAGGATGTGATTGCCAAGGTGAGCCGGGAAAGCTATGCTGAATTGATCGGCAGCATGGGCATTGATATGGCTCTGAACCCCATCGACATCGTTACCAGCAATGTTCTCCGGTTCATTCAGGGGTCCAAACGGATTCTTTCGTCTCAGCTGATTCAGGGGCAGGCTGAAATCGTCGAGTTGGTAGCCGATTCCAGGATGAAGCTCATCGATATTCCGTTGAAGAACCTGAAACTTCCGGAAGGGGCCATCATCGGCGCCATTCACCGGGGGTTGGAGGTCATCATTCCCAACGGGGAAACGGTCATAAAAAGAGGAGACCGGGTTATCGTCCTCTGCCTTCTTTCGGAGCTGGCTGAACTGGAAAAGCTCCTCCGGACCTCTAAGGCCGGTCTGTTCAGCAGGAGTTGATTTTTTCATGGATTTAAACTGGAATATAATTTTACGAATATCCGGTGCCTTGTTCATCGTTATTTCTGCAGCGATGATCCCGTCATCGTTGGTTTCCTATATCTACAACGAACCGGAAACGGCTTTGGCCTTTACGAAAACCATTATCCCGTCAATTGTTATTGGCGGCTTATTATTGTTGATTACTAAAAGTGGAACCGGCCGGATTAAAGTGCGGGACGGATACATCATCGTTGCCCTTTGCTGGATCCTTTCCTCCCTGATTGCTGCCGTCCCCTTTGTCCTCTCTGGAGCCATCCCCAATGTCATTGATGCGTTTTTTGAGACCAGCTCCGGCTTCAGTACCACCGGCGCTTCCATTCTCACCGACGTGGAGGTCCTGTCCAAAGGGCTCCTTTTCTGGCGTTCCTTTACCCACTGGCTGGGGGGGATGGGAATCCTGATTTTTGCCATTGCCCTACTGCCCAGTCTGGGAATCAATGGTCAGGCAATTGCTAAAGCGGAAGCTCCGGGGCCCACCCTGGACAAACTGACACCAAAATTATCCGATACAGCCAAGCGGCTTTATACCCTCTACTTTGGATTTACGCTGATCTTGGTCCTGCTCCTCAAATTCGGAGGTTTGAGTCTCTACGATTCCCTGGTCCATTCCTTCGGAACCATCGCAACCGGAGGCTTTTCCATTTACAACAACAGCATTGGTCATTACGACAATGCTTATGTGGAGATGGTCATCGCCTTCTTCATGATCATTGCCGGAGTCAACTTCAATCTTTATTTTATCCTGTTCCGTCAAGGATTCCGGGGTTTCTTTCAGGATCTGGAACTGCGATTTTTTCTGTTTCTTGTTCTGACCGTAACCCTGGTGATGAGCCTCAACCTTTATGCCGCCAATATTTATGAAAGTCTGGCGTATTCCTTCCGCTATGCTTTCTTTCAGATTGCCAGCATCATTTCCACCACTGGTTACATTACGGATAATTATGATTTGTGGCCAACCTTTTCTAAAATCCTGCTATTGGTCCTGATGCTGATCGGAGCATCCTCCTCATCCACAAGCGGCGGAATGAAAGTTATCCGGATATTAGTTATTTTTAAGTTCATCAAGCGGGGCATAGCTCTGCGACTCCACCCCAGTGCCATTGTCCATCTGAAGTTTGGGAACAAAGCCCTGCCTATTGATACGGTATCTGCCATCGCCAGCTTCATCTTCCTGTATATTATGACTATTTTCATCAGCACCTTGCTGATTTCAACGGAAGGCCATAGCATGATGACAAATTTCTCAGCAGTCATTGCTTGCCTCGGCAATGTGGGCCCTGGCTTCGATCAGGTAGGGGCTATTATGAACTATTCCCTTTTCTCCAATGGGTCTACCTTACTGCTGGCATTTCTGATGTTGGCTGGCAGACTGGAACTGTTTACCATCATTTTATTGTTAAGCCCAAGGTTCTGGAATCCAAACCGGTAATTGCTAACAAGATACATCGAGGTATCCCTATGCTTTTGAACTTCCCCATTATCTTCCGCATGGTTGGACTCATCACCCTGATCTGCGGTATATCCATGATTCCCTCTTGTATCCTGGCCATCATTCAGGACCCGCCAGAGGTTTTTTATGGTTTTTTGATGACTGCCATATCCATAATAATCGGTGGAGCTTTATTGTATTATAACGCAAAGGCCCGGACAAAAAATGAATCCTTTAAAGTCCGGGACGGCTATCTGGCTGTCAGTCTCTGTTGGTTTTCCGTTTCCTTTTTCGGTGCCTTGCCCTATTATCTGTCCGGAACAACCGACAGCCTCATCGACAGCATCTTCGAATCGGTTGCTGCCTTTACCACTACCGGTGCTACCGTCATCAGCCAGTTACCCATGCCAGCTTCCATCGCCCTGTGGAAAGCCATTTCCCACTGGTTGGGAGGCATGGGAATTCTGGTATTTGCTATTGCCATCCTGCCAGCCCTGGGTGTAAGCGGTTTGAAAATGGTCAGTGCGGAAACCACTGGCCCTTCTTTCAATAAAGTTAAGAATAAAATTTCAGAATCCACTAAAACCCTTTACACCATTTATATTTCCTTTACCGTCACCGAGTTTGTACTGCTCCTCATTGGTGGTATGCCTGCCTTTGATGCAGTCATTAATACCCTGGGCAGTATCAGTACCAGCGGCCTGGCTTCCAATCCCGGAGGAATGGCTGCTTATGACAGCTTTTACATCGAGTCTGTAATCACCCTTTTCACCTTCCTTGCCTCAGTGAACTTCCTTTTATTTTACATGGTTCTCCAGGGGAAATGGAAGAATGTGTTCCGGGACACCGAGTTCCGTGCTTTCATCGGCATCATTTTCGGTGCTTTTGTTTTGAATAGTGTGGTGCTTTTCGCTTCCGGCACTTACCCCAGCCTGTCCGCCGCCATGAGAGCCAGCATCTTTCAGACCGTATCCTTTTCCAGTACCTCTGGTTACTCCATCGCCGATTATACTCTCTGGCCTGTGTTCAGCCAGACAATCCTGTTTTGTCTGATGATCATCGGCGGCTGTGCTGCCTCCACCTGCGGCTCCTTCAAGGTCATCCGGGTCATCATCTTGTTTAAGCTGATCATCCGGGGCTTCCGGAAAAGGCTCCATCCCCGGTCCGTGGTGGCAGTCCGGATCGGAAATAATGTGGTTCCCGCTGACACGGTTTCCTCGATTACCTCCTTCACCATGTTTTATATTACGGTGTATTTCATCACAGCCCTGGTCATGTCCCTGGACAACCTGGATATGACCACCACCCTCAGCGCGGCTGCCGGGATCCTCTCCAATACGGGACTGGGCTTCGGTGAACTGGGCCCCGCTAATAATTTCAGTATTTTCAGCCCTGGTGTCCGTTTATTTTCATCTTTTATGATGATTGTGGGGCGTCTAGAACTTTATACCATCCTGCTGCTTTTTACCCCTTATTTCTGGACAGGAGAAAATTAAAACCGGCCTTGGCCGGTTTTTGTTTGACTCTATTCAATTGTCTCATTCTTTTTCTTCTGAATCTGCTTCATCCGCCAGCCGAAAATCGATTTCTCCATCCTGAGGGCTGACCCGTTCCACCACGACCCGAACCCGATCGCCAAGGGCGTAAATTTTATTGGTATGAGCCCCTCTCAGACGGTAGTGAGCTGCTTCGTGCTGATAATAATCATCTTTCAGAGAGGAAGCACGGACCAACCCTTCGATGGTATCGGGAAGCTCCACGTAAAACCCGAATCCGGAAACTCCGCTGATGACCCCATCGAAAATGTGCCCCACATATTTTTCCATGTACTGGGCTTTTTTCAGTTTTTCCACATCCCGTTCCAGCTCCTGGGCCTGACGTTCTGTTGTGGAGGATATTTCAGCAGCTTCCTCCGT
>JBLJBD010000077.1:0-2580 GCA_047637815.1 Anaerovoracaceae bacterium
GCCAACGAAGACAAGAAAATCGGTGACTATGTCAGAACGATGAAATAGGGTGATTATTTGAGCAGAGGCCTGAGAAAAAACCTGATATCTCTGGCAGTAGCCCTGATGGTCTTGACAACGGCAATCTTTACAGCCTCTGTCGAGTATCGGAGCAATGTCAGCCAGCAGAAACAGGATCTGGAGGATTCTCTGGAAGTAGTGAAAAGCAATTGGGAAAACATCATCGAAGCCCGGGTCCTTGGCCTGAAAGGGCTTATTTCCTATGTAGAGATCAATCCGGAGTTTTCTCAGAAAGACTACGAAGCTTTTGCCCGGGGACTGTATGAATCCCAGGATGATATCGTGACCAACATCGCCCTCCTCAAAGACACCACCGTCACCTATGTTTATCCTTATAATATGAACCTTTTGGCGGTAGGGCGGGACCTGGTCCTGGAAGAAGGGCAGCGGGATTTTGTCCGTTATACGAAAAATACGCGAAAATCCATTCTGGATGCTCCGGTGGAACTGATTCAGGGTGGGGTGGGCATCGTGGTCCGGAGCCCCCTGATCGTAGAGGGAGAGTATTGGGGGCAGGCTTCCTTCGTCTTTGACTATTATACGGCCCTTCAGAGTACGGGAATGCTGGAATTGGACGAGGAAAACAGGATTCAGCTGACTTTTATCAATCCCCTGAACGGCAAGTTGAAAACCGTGTGGGCCAACCACGAAGAGCCCCTGACCGACCCGGTTATCAAATCCATCCGCCTTTATGATACCAGCATGAGGCTGTACGGGATGCCCAAGGATGGATGGACTGGATTTTCCACATTGTTCTATTCCATCCTGATCGCAGGCTTTCTCCTTACGATAGCCTCCTTCTTTGGCTTGAGACAGTTGATTTCAGTTCGGGACCAGCTTCAGGAAAACCAGCAGACCATCCGGGAATCCAATGTCCGGCTTCAAAACGCCAACGATGAGCTGGAGGCAACGATCCATCAGCTGGTGGCCAGCGAAAAAGGACTGAAAGAGCAGTATCTGGAGATTAAAAAGCAGGAAGAAACCATTCAGTTCATGGCGGAAAGGGATCCTCTCACCGAACTTTACAACCGGCGGAAAATGGTGGAAGTGCTGCGGGATGTTTTCCATTCGGCCGAAAAAGGGGCCATGATGCTCTTGGATATTGATAATTTTAAGGATATCAATGATTCCCAGGGTCACATCTTTGGCGATCGTGTCCTCCGTCAGGTGGCGGAGGTGCTGTTGGCGTCGACCCGGGATCATTGGATGGTCTTTCGCTTGGGAGGGGACGAATTTGTCCTGCTGTACCGTGGAGAACCGGACCTGAGCCTGATTCAGGAAAAGACCGAAGAAATCCGCAGGGATCTGACCAAGGGCACCAAGGTGGAGCATCTGATGAATCCTATCACCGTCAGCATCGGGGTAGTTCGATTCCCCCGGGATGGCCGGACCATGGAAGAACTGATGATTCGGGCGGATATTGCCATGTATACGGCAAAGCGGGCCGGAAAGAATCAGTGTCAACTGTTCCGGGAAGAAATGTTCCGGGATTTTGAAAGGAAGATTCACATTGAGCGGCAGCTTCGCAAGAACCTGGAAGAAGGAGGCCTCTACCTCCTTTATCAGCCGGTGGTGACAGCGGATACCGGTGAGCTTCGGTATTTTGAAGCTTTGCTGCGGATGGGGGACAATAGCATTTCCCCCGGTGAATTTATTCCTGTAGCCGAAGATTCCGGATTGATTCTGCCCGTCGGTGAATGGGTCATCCGAAAGACCGTCAAACAGCTTAAAGAGTGGGAGGAAGCGGGACTGGACCTAAAACCAGTGGCCATCAACATATCTCCCCGTCAGGTTCGGGAAAAGAGCTTTGCCGCCCTGCTCCATCAGGAACTGGAGAGGTACCAGATCCCAACCGAATTCATCGAAGTGGAAATCACGGAAAACGTCCTTCTGGAAGGAATCGAGGAGAACATTCAGATATTGGAGGACCTGCAGGATCGGGGCATTTCTATCGCTCTGGATGATTTCGGTACCGGATATTCTTCCCTCAACTACCTGACCTATCTGCCGGTGAGCAAGATTAAACTGGACAAGACGATGAAAGACCGTGTTCTGGTTTCCGGAAAGGAAAAGGCCCTGAAAAGCTTGATTGATCTGACCCACGGACTGGATATGGAGATGGTGGCAGAAGGGATAGAAAACCAGGAAGAAAGCCGGATGCTGGCATCCCAGGGATGCGATTTTCTCCAGGGCTATCTGTTCAGCCCGCCGGTGACATCGGAAGTGGCCGCAGGGATGCTGAAAAATGCCAAGGGGAAAACCATCTAGGAAGATTTTATAATAATTTAATTTGGAGCACGAGGGTTTCCTCGTGCTTTTTCTATTAAGTTTTTGAATCCAATGTCGACATATTATGTAACTGGTTACATCAAACCTGAAAGGAATCGGAAATTTAAAAGGAGCAACATTGATGAACATCATGAACCGATCTATTAAAATGCGGCTGATCATTACCTTCACTCTGGTCATTGCCGTATCCAACATCCTGCTGGCTACTCTGGCAGTGACCACGGTTGGCAG
>JBLJBD010000078.1:0-4126 GCA_047637815.1 Anaerovoracaceae bacterium
ATGAAGAAAGGCAAATAAGCAATCAACCAACCGCTTATCTGCCTTTCAGCTGAGGCTGTAGCACAATGGCGTACTTCCTCCTTTCCTATATTACCCCTATCCATTTCTGGAAGGTCCGGTTCCCTTGTGATCTTTGGGTAATCGCATTCAGTGATTCCCTCCTGATCGGAATACCGGCTTTTTCGGAGCGACTCTTGTACTCGGCTTTTGCCTTTCCTTGAGTATGTTTATATTAATATGGTAGTGCAGTAAAGTCAATAGATTTTCTATGAGAATCGTCAGACCCTTTTTGCCATTTTTCGACGGGGCTGCAGCGATGGATTCTCACAAAACCCCTGACAAAAAATGCTGAAAGGCAGAGGAGTAATTTTAAAAAATCACTGGTCTGCCCTTCAGTTGAGGTTGTACCACAATGGCGTACATCCTCCTTTCTTATTCTACCCCTATCCATTGCTTCTGATACTCTGCAAGCCTCATCGGTTTGCTTTTCCCATACTATTCTGGATGGATCGGCCTCCGTTGATCATTGGTTTTCGTCTCTCGACGATTTCTTCTGATCCGGATGACAAATGGTTTGCTGTTTGCTTTTTCAAGGCATTCAGTTTCACCTTCGTATACCGATTTTTCGGAGCGGCTCAGGTACTCAGTCTTTGCCTTTCCTTGAGTATCCTTATGATAATACGGTAGTGCAGTAAAGTCAATAGTTTTTTCCGGTCAATCGTCAGACCCTTTTTGCCATTTTTCGACGAAGATTCGGACCAGTTCCGGATCAAACTGAGTGCCTGCGTGCTTTTCCAGTTCTGCTAAAGCTTCCTCCTCAGGCAGGGGCTCCCGGTAGGGCCGATGGCTGGTCATGGCTTCGTAAGCATCCACGATGGACAGGATCCTGGCTTCCAGGGGAATGTTGTCCCCTTTCAGTCCTTTGGGATATCCCTTTCCATCCCATTTTTCATGGTGATAAAGAACGTATTCCGCCATGCCTGCCAGCTCGCCCACCGTGCTGAGGATTCGATAGCCGATTTCCGAGTGGCGCCTGACGTTCTGCCATTCCTGACTGCTGAGATGCCCTTCTTTGATAAATGTTTTGGAGTCAAGGGCAATTTTCCCGATGTCATGGAGAAATCCGGCCTGTCTCAGGCTTTCCAGTTTCTCTTCATTGAATCCCAAAGCAGTTCCCAGAAGATTACAGGCTTGTGCTAAACGCTCTACCCGGACACCTTCTAATTCGTTCTTCTCCTGATACATTAGGATAATTCGGTCCAGCGCCTTTTCCTTTGCCTTTGGCGAATCAAATAGCTTTTGACGGTACATGGCTTCTTCTGCTGAATTCAGCGTCTCCTGAAGGTTCTCACCGGAGGTGGTCTTGACCCCGATCCCGAAGGATACGGAAAGCTCCAGCTGATGGATCCGCTTTTCAGACAGGTTACCCTTGATCCGTTCTACAATCCCCCGGGCTTTCTCCTCATCGGCTCCTGGCAGCAGGATAACAAACTCGTCCCCACCCTGCCTGGAAATGATTTCATCATTCCGGCAGGCATGCTTCAGGGACTCGGCTACTTCTTTGAGCAGCAGGTCGCCCGATTCGTGGCCGAAGACATCGTTCATCAGTTTGAGTCCGTTTACATCCCCCATGATCAGGGTTATGGGCAGATTCCTCTCCGTATCCAGCCGGCTCATTTCTTCTTCCAAAAACCGACGGTTGTATAAGCCGGTCAAATTGTCGTGGTAGCCCAAATATTCGACCCGGTCCATCCTGGCCTGCTTGTCGGTAAAGTCCCGGAATACCAGCACGCTGCCTTCAAACAGCCCATGTTTTCCAAGAAGGGGAGTTATATTGTATTCTACCGGCACTTCCAATCCGCTGGTGGTAATCAGCAGGGTGTGGTTCACCGGGGTTGTGGACTGCCGTCTTTTTTTTACCTGCTGATGAAGGTCGATGACCCGTTCTTTGGCCGGTTCCTTCAAAATCTGAAAAATCTGTTCTAAAGGTTTGCCTTTTGCTTCTTTCTCCGTAATACCGATAAGGATTTCCGCCATCCGGTTCAAAAATACAACCCGTCCTTTTTCGTTGCAGGTGATGACCCCGTCACCCACCGAGTGAAGAATGGTTTTAAAAAACTGCCGATCCTTCTCCCGTTTTTGTACCAAGAGTTCTTTTTCCGTAATATCCAGGGCCACGCATTCATAGACCCGGCGACCGTCGGGAGCTGTGCCGATCGCAGAGGAATGGAATTCCCACAACCTTTTTTCACCGCTTTTCATACGGATCCAATAAGCTCCGTCACAGCGCTGGAAATCCTGGTCTTCCCCCTTTTGAAGCTGGCAGGTCATCTCCGGGAAATTCCCTCCGTAGGCCAAGTCCAGCCAATGTTCCAGGTCTGGAATCTCTTCCCTTGAATAGCCGGACAGCCGAAGCCAGCTGTCACTGAGCTTAAAGACCTCTCCGTCATCCCCATGGATCATAATGGGTACGGGGGAAGCCTCAATGCTCTTCCTGAAAAAGGTGTCGGTCAGGGAAAGGTATTTTTGAATTTCCTTGGTGATCTGTCCGGCAGTCATAGGAATCAACTCCTTATCGAATAAACACGGTTCGGGTACCTTCATCCCAGTCCACCTGATAGCCCAGAGCCTCCGAGAGGACCCGGAGAGGTACCACGGTGCGGCCCCCTTCGGTGATCCGGGCGGTCACTTCCATGAAGTGTTCTGTATCATTTATCATATATCGATTGTCTCCGATTTTAAATTTTATAACCAGACCATTTCTGACAACTGTCGCCATTTTTTCTTCTTCGTTCCAGGTCACTTCGCCTCCCAGGGCTTCAAAGATCCTCCGGATGGGGACCAGTGTCCTGCCCGATTCAATGAAGGGTTCCACATCGAAGGCTACCTTTTCTCCATTGACAAAGACCTTGATGCTGTCCATGTCGTAGGCCGGCAGTCCACTTTGGTATTCGAACCATTCCAAGGTAGCCTGACCGATGGCCCTGCCCACCTTTTCCTGATTTTCCGGCACCAGGAGCCATTCGTAATCCTCCGGATTGGACATGAATCCGATTTCAAAGATCATGGCCGGGCAGTATTGGGTCCTTGCCAGAGCCAGGTTGCTCCGGTTTTTGGCGTTATAGCTGAGCCCCGCCAATTCGGCAGTTCTCCGGCTGATAAAGGATACGGCATCCTCTTCCCCCGTCACCGGCAATTCGAAGGTATAATAGGTCCGGTATCCCCGAATCGCTCCGTAGTTGTTGGAGACCGCCGTGGAATTGGAATGGATGGACAGGGAAAGGTCCGGCTTGTGCTCTGTCACCATGGCCATTCGCTGGGCCAGGGTGGATTCCGTGTCCCCTTGCCGGGTGGTGATGACTTCTGCCCCCCGCTGCTTCAAATATTCTTCCGTCACCTTTGCAATGGCCAGATTGATGTCCTTTTCCGTGGGCCCCAGGGTCCTCAGGGCTCCCATGGCTCCCGGGTCTCCCCCGCCATGACCGGCATCCAGGTAGATCCGGATGCCCTTCAGGCTTCCTGCTTCAACGGTTTTCGCTTTTTTAAATCCCAGGATCATCTGACCCTTTTGATATTCGATGTACACCCCGTTGGTTCTGCTTCCCTTTTCCAGCTGGATTTCATAGGCGCAGCCGCCGGAAACATTGGTGGTGACCGGTGTAATCCGGCTGACCAGCTTGTTGTCCGAAAGATCGATGGGGGCCCAGTGCTGGCTGCCGTAGAGAGTCAGCACCATCCGATTGCCGTCAAAGGTGTAGGTGTACAGAGCCGGAACATTCATAGCGAAGGCCACCTCCGCAGAACCGGTCTGCTGATTGTCCGACACCTGAATCCTGGTCACATAATTCTGGGCCAGATTCCCTTCTTTGACCTCCATGCTGGACTTGTACACAAAGGAATAGTCCTGAAGGACATAGAAGTATTTATCTTCCCCGATGATCTGGGCCTGCATCCCCTTCGCAATGGGAATGCCGATCCGGCTGGATTCCAGGTTGTCAAAGGCCCGGGTCCCGTTGTTCACCGCCACGGTCCCGATCAGCTGCTTTCCGCCCTGCAGATACAGGTACCGTTTCACATCAAAGGGAGGCTGGGTTCCCCCCGTTCCCCCTCCGGCCACCGGCTTATA
>JBLJBD010000079.1:0-26960 GCA_047637815.1 Anaerovoracaceae bacterium
TTAATCAGTGCTTCGATCTTTTCCAGGGAGATTTCTCCGGTCAGGACGTTCTGAATACATTTGTCCTTGATAAATACCACGGCAGGAACCTCGCTGACATTCAATCGATCGGCCAGACCCTTGGATTTGTATATGTCTACCCGGGTAACCTTAATCTGGTCTTTGTATTTTTCTTCGAAAGCTTCTACGATAGGAAGCAGACATCGGCACTCCGGCATGACAGCATTCCATAGGAATACGATTCCCGGAAGTTCACTGCCCATGATCTGATCCTCAAAGATTTCGCTTTCAGCCAGATACTTTTCTGCCGCGTAGCCGGCGATAGCGCCGTCTCCTACAGCGGTAGCCACCTGCTTGAGGAACTTATCCCGTACATCGCCACAGGCAAAGACGCCGGGGATGTTGGTTTCCATTTTCTCGTTGGTCAACAGATAGCCTGGCTTGTTCATGTCCAGGATGTCCCGGAAGATTTCCGTATTGGGGACATAACCGATGAACAGGAAGCAGGAATCCACAGGTACAGTCTGGAGGTCGCCGGTTCTGGTATTTTTCAGGACAACGCCGTTCAGATGGTCTTCCGTTCCCACGAACTCGTCGGGCAGGGTGTTCCAGATGAACTCCATTTTGGGATTGGCAAGAGCCTGTCCTTTGGCGATTTCGTTGCAGTCCATGATTCCTTCGTCGTGCATGACGGAAACGATGACCTTGTCAGCAAACTTGGTCAGGAACATGCCTTCTTCGATGGCTGCGTCTCCGCTGCCGATGACCATGACGGTTTTTCCGGTGTTGGCGGCAGCATCACAGGTGGCACAAAAGGAAATTCCCTTATCATATAGATACTGAGCTTCTCCTTTAGCACCGGTCAGTCTCGGCTTTCCACCGGCAGCCACGATGACCACCTTGGCTTCGTAATTGGTCCGGAAGGTTTCAACGATCTTAACTTCCCCTTCCAGCTTTACGCCCTGTACTTCGGTGCCTTTGAATTTTACGCCGAATTTCTTTGCCTGCTGCTGGAACAGTTCCATCAGACCTAGGCCGGTAGATCCATCCGGAAAGCCGGGATAGTTTTCAATTTCATTGGTGTAGGTGGCTAAGCCTCCAACCAGAGATTTTTCTATCAGCAAAGTGCTGAGCCGTGCCCGTCCACAGTAAATTCCAGCGGTCAGACCGGCAGCTCCGCCGCCGATGATCACCACATCATATTGTTCTGTTTTCTTTTCCATTACACAATCCTTTCCAAAGGGAAGCGAAGTAAATTATCAAAGTTTAAGCCATTATGGGTTATCCCATAAAGAATTTTGTTAATAATTTACCTCCGATGAAGGCTCCCACCAGCAGGCTGGCACCAAATACCCAGCCGGAGAGGGACAGGGAGATGATTCCGCTGAAGAAGGCTCCGATGTTGCACCCGAAAGCCATACGGGCTCCGTAGCCCATCAGCAGACCACCCAGGACTGCAGCAACGATCTGCCGCATCGCCTTGATCTTTTTAAATTTAAATTGAGAAGCCAGCAATGTTGATAACAAGGCACCTGCAATGATGCCTAAATTGGACATGGTTCCCGGATCATTGAGGAATCCATTGTTCAGGGTATTCTGTGCTCCTTCCGAGGAGAAATAGAACCATTTATCAACGCTTCCTCCAAGGGCTTCGAAGATCCAGGCGCCCCAGTTGGCAAAGGTGCCGGATACGCCCCAGGGATTTCCTGTGCTGGCCAGAAGAGCAATCTGCAGGATGGCTAGAAGGATCGCTCCGCCAACGTAAGTCAGGGGATTCTTGAACAGTGCGGCATAATACTCGTTTTTCCCGAGTTTGTCCCAAAGACTCTTCAAAGCTGCGTCACCGCCTTTCTATTAAAGTCATCGTCATGACCATTTATTTTGTTTTTTCGATGATGATTTCCCATTCGCCGTCATCTACTTCGTCGATTTCAACGTTGTAGCCCTGGTTTCTGGCCCATTCGGGAACGTTCTTAACAGCACAGCTGTGGTCGATCTGAACGATGACCACATCGCCGACTTCCATTTTCTCCATCTGCTTTTCAGTTTTCATCATCGGCAGCGGACAAGCTTCACCCATACAATCTAAAGTATATTCTTTCATTTTCTTTTTCCTTTCTGCAATTAAGCGCCAATCTTTTTCTTCTGCCATTTATCGGCAGCAATGTAAAGGCATACAATAATCAGTAACTGAAGCACTACGGCTCCGAACCATCCGAAATAGTCGGGCAGGAATACCTTGGGACTATGAGAGATGAAATTGATTTTCCAGAATCCGAAGTGATAGGCTCCGATCAGGGACCCGATGATGAAGAATACCAGGGCCAACATCTGTTGCCCGAAGCCTTCTCCAATCCGCATCAGGGTTCCGGATGCGCATCCCCCGGCAATGACCATGCCGATGCCGAAAAGGATTCCCCCAATGATGGTAGTGGGCCCGAAGGGAACTACGTAGCTCATACCGGGAATCGGCAATCCGTTAACGAAGTACCCATACTTGATGGCGGTGAAGCCTACGGTACCGATGGCAAAGGCAATCAGGACCGCTTTTGTAATGGAGGTGCTTCCGGAGATGAAGGGATCCCGCAAAGATGCGGTGAAGCAAAATCTGGATTTCTGGAGAACGAAACCAAAGGAGCTTCCAAAGAGCCACAGCATCCCCAGGGTAACGGACTTTCCGGTCAGCAAAATGCCGACGATGACCATTACGATCAAGAGGGCCAGCCCATAGGGAATCTGACTCTTTTTCGGTTTCTTCGGTGCCCGTGAACTGGAACGTTGAATCGTTTTGTTTTCCTCGGACATAGGTTCCTCCTTCATTGAAATAACGACGGTTTTGTTAAGTTTTTGACAGTTTACTTGTGAATATTGTAACATAGAAACGAGTTGCGTAAACATAGCAAAGTGTTATACAATATAACGAGTAATTATAACGGAATAGTAGTGGTCCATGGAAAGGGATCCGGGAAGGGAGGGCTGCAGATGCAGTTGGATTACATCAGCCTTTTTAATAAAATTGTTAAAGAAAAGAGCATTTCCAAGGTCGCCAATGAATGCCACCTGTCTCAGCCGGCCCTGAGTCAGCAGATGAAAAAGGTGGAAGATTCTATCGGAATGCGACTGTTTGAACGGAGCAACCGGGGTATTGAGCTGACAGAGGCCGGTAAGCTAGTCCATCATTATTTCCTTCAGATGGAAGAACTGTATAGCAATCTGCAGGAGGAAGTGGAAAACCTGAAGAAACATTCCGGCACCATACGAATCCTGGCTTCTCCGGTGGTGGGCCAGTATGCCCTGCCCTGTACCGTCCATAAGATGAGCGAAAAATTTCCCAAGTATCATTTTTCCCTTTCGATCATGACTTCCCAGGAGGTCATGCGGAAAGTTCAGGAAGGAAATGGCTACATCGGCTTTGTGGTGGATCAGGATGAAACTGCCGACATCAGCAGCCTTAGAATTTTTACAGACCATCTCCACTTGGTCTGCTCCCAGAAGTTTTTCAGCGGTGACACCATTACCATGGAGGAACTGAAAAAGAAGCCGATGATTACCCTGGTTGATCGATTCAGCCCCCGCAGGATCCTGGAAAAGGCTTTGAAAGACCACGGCGAGAATCTGGATGATTTCAATATCCTGATGAATCTGGATTCCACCGAATCGGTAAAGGCGTCTGTCATCGCCAACCTGGGATTTGCTTTCCTGCCCTACATGGCCATAAAAAAGGAGCTGTATCTGAAACAGCTCAAAATTGTTGAGATTGAAAATTTTAAGATGGACTATCCACTGAATATGGTTCATAAGGAAGGCTCGGATTTTCAAAATGTACCCAAGGATGTGATCCGCTACTTTGAGAAAGTGGTCAAGGAAACCTTCTGCTAGGGCTAAAAACGGAAGGATGCTTGGCCAAAGGGATTACCAGTGCCAGATGCTGCCCTTTGCCCCAGTCGACGGATATTCCTCCAATTCATCATCAGATTCTTCAGGGTCTTCCTCTTCCGGATTCTTACCGGTTGGCTGATCCGGGCTCTGATGGACCGTGATTTCCCAGACGCCGCTGATGGGTTCCTCTACTGTAAAAACATAATGGAGGGAACGGCAGTAATCGAGTACGTTTTCGGCGGCGCAGCTGTGATCCGTCACCAGCATGATTTCCCGGCCCTCTTGGAGGGCCTTTTTCATTTCCTTGAACTTCATCATTGGCAGGGGACAGATATCCCCCAGGCAGTCCACCGTTATCTTGATTTTTTCCTGCTGGCTCACGGGTTGCTCCTTTCGCCGTTTGGAGAGAGGTTATTTTTCGGTCCACCATTCCCGGTTGGACAGATACCACTGAATCGTATCCCGTATACCGGAATGGAAGGGAACGGCGGGCTCCCAGCCCAACTCCCGTTTCATCTTGCCGGAGTCGATAGCATACCGGAGATCGTGGCCTGGCCGGTCCTGGACAAACTGGATCAGGTCTTCTCCCTTGCCTAGCTGTTCTAATATGATGCCAACCACTTCCAGGTTGGTTTTTTCATTGTTGCCGCCGATGTTGTAGACCTGACCGGGAATCCCTGCTTCCAGAATCCGGTCCAGGGCAGTACAGTGATCCGATACATAGAGCCAGTCCCGAACGTTCTTCCCGTCCCCGTAAATGGGCAGCTTTTCATCAGCCAGAGAACGGACGATCATGGCAGGAATCAGCTTTTCTACATGCTGATAGGGGCCGTAATTGTTGGAACAGCGGGAAATGGTTACCGGAAATCCGTAGGTCCGGTGATAGGAAAGGGCCAGCAGATCTGCGGAGGCTTTGGAAGCTGCATAGGGGGAAGAAGCCTGCAGGCTGTTATCCTCAGTAAAGAGGAGGTCCGGCCGGTCCAGGGGCAAATCCCCGTAAACCTCGTCGGTGGAAACCTGATGAAACCGCTGTACCCCGGTTTCCCGGGCAGCATCCATCAAATTCTGGGTCCCCAGAATATTGGTGGTAAGAAAGACACCGGGATCTTCAATAGAACGGTCTACATGACTTTCAGCGGCAAAATTGATGACCTGATCAAAATTTTCCTCCCGAAAAAGCTGAAAGACTTCCTCCCGGTGGGTAATGTCTCCTTCAATCAGACGGAAACGGGGATTGGCTTCCGCCTCTTTGAGGGTAGCCGGGTTGGCGGCATAGGTCATGGCATCCAGGCAGACCAGTTCCCGGTCCGGGTATCGGTTCAGGTAATGATAGACAAAATTGCTTCCGATAAATCCGGCTCCGCCGGTTACTAGAATCTTCATGGTTCCTCCTCGTGGCATCAAATCCTGTCGTTTATCAGCATTATACCATAGGTTGACAAAGGAAAGAAAGGCATAATATAATAGGACACGCAAACCGACCGGGGTGGACCGGAGGAAGGAGAACAGCTTTGAAAATCCCCTTTTATAAACGTTTTCAACCGGCAGAACAGTTGGAATTGATGGAATCTGCCCTGATTCAAGGAGATCTGTCTTCCCGGGGAGCATTCGCGGAAAAAATCCAGGAGCATTTCAAAAACCGGGATCAGATCCGGAACCTGCTTTTAGTTACATCCGCATCCTCTGCCTTGGAATTAGCCTTGCTGACCATCGCCCCGGAGCCGGGGGCGGAGTTCATCATTCCATCCTACAACTTCCCCTCAGCAGCCAATGGGGTCTTGAGAGCCGGAGGCATTCCCGTTCTCTGTGACAGTGATCCGGTTACCAAAAATATATGTATTGCCGATGCAGCAGGAAAAATAACGAAAAAGACCTGGGGGATCATCCCTACCCACTATGGTGGGATTTCCTGCGATATGGACCAGCTACTGGAACTTTGCCGATCAGCAGGCCTTCTGCTCATCGAAGATGCAGCCCAGGGAGTGGGGAGCACCTATAAAGGCCGGGCCTTGGGAAGCCTGGGGAATTTTGGAGCCTACAGCTTTCATCATACGAAAAACTATTCCTGCGGAGAGGGGGGAGCCTTTCTCTGCCGGGAGGACCACTGGTTGGAAAAGGCAGAAATCCTGATGGATAATGGAACAGACCGAAGCCGGTTCCTGCGGGGAGGCCTGAACTCCTATTCCTGGCAGCAGGGTGGTTCCAATCTGGTTCTGGGAGAAGCACCGGCGGCCCTCCTTTACGGGCAGCTTCTTCACCGGGAAGAAATCCAAAATAAACGGGACCGTGTCCACCAATATTACAGCCATGCATTTCAGGATAAAAGATTGGAAGAGAAGGGAATCCTGCCCATGGAACTTCCGGATTATTGTGAATCCAATTATCATATCTATTATCTGGACTGTCCCTCTTTGGAAGTCCGGGAACAGCTTAGAGCAGGACTTTTGGAGGACGGTGTCGATGCCCGGGCTCATTATGTGCCCCTTCACGGTTCCGGAATGGGTAGAAAAGTGGGCCTTTTGGACCGGGATTTCCCCGGAAGTACCAGGATCGCCGAAACCATCCTGAGGCTGCCCATCCATACCGAACTCACCGAAGAGGAACTGGCCTATACGGCAGACCGGGTCCTCCAGCGGATCGGGATGCTTTAGAAAGGGCAACCGATTAAATAAAAGGCAGAAGAAATGACGGAAAACAGAAAAACCATCGAAATCATTATACCGGTCTTTAATGGGGAGAAGACGCTGATCCCTCTGACGGAACGAATCCATTCCAGCCTTTCTGGCCATCCGGTGAGGCTCCTCTTTGTGGACGACGGCAGCCGGGATGGGAGCCGGGATCGGATTCTGGAGCTTCAGCAGCGGTATCCTTATATCCGAAGCCATTTTCATCGGGAAAACCAGGGCCAGCAGCAGGCGGTCCTTCGGGGTCTTTCTATGATTGAAACGGACAGCGATTACGTGGTGACGATGGATGATGACCTGCAGAACCCGCCGGAGCTCCTCCCCCGGCTTCTGGCCGAAATCCGGCAGGGCCGGGATCTGGTCTACGGGGTACCGGAGGGGCAGCGTGGACCCCTGTACCGAAGGGTCGGCAGCCAAATGAGGGATCTGCTTTTCACCTTGTTTCTGGATAAGCCCCGGGGGGTGGAAGTCAGTGCCTACCGGATCATGACCCGGGAACTGGCCCAAAAGATTGCTAACGCCCCGGGCTCCTTTTTCTACTTTTCGGCGGAAGCCTTCCGCCATAAGCCCCTTCGGGCTACCCATATCCTTTATCCCTACAGCCCGAGGCTCCACGGAACCTCCAGCTATGATCTGCCGAAACTGGCCCGTCTTTACGGCCGGATTCTATACCATTATGTCATCAGGAGAAATCGATGAAACGAATCATGATCCTGGGAGGGGGAACCTGCCAGCTCAGTGCCCTGCATAAAGCAAAATCCCTGGGACTGGAAACGGTGGTGGCGGATATGCTGCAATCCGCTCCCGGAGCCGCTCTAGCCGATTTTTACACCCCTGCCAGCACCTTTGACCCGGAGGCCTGTCAAAAGGCTGCCGAAGAGCTTCGGGTGGACGGCATCATGACCCTGGGCACCGATCAGCCGGTGCTGACGGCAGCACGGACTGCGGAAGCCCTGGGACTTCCTACCCTGATCAGCACCGGACAAGCCAGAGCCCTGACCAATAAAAGAGAGATGAAAGCCTTATTTCATCAGCATCATATTCCCACCGTAGAGTATTGCCTGGTGGATGAGCAAACGGATTTTAAACATTTGAAGAGTCGTTTCCCCGGGCCAGTGGTGCTGAAACCCTTGGATTCCCAGGGACAACGAGGAGTGTATCGTCTGGACAGCGTGGAGCAGGCCGCCTCCATGCTGACGAAGACCCTTTCCTATTCCAGGGAAAAAGAGGGGTTGCTGGAGACCTTTTACCCGTCGGATGAAATCACGGTCAGTGGTTGGGTGAAAAAGGGGAAGCTGACCCTGCTTACGGTAACCGACCGGGTCTTGATGGAAGATCCGGTGAATATCGGCATCTGCACGTCTCACCGGTTTCCCACCATTCATCAGGAACTGGAAGAGGAAATAAAAGATGTTTCCCGGCGGGTGGCAGAAGCCTTTGAGCTGGTAGAAGGACCCCTCTATATCCAGCTGCTGGCGGGAGACCGGGGAGTCCTGGTCAATGAGGCCGCCTTCCGGATCGGCGGAGCCTTTGAAGACCTGATTATCCCCAGAATAACCGGGTTTGACATTCTGGAGGCGGTCATGGCCCATGCCCTGGGGGAAGAGCCGGGGACCAGATGGAAAGAGGGTTGGGACTGCTTCCAAACCGAGGCAAAGGCCTCGGTACAGTTGATGTTCGCCCATCCTGGCCAGATTCGGGAGATTACGCCGCTGGAAGAGCTTTTGACCATGGAATATGTGGTAGCGGCCGGATATAATTTTCAGCCGGGTCAGTGGATTCGTCCAACGGAGGATGCTACTGCCAGATTTGGCTACTGTGTTTTCTTTCGGGAAGAAGGAAGCCTGACCGACCCTTTGGAGGGCTTTCAGGAAACCTTCCGGATCCTGGATGAACAGGGCCGCAACCTCTATCGAAAATTTCCGTTATAGGAAACGGAATCGTTTTAACAAGACAAATGAAAGGCTTTCTAATGAATGAAATAAAAAAATTCAACATAAGAGTGCTTCCGATGATGATTCTGTTGATGATTCTTCTGATTCTATCCGGATGCGGACAGCAGGCTGAAGGACCGGAGGAGAAGGAGACCATTGAAATCCGGATTGCAGAGCAGTTCGGGATCGCCTATGCTCCTCTTCAGATCATGCGGGAACAGGGTCTCATAGAAAAGGAGCTTCCGGGAGCAGCGGTAACCTGGAAGCAGTTTGGCGGGCCTACCCCCATTCGGGAAGCCATGCTGGCGGGAGAAGTGGATTTCGGATTTATGGGGCCGGCGCCGGTACTGGTGGGAATCGATAACGGCATGGAATGGAAATATGCTACCGGTATTTCCTTCAATCAGGTAGCCCTGGTAACAGATCAGGAGGACATACGGACCCTGAAGGATTTCAAGGATCATCACCGCATCGCCATCCTTTCTCCCGGAGCGACCCAGCACATCCTGCTGTCCATCGCCAGCGATCAGGTGTTTGGCGATCCCAACCGATTTGATAATCAGATTGTTTCCCTGTCCCATCCCGATGCCATGGATGCGTTGATGGCGGATACGGAAATCGTCGCCCATTTTTCTACGCCACCTTATCTGGACCGGGAGCTGGAAGCCGGTATGCATATCATCACCACCGGGGAAGAGATCATGGGGCAGCCCTTCACCTTTATCACCGGCGTTGCACCGGTTTCATTCTATGAGGAGCATCCGGGAGAGTACGAAGCCATCCTCCGGGCCCTGAACCAGGCCATAGACTATATCAACAACAATATGGACGAAGCCGTAGCCCTCCTTGCCCCCATATACGGCATCGATGAAGAAAGCCTGAAGGAACAGATGACTTACCGGGGAACCATTTATTCCAATGAGCTGACGGGGCTGGACAAACTGGCAGCAGAAATGCATCGAATCGGGTTTTTAAAGAACCCCATTCGGTTCGAAGATGCGGTATTTGAGAAAGCAGGAAAAGATTTTGAATAGGGAAAGCCAAAAAAGATGGATCCAGATTTTCTGGGTCCTGGTTTTGCTGGGATTGTGGCAGGGAACTTATTGGTTCGGAGGGATTTCTCCTTTACTGCTGCCGGGACCGGCCCAGGTGCTGGAAACCCTCTGGGATTCCCTGACTCGAGGGGACTTGGCCTATCAAATCGGATATTCCCTGACCATTATCGTCGCCGGAATTCTGGCGGCAGTATTGCTTGGAATCTTCATGGCCCTGGCTTCTCAGCATTCCATGATGCTGGAGGGGCTGGTAAAGGTTCTGTCGGTGATGGGCCACCCCTTGCCGGCTCTTGCCCTTTTGCCCCTGATCATCATCTGGTTCGGCACGGGAGACTTGAGTATACTGGTGATTATCGTCCATTCAGCCCTCTGGCCGATCCTGATCAACTTGAGGGCTGGTTTTGAAGAGGTTCCGCCCATTTACCTGGATGTGGGGAAAAACCTGGAGCTTTCGGCCCTTTCCATCGCCATGGAAATCAAGATGAAATTTGCCCTTCCCTATCTTCTTTCCGGCATAAGGATTGCTTTTGCCCGAAGCTGGCGGGCCCTGATCGGAGCGGAAATGGTCTTCGGCGCCATTGGCCTGAAGGGAGGAATCGGCTGGTTCATCTTCAAGCAGAGGACCTTTATGAATACCCCCGGTCTTTTTGCCGGAATCCTGGTTGTGATCCTGCTGGGATTTTTAGTGGAGACCCTGCTCTTCAACTGGATCGAGAAGAAAACCATCGGCAAATGGAATCCGAAGAAAGGATGATCCTATGGATATCAACATCAGCAATGCCGTCGTGGACTATGAAAGTGGCGGAGAAACCAGGCGGGTGCTCAACGGGCTGAATCTGCAGGTGAAAAGCGGAGAATTCGTTTCCATTCTGGGGCCCTCCGGTTGCGGCAAGACCACCCTGCTGAAATTCATCGGCGGATTTTTGGAGGGAGGCCGCCCTTCCCGTCAAGTGTTTATGATTTTTCAGGATTTTCACCAGCTTTTTCCATGGAGGACTCTGGGAGACAACATCAGCTACGCCATCCGGAAGAGCTCCGGGAAAAACCGCCCGGAAGCCAGAAAAAAAGCAGAACAGGTCCTGAAGGAAGTGGGATTGGAAGATTTTTATGATTATTATCCCCACCAGCTTTCCGGCGGGATGAAGCAGCGGGGAGCCCTGGCCCGGGCCCTGGCCGTGGAAAGCCGGGTGCTGTTACTGGATGAACCCTTTTCCAGCCTGGATCCGGAAAGCAGAGAAGCAGCCCAGAGGCTGCTTCTGAAAATCTGGAAGGAACGGGGTCTGACGGTGATCTTCGTCACCCATGATCCCCAGGAGGCGACATTTTTATCAGGTAAGATTCTGTACTTCAAAGATCTGAACGGTGAAGCTCAGGTCTGATCTCATGTACCCGACGATCCGGATGCCGTAGGTGTTATCCCGGAACTGATGAATCAGGGTGCACTGCTCCTCTGCAAACTGCCGGAGCTCCGGTACATACCGGGGATTGCCGTAGATCATGTTCCACACCGGCCGCCGTTCATAGATAAAGTCCATCTCGTCGGACAGGATTATGTATTGGATGTTGTTCTGTCGGATGTAGTCCTTCACGGACAGGCCGTTTTCTTTGAGATAAGTCAGATTCCGGACATCCCGAAGGTTGCCGTTTTCAAAATAGTAATCGGTGTTGAGGTTGGCCAGCACCCGGGCATCCTCCGGTACGACGGATCCGATTTCTTCCAGATATCGTTCATAGGTTTCAGACCCTTCAGAAGTGGAATCCGCAGGAAGCCAAGGGGTTACATTGATCCAGCTATGGTAGGCGGAAGCCCCGATTAAAACCAGCAAAGCCAGGGAAACCAGGGCTTTTTTTTGTGATCTGCCAAAGAATTTTTGAAGGATCAGAATGAGAAGGGCCATGAAAAGAGGCAGGAAGAAGATGATGCTGGTCTGATTGTAACGGCCAATGATCACCATTCCCGTAAATATCCCAAGAAGACCCCGGTACAGGAACAGAAGGGAAGACCTTTCGCTTTTGCCAAAGGAGGCCAGCAAAAGTCCCGGGGGAATCGTCAAGCCAAAAAGGATCAGCCAGACCCGGATGTCCGGCACATAGTAGGTCCCGCTGACCTGATGCCAGATTTTTTCCAGGAAAAGGGGAAACTCGGCCAGCTTGTTGTGAACCGGAGCACCGACATCAAACTCACTGTTGCCATACTGAAAATAGTGGACCGGGAAAGCCGGATCCCAGTAGAAACTCAGGCTTACAAAAAAGAGAGCAAAGATACCGGCGCCCATAGCGAAGCGAAAGGCTTGAATGGGCTTCTTCCGAAGAGAGGTCAAGGTCAGGGCCAGTCCCATGGTCCCGATGATAAAGCTGTTGGGGTGAAGACCGATACAAAGGCCGGTCACCAGTCCGGCGGCCAGCGGGTGCCCCCGAAGGATCAGCAGTCCGCATCCCAGAAGGCCGGCGATCAGGATGATTTCCTGCCGGGCAAAATGGGAGGCGTAGAGGAATTGAATATTCAGGGAAAGCAGGATGGTGCCCAACAGGGGAAGATTGTTGGAATTTTCACCGGATTTTTCGGTAAGAGTTCGCAAAAAAAAGTAAAAAATTATCAGACTGATCAAAGCGAAGGTCAGGGATAGCAGACGGACAGCGGTTACTGAGTAACCAAATACCAGGATAAAGGGCATCTGAAGCAGGTGGAAAAGGGACTTGATTCCGTGAGGCCACCTGGGCTTCAGGTCGAAAAAGGTCTCGGTAACCCCCAGACTGCCGGATTCCATCATGTTCCTGGTCAGACCGGACAGCCAGGCTTCGTCGGAATGAACGAAGGGGTAGCCATCGAGAAAGGTCAGGTTCACAAAGAAGTAGGCCACCAGATAAATCAGCAGCAAAAGCCCGGGCCATCGGCCAGGGGGCGTATCCTTTATTCGGTTGAAGGGCTGGATCTGCAGCATAGACCGGGGTGCCTCCCTTGAGTATTATTTGAAAAAAATTTATTCTTGTGAATTATCATATCATAGAAGGAGCGGTGGTGGATATTGTTAAAATTTCCTCAACCATAAAATAATGATATGCTGCATAATAGATAATTATATCACAAAGGTGGGAAATTATATTATGATGAGTATGACAGTTTACCGAATGTTACCGAATTGAAGTATACCCCAAAAAAGAAGGAGGAAAGCTGTGCGATTGATTGCCAAAAATTTAACATTTGCTGCGCTGATCGTCATTCTTGCAGTTGCTTTTTCCGGCTGTAACCCTTCCGACTACGTGGAAACAGAGCCGCAGATCATCAGTGCCGCCGAGCTTGCTCAGCTTCTGGAGAGCGGTGAGAAGATCCAGGTAATCGATATGCAGAAAGCAGAGGATTACGCCAAGGGCCACGTGGAGGGAGCCGTCAACATCGTGAAGGATGATATCGTCATCAACGTCCCGGTGGACAACATGCTGACATCCAAATCCAAATTCGAAAAAGCCATGAGTGATAAAGGAATCGAAAATGATTCCACCCTACTGATCTATGACAACGACCGGATGAGTGCTGCAAGACTGTGGTGGACCTTCCTGATGTACGGGAATGAAAATGCCAGAGTCGTTGACGGAGGCATCCAGGCGATTCAGGCCGAAGGACTTGTCCTGAGCAAGGAAGCGCCGATGGTTAAAAAAAGTACTTATAAAGCCGGTGAGAAAAATGAAGCGTACCTGGCCAACATCAAGGATGTGAAGAGCCAGCTGGACGAACCGGATCCCAATGTGGTTCTGCTGGACGTCCGTACGGAAGCGGAATATCTGGAGAAGGGAAAAATCCCCTCATCCGTAATGATGGACTACAACACCATCTTCTACACCGACAATACCTTTAAAGATGTCCAGGCAACCCGGATCAATTTTGTCGACAACGGCATGAGACCGGAACAGGAGATCATTGTCTACTGCCAGACATCCATGCGAGCTGCACCAGTGTTCTTAACACTTTATAATGCAGGGTACAGAAACATCAGGATCTATGACGGGGCTTACCTGGAATGGTCCAGCAATCCCAACAATCCAGTTGAAATGCCGGAAGGAGCCGCTGTGGCTCCGGGCAAAAAAGATGCATCCTAAGGAGGAAGTAAGGTATGAAATTTAAGAAATTATTAGTCCTTTTACTGACACTGGCATTGATGACCACATCCTTTGCAGCTTGTGGCGGACAGGAAGCGGAAGCTCCTGCAGAACCCCCGGCAGTGGAAGAACCTGAAGTGAACGTGGTGGAAGAAGCCGCAATGGCCTACTTTGCCAACCTGCCCGAAAACAACAACATGATCGATTTTGCTGATCTGATGACCAAAATCGACGCCGCTGAAGAAATGTTCCTCATCGACGCCCGATCCGCTGAAGACTATGCCCTGGGCCATGTCAAGGGTGCGGTGAACCTGCCCTTCGCCAGCACGGCTACTGGTGAAAATGTAGAATTCATCCCTGATGATGTACCGGTTTACGTTTACTGCTACACCGGGCAGACTGCCAACCAGATGACTTCTGTTCTGAACGTTGCAGGCAAGCCGGTTACCAACATCAAAGGCGGATTCCTGCGGGGAATCACCACCACCGATGGTCATGAAGCTTATCTGGACACCGTTGAGGTTGCTATGCCTACCGACACCTACGAAGTAGATGACGACATCCAGGCTGCCGTAGTCAGCTATTTCGAAACCGTCGCTTCCTACAATGGAACCGATACGGCCAACCAGAACATCGCTCCGCCGATGGTCAAGGAAATCATTGACGCTGAATCCGATGAATACTTCATCCTTTCCGTAAGACAGGCTGAAGACTATGCAAAGGGACACATTCCCACCGCTGTCAACATTCCTTATGGAAACGGCATGCAGGAATCCTTCGCTGATCTGCCGAAAGACAAGAAGATCATCGTTTACTGCTACACTGGCCAGACCGCATCCCAGGTTACTGGTATCCTGAGACTGCTGGGCTTTGAAGCTTATAACATGTCCTTCGGCATGGGCAGCGTAGAAACAGAAAAAGGCTGGCTGGGTGCTGGTTTTGAAACCGTAACCGAATAAGAATAAATAACCAGAAAGATCTATTCATAGACTTGACGGAAGCAACGTCCCATCCGGGCGGAGAAGCATATCTCCGCCCGGATTTTCTTGCTTTATGGCATGGCGGATGATAAAATAAAAAAGTGTAACCTGAATGCGGAAAAGGATGGTATGGGATTCATGAACAGTTCAAAATACAAGGATGCCCTCTACGAGGTACGACCCATAAGGGACCTGAAAGAAATGGTGGATACCAGTGCTTCCCTTTATGCCCAACGGGCTGCCTACCTGACCAAGGAGGTCCTGGGGGGAGAATACAAGCCGATCTATTATCCCCAGCTAAAAGAGGACGTGGATGCCCTGGGCACCCAATTCCTTCGGATGGGTCTGAAAAATCAAAAAATCGCCGTTATCGGCGAAAACTCTTATCCCTGGGTAGTCACCTACTTTGCGGCTACCAATGGTACCGGGGTCATCGTGCCTCTGGACCGGGAGCTGCCGGTCAACGAGATCCGCAACCTGCTGATCCGGGCCGAGGTCTCTGCCATCGTCTATTCCAGGAAATTGGAAGGGGAGGTGCTGGAAGCCATCCGGGATCTGCCGGGCATTCGATATGTCATTAATATGACGGCAGCCAATGATGAGGCGGGAAGGCTGTCCATGAGCCGGCTTGTCGCTCAGGGGAAAGAAGCCCTTCGGGGAGGGGACCGGAGCTTTGTGGATGCCGAGATCGACCCGGATGCCATGTGCTCTCTGCTCTTTACCTCCGGCACCACCGGGCTGGCTAAGGGAGTCATGCTGTCCCACCGGAATCTGACCTCCAACGTCTATAATATGTCTCAGTATGTTTCCATTCCCCCCAATTATATCGGGCTCTCCGTCCTGCCCATGCACCATACCTATGAAATGACCTGTCATATTCTGACGGGGGTCTATCAGGGACTGACCATCGCCTTCTGCGAAGGCCTTAAATACATTGCCAAGAACATGGCAGAAGCCAAAGCTACAGTCATGCTGGCGGTACCCCTGGTCTTTGAATCGATGCACAAAAAGATCTTTAAGCAGGCGGAGACCAAGAAAAAAGATAAAAAGATGCGAAAAGCCATTCAGATATCCAGGAAGCTGAAGCTGTACAATCAGCCAAGCGCTACCCGGAAGATCTTCAAGGACATCCATGAAGTGACCGGAGGACACGTGAAACTGTTCATCGCCGGTGGCGCCGCCATCAATCCGGCTGTCATCGAAGACTTCGAAGCCATGGGATTCCCCATGATTCAGGGCTACGGCATGACCGAGTGCGCTCCCATCATCGCTGTCAACAAGGACCGGTACAGCAAGGCAGCAGCAGCAGGTCTCCCTCTGCCCGGAACAGAAATCCAGATCATTGATCAGGATGAAAACGGCATCGGGGAAATCGTCTGCCGCAGCGAATCGGTGATGCTGGGTTATTATCAGGATCCGGAGGAAACTGCCCGGGTACTTCGGAATGGCTGGCTCCACACCGGTGATTACGGCCGGTTTGATTCCGATGGTTTCCTCTATATATCCGGCCGGAAGAAAAACGTCATCGTTACCAAGAACGGAAAAAATATTTTCCCGGAAGAAGTGGAATATTACCTGACGGGCAGCCCTTATATTGAGGAAGTGCTGGTTCACGGAGTAGAAGATGAGCGGACGGGGGACATCGTCGTCAAAGCGGAAATCTACCCCAACTATGAACTGATCCAGGAAGAACTGGGCCCCATGACCCAGGAGGAGATACAACGTTTTCTCAAGATTCAGATTGACGAAATCAATGAGCAGATGCCATTGTATAAACGGGTGAAGCGTTTCAACCTCCGCAAGACGGAATTTGAGAAGACCACCACCCGGAAGATCAAGCGATTCACCAAAGGTAACCTGAAAGAGGAGGAACAGGCTGATGTTATCGAATGAGGAGTATAAAGCACTGAAATTCAAGGACATGGAATATGCGGTCAAGAGGACCAATGAGCTGAACAACAGCGCGGACCCCCGGGTCCTGTACAAGAACAGCCGGCCCATTATGGATCTGAAGCATATGCTGGAGACCAGTGCCGAGCTTTACCGGGACAATGTGGCTATCTACGATAAGGAAGTGCGAGGCGGGGAGTACATTCCCATGACCTACGGCCAGCTGCTGGAAAAGGTCAACGCCCTTGGGACAGCCCTCATCGCCAGAGGTCTGAAGGATAAAAAAATCTCGGTCATCGGGGACAACAGCTATAAATGGGGCGTCTCTTATCTGGCCGCCGTCTGTGGAACCGGAGTCGTGGTGCCCCTGGATAAGGAACTTTCTGCAAGGGAACTGAAAAATCTGGTGGTGGAGGCAGAGGTCGCCTGCGTTCTCTGCGATGAACGGTTTGCCGAGTCTTTCCTTGCTATGAAGGACAGCGGCGATACCAGTTTGGAAATCATCGTCAGTCTTCAGGCGAAAGAACACGGGGAAAGGACTCTTTCCTTCCATAAGCTGATTGAAGAGGGAATGGGACTATTAGCAGAAGGAAACCGGGATTTTCTGGATGCCCGGATTTACCGGGATGAAATGAGCATCATTCTTTTCACCTCCGGGACCACTGGAGTTTCCAAGGGAGTCATGCTTTCCCACGGGAACATCACCGAAGACCTGATGACAGCCCCCACTTTGCTGGAGGTTCGGTCTGACGATATTTTCTTCTCCATCCTGCCCATCCATCATACTTATGAATGTACCTGCGGTTTCCTGATGCCTCTCTACAAAGGAGCCGCCGTGGCCTACTGCGAAGGATTGAAGCACATCGTGAAGAATCTTTCCGAAGCACGGCCCACGATGCTTTTGGCGGTGCCCCTGATTCTGGAAAGCCTCTATAAGAAAATCTGGCAGAACGCCCAGAAATCCGGCAAGGACAAGATGCTTAGAAAAGTGATTGCCATCAACCGGAAGACCAAGAAAATCGGACTGGATCTGGGCCCCATTTTCCTGAAAAAGATTACCGATCTCTTCGGCGGACGAATGAGGATGATCATCTGCGGCGGTGCAGCCATCAATCCGGAAATCCTGAAGGGTATCAATGATTTTGGCATTACTGCCCTTCAGGGCTACGGTCTGACCGAGTGTGCCCCCATCTGTGCCCTGAATCCGGACAAATTCTTCAAACACGATTCCCTGGGATATGTCCTTCCCGGTTTTGATGCCAAGGTTCTGGATCCGGATCCGGAAACCGGCATTGGGGAAATCGCTGTCAAGGGGGGCAACGTGATGCTGGGTTATTACAAAATGCCGGAAGAATCCGCCAAGGTGCTGGTGAACGGCTGGCTCCACACCGGAGACCTAGGCTACATCGATAAGGACAATTACATCTATCTGACCGGACGGAGCAAGAATGTCATCATTACGAAAAATGGCAAGAACGTCTATCCGGAAGAGCTGGAGTATTATCTGTCCAACCTCCCCCTGGTCAAGGAGTCCATGGTCTGGGGCCGGGATAGCGAAGAAAGCGATGAAGTGCTGATTTTTGCCTCCATCTTCCCCGATGAGGAGGAGGTCACTGCTCTGCTGGGAGAAAAGGCAGATACAGAAGCTATTAAGAAGGTCCTGTGGGAAGAAATCGATAAGATCAACGCAGAGCTGCCCTTCTTTAAGCGGATCAAAAAAATCACCGTAAGAGACCGGGAGTTTGAAAAAACCACCGGCAAGAAAATCATCCGCCATGCGGAGGAAAATAAAAGGTTCTAGAAAATGAAAACCATACGGCTGGCCCTGCTGGGCTTCGGGAATGCCGGCCAGGCCTTTGCCCGGCTTCTCAACGAAAAACAGGAAGAACTGATCAGCACCCTTGATACAAGGGTGCTGGTTTCTGCTATTGCCACCCACCGAAAGGGAACCATTCTGGCGGAAGGATCGGAAGGGTTGAACCTTGACGACCTTCTGCAGGAGCTGGAAAAAACGGGGCGATTCTCCCGGGACGAAGGGAAAACCGCCCTTCAGGTAGCGGAAGAAGCGGACTATGATATTCTGGTGGAACTGACGCCTCTGGATATTTTTTCCGGGGAACCGGCCATCTCTCATATCAAAGCCGGACTGAACCGGGGGAAGCAGGTAATCACGGCCAATAAGGGACCGGTGGCCTGGGCTTACCGGGAACTGAAAGATCTGGCGGCCAGGAAGGGAGCGGATTTCCTCTGTGAAACCACGGTCATGGACGGAACTCCAGTCTTCAACCTGGTCCGGGAAACCCTGCCCTTCTGCCGGGTTACAGAGATCAGTGGTATCCTCAACACCACCACCAATTTCATCCTGGAAGAGATGGAAGGGGGGCGGAGTTTTGAAGAAGCCCTGGAAGAGGGTCGAAGGAGGGGATTCGTGGAAGCAGATCCTTCCGCAGACCTGGAAGGCTGGGATGCAGCAGCCAAGGTAACAGCTCTGATGAATGTGCTGATGGATGCCGGTATCACCCCCCTTCAAATCGATCGAAAGGGCATCGGCGATATTACCGCTGAGATGCTCAAGGAAGCAGAAGCTCGGGGGAAATCCATCAAGCTTCTCTGTCGTGGGTGGATGGAAGACGGGATTCCCCATGGAAAAGTCGGACCGGAGGAAGTAGACCGGAAGAGCTTGATGGCGGTCATAGACGGGACCTCCTCCGTGGTATCCATCCAGACGGATCTGATGGGAAAACTGTCGGTTCTGGAACACAACCCGGAAATTGAGCAGACCGCCTTCGGCATCTTTACGGATTTGATTACCATGGTGAAAAGGCAGGAAAACCGATGACCAGAATCAGAGACGGAATCGTCTTCGCGTACTTTATGGGGATCCTGGGATCCATGGCCTGGGGGATTTCCTTCATCGGCTCCAAAACGGCCCTTGATTACCTGGAGCCCATGCAGGTCATGGCTGTCCGGATGACGGTAGCCTTGCTGGCCTTTCTGCTCATCATTGGCCTGAAGCTGGTCCGGGTGGATTTTCGGGGAAAAAAGCTCCGGAGCCTGCTCCTGCTCTCCCTGGCCCAACCTTGCCTGTATGCCACCTTTGAGATTTATGGTATTGATCTCACCACGGCATCTGAATCGGCCATTCTGCTCTCCATCGTCCCCATCGTGGTGACCTTGGTCTATGCCATCGGATTTCGGGAAAAGATCCGCCTTTCCCTGGCTGCCTTCATTTTGCTCTCCTTTGCCGGAGTAATCGTCACGGTACTGGGGGATGTTGCCACCAGCGGAAAGGTCTTGGGCTATTTGCTTCTGATGATGGCCGTGGCCTGTGCCTCCGCCTACACGGTGCTGTCCAAGGAAATATCCGGCCGCTTCACATCCATTGAGATCACGTTCATCATGACTCTCTGCGGGTTTATCTTCTTCAACGGAGGCAGCCTGCTGATGGGCCATGGATTAGAAGGATACCGGATTGCCCTTCGAGAACCGGAACTTTTGGGAGCCTTGGTATTTCTGGGAGTCGTCTGTTCCGTATTTGCTTTTATCGCTTATAATCAGCTCATCGGAAAGGTGCCGGCTTACAAAGCCTCTACCGTATCCCTGTCCGTCCTGACGGTGACAGGGGTTCTTGCCGGCATCCTGCTCCGGGCAGAGCCAGTAACGATTTATAAAATAGCCGGTCTGGTCATGATCCTCACCGGCGTAGTGGGAGCCAGCCGGCCGGAAGAATTGCCGGCAGCCCAGACAGGAAAGGAGTAAGTTGCCCATGAATCGATACCCCAATTTAGAAATTGATCTGAAAAAATTAAGGCACAACATCGAAAAGGTCGTGGAGCGCTGCGGAGAAAGGGGAATCACCGTGGCCGGAGTCATCAAGGGCTTTAACGGCATTACCGAAATGACGAAGGTGTATGAAGGATCCGGGGTTTCCAGCATTGCTTCCTCCCGGATCGAGCACATTATCCGAGCCAGGGAGGCCGGCATACAGGGACCCTTTGCCATGATTCGGGTACCCATGCTCAGCGAGGTGGATCTGGTGGTGGAGCACTGCGAATTCAGCCTCAGCAGCGAAAAGACCCTGCTGGATGCTATCAATGAAGCCTGCCTGAAGCAGGGGAAACGCCACGGAGTGGTGCTGATGGCGGATCTGGGGGATCTGAGGGAAGGATATTGGGATAAGGAAGAACTGATTCGGGTGGCCCGATATGTAGAAAACCAGCTGCCCTATGTGGATCTGCGGGGAATCGGCACCAATCTGGGCTGCTACGGATCCATTAAGGCGACTCCGGAAAAACTCCGGGAACTGGTAGAACTGGCAGAAGCCATAGAAATGGGTATCGGCCGCCGTCTGGAAATCATTTCCGGTGGAGGGACCACTACCCTGCCCATCGTTTTTGACGGCACCGTTCCGGAGCGGATCAACCATCTCCGGGTAGGGGAAGGAATCATCCTGGCGTATGACATGATGGCGCAGTTCGGAGTGGACATGACCTTCCTCCATCAGGATGTCTTTACCCTGCGGGCGGAAATCATCGAAGTCAAGGAAAAGCCCAGCTACCCGGTGGGAGAATTATCCTACGATGCCTTCGGCCAGGTTGGCGAATATGAAGATCGAGGCATAAGAAAAAGAGCCTTGGCGGCTCTTGGTAAAGTGGATTTTGCCTATCCGGACATGTTGATGTGCCGGGACAAGGATATTGAAATCATGGGGGCCAGCAGCGATCACCTGATTCTGGATGTGGAACAGTGCCGCCGTGAAATCCAGGTTGGTGATGTGGTGGAATTCGATCTCTGCTATGCTACCATGGTTTTTGCTACCAGTTCTGAAAATATCCATCTCACCTTTAAAGAATAGGTGGATGTTTTCGGGCCTCCTTCAGGAAAAGATCCATCAGGGTTCCCGCAGCTTCAATGGCTCCATCCATTTCTTTTTTTGAATAACCCTCAAAATGGATGCCGGCAGTCACGGTTACGGTGCAGCATAGCTCGTTGCAGATGATAGCGGCCATGTCCATAGCCAAGGTATCTCCCCGATGACTGGGAGTCGTGATCAGGGAAGCATGTTCCCCGGGATGGCACACAGCAACCGCTCCGATTCTGGGTCGGTCTCCGCCGGATACGGTGATAGCATAATCCTTTCCCAGAGAGACAGCGGTCAGGGTGATGGGCAGTTCTTTGTACAGAATGTCGTAGGTTTGCATGGGAGAAACCTCCTTTGTTGATGGGATGGCCCGGGAGGGCGGGGTAAACGTTGGCCGATGATTGAAATCATAGCATAGGAGGGGAAACAATGCAACAAAAAAGCCATGGGATTCCATGGCTTCTTCTGTCGATTCAAGGGTAAAAACCCCCGAGTTCCTCGCTGAGGGATTATTCTTCGTCCACTGGGACGAATTTCTCGGCAGGGACCTTGCAAATGGGGCACTGGGCCGGGGGCTCTTCACCCTCGTGCACATACCCACAGACGATGCATCTCCATTTCATCGGTGATTCCTCCTTTTTGTCTGCTTATGTCGGAATTGGTTTATAGAATATTTATACCATAGGAGAGGGAAGGATTGCAAGACCCGAAGTCCGGGTCGGTGGAAAACTCTTTACATTTTATTAAAAAAATATATAATTATATAGTATTTATAATTAGTCCGGCTGGGATTGGCCGGCCCGTGGCTTTTGTAAATCAGAATCAAAGGAATATTAGGTTAACGTTCATTAAGGAGGAGAAATCATGAGAAAGATTTCAGTGTTACTAGTTTTAGTCCTGGTCCTTTCTGCGTTCATGGCTGGCTGCGGCGGCGGCGGCGGAGATGCTGAAGAAGCAAAAGTAATCAAAGTCGGTATCTTTGAACCCTTGACCGGTGAAAACGGCGGTGGCGGTGCTCAGGAACTGGACGGCATGAAGTATGCAAACACCGTTCGACCTACTGTTAATATCGGCGGCGAAGAGTATACGGTTGAACTGGTTATTTCCGACAACAAATCCGATAAGACCGAAGCTGCCACTGCTGCCAACTATCTGGTAGACAAGGGCGTTTCCGTTGTTCTTGGATCCTATGGCTCCGGCGTATCCATCGTTGCCGGTGACATCTTCAAGGAAGCCGGAATTCCTGCTATCGGGGCATCCTGCACCAATCCCCAGGTAACAAAAGGCAATGAATTCTACTTCAGAGTGTGCTTCCTGGATCCTTTCCAGGGTACTGTGGTTGCCAACTATGCCATCCAGAACGGAGCGAAGACAGCTGCTGTCATCACTCAGCTGGGCGACGACTATTCCACCGGACTGGGCAGCTTCTTTGAAACTGCTTTCAAGGATCTTACCGGTGACCCCAACTCCATCGTAGAAGCGCAGACCTTCCAGCAGAACCAGGCAGACTTTAATGCCATTCTGCAGAATATCAAAGCAAAGAACCCGGATGTCATCTTTGCTCCCTCCTCCATCACCACTGCTCCTCTGATCATTCAGCAGGCACGAGACATCGGCATCACTGCTCCGATCATGGGTGGAGATACTTGGGAAAATGCTACCATTATTGAAAATGCTGGCGAAAAGGCTGAAGGAATCGTTCTGTCCACTTTCTTTGACGAAGGACTTGCTGATTCCAGCCCCATCACCAAAGAATTCGTAGAAGGGTACACCGAATTCCTGGCTGGTCGTGAAGCCAGCATTCCGGCTGTTGCTGCCCTGGGCTATGATGCCTACATGGTAGCTCTGGATGCCATCGAAAGAGCCGGCTCCGCAGAAGGCGCTGCTATTCGGGACGCTCTGGTTGCTACCAAAGACTTTGAAGGCGTAACCGGAACCATCAACTTTGACGAAAACGGCGATGCTATGAAGAACATGGCTGTCATCAAGACTGTAACGGATGGAAAATTCCAGTTCCTGCAGGTCGTTGAAGTAAAATAGCCCTTCCCTTTGATGAAGACTGAGGCAGGATGTGGGTGCCCATATCCTGTCTCCTGTTTTTAATAAAAATAAATAATTATTCAGAAATACAAGAAAATATTCGTTAAACCTGAAAAAACCCATCCAACCTATTAAAGGGGAACAATTTATGGATCTGACAACTTTTTTACAGAATTGCGTGACCGGGGTTTCTCTGGGAAGTGCTTATGCACTGATTGCAATCGGCTACACAATGGTGTACGGGATTCTGAGGCTCATCAATTTCGCCCACGGCGATATTTTTATGATGGCAGGGTATTTTACCATTTTTGCCATCGCAAATTTCATGCTGCCTTGGTACATCGCCATACCCTTCGTCATTTTAGCCACCGTAATCCTGGGTGCCGCAATCGAAAGAGCTGCCTATAAGCCTCTGCGGGAAGCACCGAGGATGTCCATTATGATTTCCGCCATCGGCGTATCCTTCCTGCTGGAAAATCTGGCCACTTATCTGTTCACCGGCCTTCCCAGATCTTTTCCGAAACTGGGATTTCTTCAGCATGTCTACAAGATCGGCGACATCTCTGCGCCTATCGTGACCTTCATCACCCCGGTGATTACCATCGTTCTGCTCTTCGTACTCATTTATCTTGTCAATCATACAAAGATGGGAATGGCCATGCGGGCTGTTTCCAAGGACTATGAGGCCTCCCGCCTTATGGGTATTGAAATAAATACGATCATCACGATCACCTTCATCATCGGTTCGGCTCTGGCTGCCATCGGCGCCATCTTGTACTTTTCACCAAGACCGATGGTCTACCCCTTCAGCGGCGTCATGCCGGGGCTGAAATGCTTCGTTGCTGCTGTCATCGGAGGAATCGGCAATATTCCGGGAGCCGTCATCGGCGGTTTTGTCATCGGTATTGCAGAAACCTTCCTGGTTGCTGTGTTCCCATCCATGACCGGGTACAGCGATGCCTTTACCTTCGTTTTGCTGATCATCATGCTGGTATTCCGGCCTACGGGACTGCTTGGTGAAAATATTACAGAAAAGGTGTGATACAATGGTGCTGAAAAAATCGACGAAATACATACTGACCTCAGTACTGGTTGTTGCAGCACTGGTACTGCTGTTTATGCTGGATAACGGCATGATCGGCACCTCCTATACGGTGCGGATCGTCCGGCTTTCCTTCATCTATGCCCTGATCGGGGTGTCCATGAACCTGGTCAATGGTTTCACCGGATTGTTCTCCTTGGGTCAGGCCGGGTTTATGGCTATTGGGGCCTATACGGTAGGAGTTCTGACTATCCCGGTGGATCTGCGACCCAATGTATACTATTTGAAACCCATGGCTGAAGGTCTGGCAAACGTGGAGGTCCCCTTTGGAATAGCCCTGTTATTAGGTGGGATTTTTGCTGCCGTATTTGCTGCCCTCATCGGGGCGCCGGTGCTGCGGCTGAAGAGCGACTACCTGGCCATTGCCACTCTGGGCTTTTCGGAAATCATCCGGGCCGTCATCGCAAACGATCAGCTGGCTCCTCTGACGAATGGCTCCCTGGGCCTCAAGAGCATCCCTGGGTTTGACTCCATTTTTATTCCGGTCATCATCAGTGTTGCCGGCATTGCCGTCATGGCTCTTCTGATCAAATCCTCCTACGGCCGGGCCTTTAAAGCCATCCGGGAAGATGAAATCGCTGCAGAAGCCATGGGAATCAATTTGTTTAAACATAAGGAAATGTCCTTTGCCGTTTCCGCCTTCTTCGCCGGCATCGGTGGGGGTCTCTTGGCTGCCCATCTGACGGCGGTAGACTCCAACCAGTTCAAGATCATGGTCACCTATGAAATCCTGCTGATCATCGTTCTTGGTGGTATGGGAAGCATCACCGGTACCTGTATTGCCGCCTTTGCCATTACCGCCGGAAAGGAATGGCTGAGATTCTTTGACGCCGACTTCTTCATCGGAACCTGGCAGGTACCCCTGTTCCGTCCGGGCCTTCGTATGGTTATCTTCAGTCTGCTGCTGATGGCCATCGTCCTTTTTTACCGGCGAGGGCTCATGGGGACCAAGGAATTCTCCTGGGACGGTATCTTACATTTCTTCCTCCGGCTGAAACGCGGAATCATGAGGCTTGGGAAAAAGCCTGCAAGGGAGGTGCAGTAAATGACCGATAAGCCAAATGTACTGAAAGTACAGGATGTTACCGTTCAGTTTGGCGGCGTTGTCGCTGTCAATAACCTGAACCTGGAAATCAATAAAAATGAAATCATCGGTCTCATCGGCCCCAACGGAGCTGGCAAGACGACGGCTTTCAATGCCATCACCGGGGTATATGCCCCTACCAACGGGGCCATTTACCTGAACGGTGAACTGCTGTCCAGCAATTTTCCGGATAAGAAAATGCAGGCAATCTATTCCGGGGAAAACCTGGGGAAATATGATGTACGCCTGGCCCCTACTCCGGATATCATTACCCGGAAGGGGATTGCCCGAACCTTCCAGAACATCCGACTTTTCAAAAACCTGACGGTTTTTGAGAACGTTCTGATTGCCAAGCACATGACCGTAAAAGCCAACCCCTTTTCGGCTACTTTCATGCTGAACAAGGAAGAGGAAAAAAGGATTCGTCAGGAATCCATGGATCTATTGGAAATGCTTGGATTGGCTGATGTGAAAAATGACATCTCCACTTCCCTTCCCTATGGAAAACAGCGGCATCTGGAAATCGCCAGGGCTCTGGCTACCAAACCCCAGCTCATGCTGCTGGATGAGCCGGCTGCCGGGATGAACCCTCAGGAGTCCGACGAGTTGATGCATTTCGTGGCTAAGATTCGGGATGACTTCGACCTGTCCATCCTTATGATCGAGCATCACATGCAAGTCGTTATGGGAATCTGCTCCCGAATCTATGTACTGGACTATGGCATCACCATCGCCAGCGGCAGTCCCAAGGAAATACAGAATAATCCGAAGGTAATCGAAGCGTATCTGGGGGTGGATGAATAATGCTGGAAATTAAAAACCTACAAGTCCATTACGGAGGGATTCATGCTCTCCGGGGCATCGATATGCTTGTGGAAAGCGGCAAGATCATTTCCCTTATCGGCGCCAACGGAGCCGGGAAGAGCACCACCCTCAAGGGGATCATGGGCCTGGTGCCTAAGACCACCGGCACGGTCCTGTGCGACGGAGTGGATATCACCAATATGAAGACCAAGGATATCGTCAAAGAAGGAATCATCCTCTGCCCGGAAGGACGGAGAGTATTCCCCAACCTGACGGTAGACGAAAACCTGATGCTGGGTGCTTACACCAGAAATGACAAAGCTCAGATCCAGAAGGATAAGGAATGGGTTTTCGAATTATTCCCCCGAATGAAGGAACGCTCTTGGCAGGCAGCCGGAACCTTGTCCGGAGGGGAGCAGCAGATGCTGGCCGTTGGCCGGGCACTGATGAGCAAGCCCAAGCTGCTGATGATGGATGAACCTTCTCTGGGGCTGGCTCCCCTGGTAGTGAAAAGCATCTTTGAAATCATCAAAGAAATCAACCGGGCCGGCG
>JBLJBD010000080.1:0-12676 GCA_047637815.1 Anaerovoracaceae bacterium
GGAAAACCAGCTTAATGTGCTGGGAATCCTGCTGACGGATGCCCATCCGGAGAACATCAGGGCTCTTGATGTGGCAAATGTGCCTATTTATATGCATCGGAAGGAATTTGAGATATTCACCGATTCCTATAACCACGAGATTAAGCCGATGGGACAAGAGGCGCCCTTCCGCATAGATGACTTGCGGATTATCTTGATTCGGGATAAAGATACCTTCTATATCAATGAAAACAGGATTCATACCATCCACACCCCGGGCCATACCCAGGGCAGCGTCTGCTTCCGATACCGGGATGATCTCTATACGGGGGATACGCTGTATCAAGGAAGGGTCGGGCGATGGGACCTGCCCAGCGGAAGTCTGGCGGATATGAGAAAAACAATCGTCCATCTGATTGAAGATCAGCCGGAGCATGTTCGCATCCATCCCTCCCGGGGAGGAAGCTCTACCATCGGAGAAGAGAAGAAAAGCAACTATTTTTATCTGGAATGGAAGGACATGGTCCATGGGGGATGAATTTCACACTAAAAAACTGGGAAAACTTGATTTTGCCTCCGCCTTATGATATATTTTTAACTAAGCGCGGAGGTAATTTATGAAAATTTCTACAAAAGGACGATATGCCCTTCGATTGATGATCGACCTGGGGCACCATGCCGAGGGGGATTTCGTCAACCTGAGGGATATTTCCCAAAGACAGGAAATATCGGTTAAATATCTGGAACAGATCATCAACCTTCTCAATAAAGGAGGTCTTCTGCTGAGCCTGCGGGGCCCGAACGGCGGTTACAAACTGGCCAAGCTCCCCTCTGAGTATACGGTGGGAGAGATCCTTCGGGTATCCGAGGGCACGCTGGCTCCGGTCACCTGTCTGGAAAAGGAACCCAACCCCTGTGATCGGGCAACCGACTGCGCAACCCTGCAGCTTTGGAAAGGCCTCCATCAGGTCATGAACGACTACCTGGACCAGGTTACCCTTCAGGACCTGATCGATCGAGATCTGGTACCGGTGAAAAAATGCTGCATATAACAGAGAGCAAGATCGACCGGAGTATCCGGATCCTTCGGGAAAACCAAGAGGTTTTTCAATGCCCTCTGTGCGGAGGCCGGATGAAGGCCTTGAAATCAGGCAAGCTTCTGTGCAAGAGGGAACATGCCTTTGACCTTTCAAAAAAGGGATATGTGAACTTCCTGAATGAAACCAAAAAGACTCAATATAATAAAGAACTGTTTTCCAGTCGAAAGTCGTTGTTTGCCGAAGGATTCTACCGACCCGTGGCAGATGAAATTTTGGGAATCGTCAAGGAATATCGCCGGGTAAAAGAAATAGAGATTCTTCGGCTTCTGGATGCGGGATGCGGGGAAGGATACTATTCCGATTTTCTGTCAAAGGAAGAGGGCCTGACGGTGTTTGCGCTGGACCTGTCCAAGGAAGCCATCGCCCTGGCCACGGATTACCCGTCCCCAGTCAGCTGGGCTATCGGTGATTTGGCAAGGCTGCCCTACCGGGACCGTTCGATGGACATCATTCTGGATGTACTCACCCCGGCAAATTATAAAGAATTTAAACGGGTCCTGCAGAATCAAGGGCTGCTGATCAAGGTGATTCCCGGGGACGAATACCTGCAGGAAATCCGAAAGGCCGCAGCCGATCATCTGATTCACAAGGAGTACTCCAATCGGGAGACTGTCGACTATGCCCTGAGCCATCTGAAAAAACCGGAGAGGAAAAAGGTTCTCTATCAGCTTCCGGTTGACCGGGAGCAGATTGGACATTTCATGCGGATGACTCCCATGCTTTCTGAAGTGGAAGAGGCTGTACTGAATCGAGAGGGAATTTCTTCGGTGACCATCAGCATGGAAATCCTGTGGGGCCGTTTGTAAAAGAAAAATTTCCGCGATTCCGCTTTTACTCTTGAAACAAAAGAGATATATGATATAATAAACGGGAGATATGGTATTGAAAACTATATAACCCGTTTTTTATGTTAAGGAGAAGATCATGAACAACCCAAGAGAAGCCTGGAGTTTTTACACTCATTTTGCCGGTGCCCTGTTATCGGGAGCCGCTTTGATCCTGCTGGTGGGCAAGCCCCTTGTCATCGGTACCGGACCGTCTCCTGCCGTTATAGGCGGAGTAATATTTGGCCTGTCCCTGGTGGCCCTTTACACCGCCAGTTCAATTTATCATTATGTCAATTTGCCCAAGCTGCCCCTGGAAAGGCTGCGAAAACTGGATCATGCCATGATCTATGTGCTGATTGCCGGAACCTACACCCCGGTATCCCTGGCCTATATGACTCCCGGAGATGCAACTGTTTTTATGATGGTTATCTGGAGCGTAGCATTGGGAGGAATCCTGATGAAAGTTTTCTGGATGGGAGCACCCCGATTGCTTTATACTTCTCTGTATCTGGTCATGGGGTGGGCGATCGTTTTCGACTGGAAAGCTTTTGATCAAATCCCGGGAGGCTGCCTTGCCCTCATTGCCGCCGGAGGAATCTCCTATTCCATCGGGGCTGTCTTTTATGCCATAAAAAAACCGAACCTGACGGACTGGTTCGGTTTCCATGAGATTTTTCATGTTTTTGTTTTGCTGGGTTCTTTTCTCCACTTTGGAGCCGTTTATTTTTATATTATCGGATAGGCTTGAAAAGTGGAGGACCTTTGCTACTGAAAAACCCGGAAAGGCTTTCCGGTGGGCAGGATGGTCTTGCCAAACTGGGTGTTGATCACTACTGCGGCGGAACCGTAGAAAGAAATCATGGAGATGATCAGCTCTGACCAGGCAGCCAGCAGGTGGGTAGCGTGGGGGGCAATCCCCAGTATGCTGCAGGAAAGACCGATGAACAGCAGATCGATAAAGAGAAAATCAAAGAACAGGACTTTATTGACCCCCATGGAGGCGATGGTCATATAAATTGAAAAAATCAGATACCCAACAAAAGCGAAGCCCAGCTCCCGGATATCGGCGGTTTTCGCCATGGTGTTGCCAAAGACGCCATTCTGGGTCATCCAGGTAAAGGCTACGGCAAACCAAAAGAAGGCATAGCCACCAAAGGCCGTAGCCCCAAAAGTATTGTTCAGCCGGGCGTCCACGATGGAGGCATAGAGCTGAGCAGCTGCGCCAAGAAAGATGGCCCAAGGGATGACCAGAGACGTGCCGTCGGTGATCCCCAGCTTTTGGGTCGAGGCGACCAGGGTTACCATAGCCAGCCCAAAAAGGCCGATGGCGGAGGGATTTGCAAGGACGGGCATGGTGTAGGTGATGTTGTTCCCGGGGGAATGATCTGACATTTCAAGTGCTCCTTTCACTAGGACAAGATTGTTAAATTATTAGCCATGTTGACCGTAAATGAATACACAACACAAGTACAAATTATACAAGGAACAACGAGGAAATGCAAGAAGAATTCCATGAATAAAATGGGTGGAATTTATCGACAATTATAGTATATTTTTTTCTGCCTTTCGATTATAATGAAACTAACCGTCACAACTTATCAATATGGAGGTAAGAACAATGAAAAAATATGAATGCGGACCTTGTGGCTATATCTATGACCCGGAAGTGGGCGATCCCGATAATGGCATTGCTCCCGGAACACCCTTCGAAAGCCTTCCCGATGATTGGACATGTCCCGTCTGCTTTGCGGAGAAAGAAGAGTTTTCAACGGTAGAATAACTTCGGTTATCAGAAGTGGAGGAACGTGCTATGGGAATGTTTTGTTATCAATGCCAGGAGGCTGCGAAGAACATCGGATGCGAGATTCGTGGTGTCTGTGGTAAAAATGAAGAAGTCGCCAATCTTCAGGATGTGCTGATGTATGCCCTGAAGGGGCTCTCCAGTGCGGTGATTCAGTCCGGGATGAAAGTGGAGGAACTGAAGGAAATCAACCATGAAATGGTTCGGAGTCTTTTCATGACCATCACCAATGCCAATTTTGATGAAGCCGCCATCGAAGCTCAGATTCGGAAAATGGTTAACCTTCGGAATCAGTTTATTGAAGAGACCAGCATGAACTGTACTATAAAAGCGGCCACGTTTAAGGCGGGAACCAGGGAAGAAATGCTGGGACTGGCCAAGGAAGCCGGCGTTCTTGCCACAGAGAATGAGGACATCCGGTCTCTGCGGGAACTGATCCTGTATGGTCTGAAGGGTATGGCAGCCTATACGGAGCATGCCCTGAACATCGGCAAAGAAAATCCGGCTATTTACGGCTTCATGCATGAGGCTCTGGCCGCAGCGCTGAACGATGATCTTTCGGTGGACGCCCTGGTGGCCATGACCCTGAAAACCGGTCAATACGGCGTCGAAGCCATGGCTTTGCTGGATGCAGCCAATACTTCCCGTTTCGGATCTCCGGAGATCACTCAGGTCAATATCGGCGTACGGAACAATCCGGCCATCCTGATTTCCGGACATGATCTGGTGGACCTGGAGCAGTTGATGGAACAAACCAAAGGAACCGGCGTGGACGTTTACACCCACAGCGAAATGCTGCCGGCTCATTATTATCCTCTCTTTAAGAAATACGACAACCTGGTAGGGAACTATGGCAACGCCTGGTGGAAGCAGATCGATGAATTTGCCACCTTCCATGGCCCGATCCTTTTTACCACCAACTGCATTGTTCCTCCCAGAAGCGAGGAAATCCGCGGCAGGATATTTACCACCGGATCTGCTGGTTTTCCGGGATGTACCCACATCCTTCCCGACGAAAATGGTAAAAAGGACTTTTCTGCTGTTATCGAAATGGCAAAGAAGCTTCCGGCACCCACGGAAATCGAAAAGGGAACCATCGTCGGCGGATTTGCCCACGATCAGGTATTTGCCCTGGCGGACAAAGTGGTGGATGCTGTCAAATCCGGTGCTATTAAGAAGTTCTTTGTCATGGCTGGCTGTGACGGCCGCATGAAGTCCAGAGAATACTATACGGAGTTTGCCAAAGCTTTGCCACCGGACACCGTTATCCTGACCGCCGGTTGTGCCAAGTATCGGTACAACAAATTGCCATTAGGCGATATAGGAGGAATTCCAAGGGTTCTGGATGCAGGCCAGTGTAACGACTCCTATTCCCTGGCAGTCATTGCCCTGAAACTGAAGGAAATCTTCGGAGTGGAGTCGGTAAATGAGCTGCCGATCGCTTATAACATTGCCTGGTACGAGCAAAAAGCGGTCATCGTGCTGTTAGCCCTGCTGTATCTGGGTGTGAAGAACATCCATCTGGGTCCCACCCTGCCCGCATTCCTTTCTCCCAATGTGGCGAAGGTGCTGGTGGAAAACTTTGGTATTGCCGGTATCGGCACGCCTGACGAAGACGTCGCCCTGTTCATGGCAGAATAATCACCCCTAAAATTGAAAACAATAAAAATAAGGCCTTCCCGATTGGGAAGGCCTTATGCATGTCGAATGTCCCCTGTCTTAAGGGGTGATGGTAATCAGGGATTCCGCCGGATCCCAGTCCACTGAAAAACCGGTGAGGCTGCCGATATCCCTCAGCTTATAATAATTGTTGCCCAGGATATTGAAGGCGCCGGCATAGGAGAGGGATCCATCCAGGGTCAGAGTAGCCGTAGTCATGGTAGCTTTCGCTGTAATTGGGGCAGAGGAAGCCAGCTCCCCTCCTACGGGAAGGTAAGCGGTGCCTGTCTCAAGGTGGATGGTTTCCGTAACCGGATCCCACCTGGTATTAAATCGGGCCGATGTGTCGGAAAGGACGGTTGCCAGATCCCTCAGCTTGAAATAGTTGGAGCCGTTGATGTTATAGGCCTGAAGAGGCAGCAGCCTCCCGCCCATCATCACCCGGTGGGTGGAAGGAAGAGCTTCTGCTTCCTTTTGGCTGTAGAAGGTCTTCAGCTGATTGGCGATCCCTTGCCGGTTGTTCTGAATATCCTTGGCCCGAAAGAACACGCTTCCTTTGACATTGGAGTACTGTTGATTAATGTTCAGCTGCTGTCCCATTTGAGCGGCAACCCCGTCCCGATAGGCAGCCTGGCCGATATAGAGGGTCACCGGAGAACCGTGGGTCTCTCTGGACCACCAGCTGACAAGGGTCTGGTAATCAGCAGCAGGGAAGCCGATTTCCCAATAAATCTGAGGGACAATGTAATCGATGGTGCCAGCCTTGATCCACTGACGACAATCAGAAAAAACAGAATAATAAGCTTCGCTTCCTGTGGTGGCAGAGCCGGTAGGATCGGATTTTTTGTTTTTCCAAATCCCCATGGGGCTGATGCCGAAGAGGACGGAGGAGTCAATTCTCTTAATAGTCTGATAGACCTGGGCAACCATGTCGTTGACCGTAGCTCTCCTTGCATCGGCGATTTTTCCGTCTCTGGATTCTCCTTCAGGCAGCGGATAATTGGAAGGATAGAAATAATCATCGAAATGAATCCCGTCCACATCATAGTTGGTAACAATCTCGGCTACGGTGTCGATGACATGATTCTTAACTCCCTCCGACTCGGGGTTGTAATAGAGAGCTCCGTTGTGGGTGATCAGCCAGTCGGGATGAAGCCTTGCCGGATGGTTGTCCGCCAGGGTAGTAACATCCGTAGTACCGGTGGTGACCCGGTAAGGGTTGAGCCAGGCATGAAAGGACATGCCCCGCCGATGGGTTTCTTCAACCATAAAGGCCAGCGGATCGTAACCCGGATCCCGGCCCTGGGTTCCCGTCAAGCTTTCTGACCAGGGATTGATGGCTGAAGGATAAAAAGCATCCGCCTTGGGACGGACCTGGACCATCACCGTATTGATACCGGCCGCCTGGAGCTGATCCAGCATGGCCCGATATTCGTCCTTCTGGGCTTTTTCATTATTTTTTGTACCCGGATAATCCAGATTGAAAATGGTAGAAACCCATACGCCCCGCATGTCGCTTCGGTGGACATCAGCAGAGGCGGGTGCCGGTACCAAAGTCATCAGCATCACCCCAATAAGAACGAGACTCAGCATCCTGAATAGTTTATTCATGATTTCCGATCCTTTCCAGATGAGTGTTCATGTTGCCCATTCGATAACCGGATAAATCCAGGGCGGCGTAGCGGAATCCGGCAATTTTGGCAGCCCGGTCAATCTGCTCTGTAATTTCCGGTGAAAGGAACGCAGCAAAATCCTCGATCAGCAGCTCGATTCGGGCAATGTCCCCGTGATGCCTGACCCGGACCTGGCTGAACCCCAAATCTCGGATTTCTTTTTCCACCAGGTAAATGGCCCCCAGCTTTTCCTCGGTGATGGGTTCTCCATAAGGAACCCGGGATGCCAGACAGGCATAGGCCGGCTTATTCCAGATCGGTAAATCCATATCAAAGGCAGCCTGGCGTATTTCATCCTTTGTCAGTTCGGCTTCCAGAAGGGGGCTCAGCACCCCTAATTCCAAGAGAGCTTTTTTACCGGGCCGATAATCTCCCTGGTCATCCAGATTGGTGCCGTCGGCGATGACGGGGATGCTGTTGTTCCCGGCAATCCGTTTCACGGTGGAAAAGATCGACTTTTTGCAGAAATAGCATCGCTCTTCTGTATTTTCAGCCAGGCCTTCAATGTTGCTGAAGTCCATGGTGATAATCATATGGCGGATTCCCCGGTTTTCACAAAAATCTTTGGCGAACTCCACTTCATCAGGAGCGAAATTGGGAGCACTGACAGTGATGGCAGTGATGGAGTGGCCCTCTGGGAGGCGGGCTGCTGCAAAAGCCAGCAGGAAGGTGCTGTCCACTCCACCGGAAAAAGCGATGCCCAGATTGGCGTGTTGGGATAGAATATTTTCCAGGGATTTCAATTTTTTTTCTAAAGTATTCAATGGGGTACCTCGTTTTCTTATAGCCGGTTCGGTTTGAATCAGGAGCAGGTGGCCTTCATGGCAGCCAGTGTCTTGTCCAGAAGTTCATCCAACTCCCATCCCAGCATTTCAGCTCCGGTAGCAATGACTTCCCGGGAGCAGCCTGCTGCAAATTTTTTGTCCTTATACTTTTTCTTCAGGGAAGAAAGCTCCATGTCGCAGACGCTTTTGGAAGGGCGCATGAGGGCAGCGGCTCCGATGAGGCCGGTCAGCTCGTCGGTAGCAAAGAGGATTTTTTCCATGATATGCTCCGGTGCCACCTGGGTACAGAGGCCGTAGCCATGGGAGACAACTGCGTGGACGAATTCGGGGCTTGCACTTATTTCTGCCAATAGTTCCGGTGCCTTGATGCAGTGCTCCTCCGGGAATTCTTCAAAGTCGATATCGTGTAGGAGTCCAACCAGACCCCAGAATTCTTCTTCTTCCGCAAAACCCATTTCCTTTGCAAAGTATCGCATGACCGACTCTACGGTTTCACTGTGGACAATATGAAAATCCTCCCTGTTATACTTTTTCAGGAGGGCCATAGCCTCATCTCTGGTAAAATTTATCATCTTTCATTCCTCCTTGATATTAGTTTGTGCTTTACAGGCAATTGGGAGATGATTACGGCTCCGAACATCAGGACGCAGCCGATGAATTCCCGTTGGGTAAAGATCTCCTGCAGGAACAGGTACCCGGCAATGGCGCCAAAGAGTGCTTCCGTACTCAGTATGATGGAAGCCGTTGTGGGATTGGCATCCTTTTGCCCCAGGCCCTGGAAGGTAAAGGCCAGGCCGGAGGACATGATTCCGGTATAGGCGATGGTGGGCATAGCCTCCAGCATGCCGGAAAAAATCATTTCTTCGGTGAACAGGGCCACCACCAGACTCATGGTGCCGGCCACCAGGAATTGGATGGCGATTAGTTTGGAAACCATGACCCGGGGAGCATAATGATCGACACACAGAATATGGAAAGCCCAGAAGAGGGCGCCGATCAGAACGATTAAATCCCCGAAGGCGATGGTAAAGGCCTCGGTGATGCATAAAAAATAGAGACCCACGGTTCCCAGGATCACCCCTAACCAGATATTCCGGTTGAGTTTTTGTTTGAGGAAAAGACCAATTACAGGCACCAGGAGGATATACAGGGTTGTTATGAAGGCTGTTTTCCCTGCACTGACCGAAACCAGGCCCACCTGCTGAAAGTTAGCAGCAAAAAAGATGATGATACCGCACAGGATGCCGCCTTTACGAAGATCCGACGGATGACCTTCCACCAGGGAATCTGCTTTGGGCAGAGACCCGGAAGAAAGGAGTCGTCGATTTTTGTTGTCATAATACAGAATGATGGGGAGCAGGGTGAGGCTCCCCAGATACATCCGAAGGGCACTGAACATAAAAGGGCCGATGGAAGACATCCCCTCCCGCTGGGCCACAAAGGCTGTTCCCCAGATGATGGCGGTCAACATCAGGAACATGGTGGATTTTAGTTTTTTATTCATAAGGTTCGACTCGATTCCTTTCTATTTTTCAATTAATTCATTATATCAAATCCCCTTCAGACTGTAAACAAACGGTGAAATTTCAGAATATTCGGTGGTGGGCGCAAATCCCTGTCGGGTGTTGATTTCGACGGCTTTCGACTAGTTTTGAATTGTTATTTTTTAGATAATTTCATTTTCATTGACAGGTGCTTCAGATAAAACTATAATGAACTCAAATGAAACTTTCAGAAAATTGTAACAAAAATGTAACAATCTTTGGAAGTCCGTAATAATGGAGGGAGGAGGAGTATAAGCAACCCAAAAGACTGCTGAACTTAACGGTTCAATGTTGATAAGCGAAAAGGAGAAGGATATGAAAAAAATATCATTAATGCTGGTGCTGGTCCTGTTGGTATCGGTATTTGCAGCAGGATGCGGCGGATCCGAAGAACCGGCAGAAAATGGCGGAGGCGGCGGTGAAACTGTAGTCCTGAGATTAGCTTCGGACGCTCCCCTGGAACATATTGCCACCGGATTGAATAATGATGCCGCTGCCATGGTCAAGGAAAGGACCGAAGGCAGGGTAGAGGTTCAGTACTTCCCGGCCAGCCAGCTGGGCGGTTATGAGACCGTTTATGAAGAAGTCGTTCGAGGCACCATCGACATGGCCCAGATCACCATTCCGGATGCGCTGGATGCCAGATTGGGAGCCGCTTATGTTCCTTATTATGCCAAGAACTATGAAGAAGCAAAAATCTTATTCGCTCCCGACTCCTATCTGAGCACGCAGCTGGGTGAACTGACTGCAGCAAACGGAGTGAAATTCCTTGGAATCGTACTGGAAGGATTCATCGGCATGGGTTTTGTAGCAGAACCTAACGATGTTTTCACACCGGGAGTCAACAAGAACGTAAAAACCAGAAGCCCGGCCATGATCACTTTCCGTGTGGCTCAGGAAGATCTGGGATACAATCCGATTACCGTACCTTATGCTGAAGTTCCCACAGCCATTCAGACCAAAGTCGTTGACGGATGGGTTGGCGGTACTCCCAACATGAACTACGCCTGGGTCGGTGAAGTCATCAACCACATGTATGTTAATTACATCCATGCAGAAGCTACCAGCTATGTCATCAGTGAAAAATCTCTGGCTAAGCTGTCCGAAGAAGATGCACAGACAGTAATCGACGTCTTCCAGGAACAGAGCATCAAGAGCTTCACCGTTGCTGAAGAGAACGAAAAGGTCTATATGCAGAAACTGGCTGATGACTACGGCGTAGAAGTAGTCGAGTTCTCAGAAGAACAGGTCAACGCTTATGCTGATTTCGTTCGGGAAAATACCTGGCCGAAGCTGGAAGAGCTCCTGACCAAGGAACTGATGGACGGTATGAGAGCTGAGGTTGAAAAGCTTCAATAGCTCCTGAAGTTCAGAGAAAAGACAAATATAATAAACGGAGCAGAGGGAAGGATTCGCCTTCCCTCTGCTTTGATAGAGATAGGAGAGTTGACCTATGGAAAACAGACTGGAAAGAACCCTGTTCTGGTCGGGGCTGCAGAAGCTCCTGCGTTTTGGTTTGGTTGTATGTTCTGTGATGGTTACGGTGATTACCTTCGCAGCTGTAATTACCCGCGCACTAAATATAAATTTTCTTGGTTATGAAGAGATCCTCATCATCTTTGCCTTCTGGCTCTATATGATCGGAGCTGCCCACGGAAGCTTTGAAAGAAGCCATATCACCGCCGATATTCTGGTGGTCTCCATGCCGGAAAGCATGGCCAAGTCCCTGGTGATGATATTGCGAAACCTGCTGACCCTGGTACTGGGTGTGCTGTTTATGATGTGGGCTTTGCAGTTGTTCGAGTGGACCGTCGAAATGCAGCAAAAAACTCCTGTTTGGAGAATCCCCATGACCGTTTCCCAATCTTCCCTGCTCTTCGGCCTGGGCATCATTACTTTTTATAATATTGTATATTTATACGATGAAGTCAAACTGTTTGTATTGAAATACATCAAAAAAGAAATCCCGTTGGAACCTAAGAATAATGAAGGGCAGGAGGTGTAGCTCATGTTGGTAGGAATAGCTGTTCTTGTACTCGTAGTAGTCCTGCTGCTTGGAGTACCCATCCCCTTTGCATTCTTTGCCTCATCCCTGGTCATCGTACTGGGCGGAGGTTATGATTATACCTTCCTGTTGCCTTACGGCTTCAGCAAGGTCAGTTCTCTGATTCTGGTAGCCATCCCCTTGTTCATCCTGGCAGGCAACCTGATGGAAAAAAGCGGTATCGGTGAGAGCCTGATCAACTTTGTTGAGATGTTCATCGGACGGGTCCGGGGCGGTCTTGGTGCCGTTATGGTCGTGTCCTGCGCCCTGTTCGGATCCATTTCCGGCAGCGGCTTTGCTACGTTGTCCTGCATCGGATCCATCATGCTGCCCCGTATGGAAAAGGCCGGATACCCCAAAGGCGTATCTGCCGCTCTGATTTCCAGTGCGTCCCTGCTGGGTTTGCTGATCCCACCAAGCCTGAATATGATTATCTACGCTTTTATCGGCGGACAGTCGGTTCTGGCCTGCTTCCTTTCCACAGTTATCCCCGGCATCATTCTGGTCATCCTGCTCAGCGCCACCAACTTCTGGCTCTTGAGAAACCATAAGGAAATCCGGCTGATGGAGAGGATGGAACGGCCGGTATACGTTAAGACCCTGGGTAAACGTACCGTCAGAGCCATTCCGGCCATGGTGGCACCAATCATCATTTTGGGTGGAATCTACGGCGGATTCCTGACACCCACCGAGGCTGCAGCGGTCTCCGTTATTTACACCATCCCCGTTGGCATCTGGTTCTACAAGGGGCTGAACGGCAAGACCTTCCGGGAAAGCCTGATCATTGCCGGTACCACAGCAGGGGTCATCATGATCATGCTGCTGTCGGTTATGATGCTGTCCAGACTTTATATTATGGAAAACGTGCCCCAGATGATTCTGAACGCCATGACTTCTGTTACAGATAACACGGTGATTCTGATTTTGATGGTCAACTTGTTCCTGATCGTCATCGGTATGCTGATGGATGATACCAGTGCTATCCTGTTGACCACACCCATCCTGCTGCCTGTTGTCATTCAGCTGGGAGTCAGTCCGGTTCATTTTGCCGCCATTATGGGCGTCAACCTGGGATTGGGATGCGTCACTCCCCCAACAGCGCCCTTCCTGTATCTGGGATCCCGTATCGGCAACGCCCCCATCGGAGAGATGATGGGACCCACCATGTGGTTCATCGCTTTTGCCTGGATACCTACCCTGGCTCTGACCACTTTTGTTCCCGGCTTATCCCTGTTCCTGCCTCGGCTTTTCGGCCTGGCGTAAA
>JBLJBD010000081.1:0-3470 GCA_047637815.1 Anaerovoracaceae bacterium
CTGGTATTCCGTTCCAAATACGGCACCTTTGGCGTCCTGATCTGCTGGGATGAGTGGTTCCCGGAACCGACCAGAATTTTGGCCCTTAAGGGAGCTGATTTTGTATTTTATCCTTCCGCCATCGGATCCGAACCGGACAATCCGGATCTGGATACCTCTCAGACCTGGGTTGATGCCATCCGGGGCCACGGGATCCACAACAATTTCTACGTCTGCGCCTGCAACCGGGTTGGAAGAGAAGACGCCACCGACGGAAGCGGTCATATGGAATTCTACGGCAGAGGATTCGTGTCCGATCCCTGGGGAAATGTCATAGCAGAAGGAAAGAGAAATGAAGAAGATCTGATCGTCGCAGAGCTGGATCTGGATGAAATCAAAAGAGCCAGGGATATCCTTCAGTTCCATCGGGACCGAAGAGTGGATTCCTATCAGGAAATCCTGAAACTTCATATTTCTGAATAAGGTAGAATAATAAGGAGGAATTTGAATGGATGCAGTTGCAAACTATGGCATACTGAGTTTATTGCCGGTAACAGCCGTCATCGTTACCGCCATTATCACGAAAAGGGCTTTGGAGCCCCTGGTTATCGGAACCCTGATTGGATTTTTAATACTGGATGGCCCGAACTTCGTCTTTTCTTATCTGGATTCTCTTTATCTGGAACTGGGTGAATCGGCTTACTTCATTATCATTTTTGGCCTCTTCGGCATTTTCATCAAATTGCTGGAGGTCTCCAACGCCATATCCGGATTTACGAGACTTGGACTCCGGTTTGCCACCAATAAAAAGAAAACCGGGATCTTGGCCTGGGCCATGGGGATCGTCCTGTTCCTGGATAACTATTTCAGCATCCTGGGCGCAGGAGTCGCCAGCCGGACCATCGCTGATGAAAACCGGATGTCCCGGGAAATGTTTGCCTTTGCCATCAATATGGTGGCCTGTGCCACTTGTATCCTGGTTCCCCTTTCCCTCTGGGGAGTTTTTATGGGAAGCCAGATCGAAGCCCTGGGCATGTTGCCGGGCAATGGAATCGATGCTGTAGTCAAGTCGGTTCCCTTTATGTTCTACGCATGGATATCCCTGCTTTTTGTACTGCTTTACCAGCTGCGGATCATCAAGCCCTTCGGCCCCATGAAGCTGGCGGAAGAAAGAGCGGAAAAAACTGGAGCGGTAATGCCGGATGCTCTGATGGACAGCCCGGATGAAGAAGAAAAACCGGTTACCAGTGTCTGGAATTTCCTGGTTCCCATGGTCCTTCTGATTGGAATCACCCTGTATACACAGGAACTGACCTATGGACTTCTGGTGGGAATCGCCGTATCCCTGATCATGTATATCCCTCAGAAGCTTCTTAAATTCGGAGAAGCCTTTGATTCCATCTGGACAGGATTCCAGGAGATGTTCGTGGTAACCGCCATCGTTATCAGCGCCTTTGTCCTGCAGAATGCCAACGATACCCTGGGCCTTGCTCCCTATGTCATCGATCTGGTATCTCCTCTGATCAATGCCAGCTTCCTGCCCCTGATCGCCTTTATTGTTCTGCTGGTGCTGGGATTTGTAACCGGCAGCTTCTGGGGCATGGCAGCTGTGTGCTTCCCCATCATGGTGCCCCTTGCTGATTCCTTAGACGCCAACATGTACCTGACTATTGGAGCGGTTATCGCGGGGGCCGCAGCAGGAAGTTCCACCTGTTTCTATGGGGACTCGGTGACATTGACCTGCGGACTGGCTAAAATCAAGAATATCGACTATGCCAGAACAGCCCTGCCCATGATTCTTCCTGCTATCATCGTTACTGCAGCCGCCTATCTTATTGCAGGAATTTTAATGTAAGAATCGGAAAGGGAAAAAATCATGAGCAATAGAATCGTCATTAAAAGCAACGCCTTATTTGACAGCGTGTCGGATGCACCCTATGAAGGCTTTGTGGCTATGGAAGGCAACCGGATCCTTGCGGTGGGGCCGGCATCGGAAGCGGAACAGTATATGACATCGGATACCAAGCTGTTTGAATACCAGGACAAACTGGTCATGCCAGCCTTCCACGACAGCCACACCCACTTGATCTTAGCAGGGATGTATAAGACCTATGTGAATCTGGGTTCTGCTAAGTCAGCAGAAGCAGCAGCCCGGATCCTGAAGGAGTTTGAAGATGCCAATCCGACGGAGGGTTGGGTCTTCGGCTTCAACTGGTACCATGTTTATTGGGATGTGAAGGAGCTACCGGTAAAGGAAACTCTGGACCGCTGGTTTCCGGACCGCCCCGTATTCCTTCTCAATGCGGAAGCCCACGGTGCCTGGGTCAACAGCAAGGCCCTGGAAATTGCCGGAGTCACCAAGGATACGCCGGACCCCTTCGGCGGCGAGATATCCAGGAATGAAAAGGGGGAACCTTCCGGATTCCTCTACGAGTCTGCCATCGCTCCCGTTGCTGCCCACGCCCTGAATTTTACCGAGGAGCAGGAAAAGACCTTCCTTCGGAAATACATGGCAGAAGCCGCTCCGCTGGGCATCACCTCCGTGGTGGATGTCCAGCCATACTTCGGTCGGAATCTGGGCTCCCTGGAAGTCTATTCGGCCATGGAAGAGACTGGAGAACTATCCATCCGCATCACGGCAGCAGCGAACCTGTTGGGGGATCTGGATGAAGCTTTGGAGAACAGCAAAAAATATCAGGGCGAAAAGGTCCGGGCCCATATGCTGAAACAGTTTGTGGATGGAGTCATCACTACCCACACGGCCCTTCTTTTGGAAGACTATGCCGATGCTCCCGGAAACCGGGGGACCCAACTATCTGAACTGGAGCGGATCCGGGAAGGAATCCTGGAAGGCCACAAACGGGGCCTTTGGATCAAGATTCATGCCATCGGTGACCGGGCGATACGATTTACCATCGATTGCTATGAAGAGGCGATGAAAAAATATGGCAAGAAGAATGTCCGCCACGCCATTGAGCATGTGGAACTGATTCATCCCGATGACCGGCCCCGGTTCCGGGAACTGGGGCTGATCCCTTCTGTTCAGCCGGAGCATCTGGGTCTTTTGCCCACCTGGGAAGGAGAAGAATACCGTACCGCCTTGGGAGAAGAGCTGGCTGCTACAACCTGGCCCTTTAAAACCCTGCTGGAACAGGCCGGCGTGCTGGCTATCGGCAGCGACTGCCCGGTGGTGGACAACAATCCTTTCTATGAAATTCACCGAGGTGTCACCAGGCTTCACGACGACGGTCTGCCGGAAGGGGGCTGGAATCCTTCTGAAAAGCTGACCGTAGCGGAAGTGATCAAAGGGTATACCCATGGCTCTGCCTATGGCATCGGCCGGGAGGATGAACTGGGAACCCTGGAAAAGGGAAAATTCGCCGATGTGGTGGTGGTGGACCGGAATCTGTTCGCCGTCACTCCGGAGGAAATCCGGAAGGCTCAGGTGGAAATGACCATCATGGACGGAAAGATCATCTATCAAAAGTAAG
>JBLJBD010000082.1:0-2222 GCA_047637815.1 Anaerovoracaceae bacterium
GCTTCCATTTCATTTTCTCCCGGCATCACTACCACCGGTGCAATAAAGCTGACGTATTTTTCCACCAGTGAGGTAAGCAGCCTGGAATGGGCTACTCCTCCAGTCAGGATGATGACGTCCACCTGACCCTTCAGGGTAATGGACAGAAGGCCGATGCCCTTGGCAATCTGATAGGCCTGGGCTTCAAAAACCACTTTGGCCTTTTCATCTCCCTCCTGGATCCGCTGTTCAATGATCCGGCAGTCGCTGGTGCCCAAGTGGGCGAACATGCCCCCCTTGCCCCGGATTTTCTGGACCATCTCCTCCTTGGTATATAAACCGGAGTAACACATATCAATGACGCTGAGGAGAGGAACGCTTCCCGACCGTTCCGGGGAGAATTGACCGTCATCATCACCGATGGAATCGATGATTTTCCCGTTCTCATGGGCACTGACCGAGGTTCCTCCTCCCAGGTGGGCTACCAAAATCCTCATGTCCTCATATTTTTTCCCCATGGCAATAGCGTACTTCCTGGCCATGGCCCGGCTGTTCAGAGCGTGACACATGCTCTGCCGCACCACACCCGGTATGCCGGTGATCCGGGCCACTGCATTCAGTTCCCCCGAAGTGACCGCATCGTAAATATAGGCAGGAATCCCAAGGGGGTCCGCCAGGGACTTGGCAATCAATCCTCCCAGGTTGGAGGCGTGGGGGGAAATTTCCTCCCCGGAAAGGACGGTAGCCAGCTGGTCGTTGACCCGATAACCACCGGTCTTCAGGTTGGGTACCAATCCGCCCCGACCAACGATGGCAGAAAGCTGATCCAGCTGGTATCCGTTGGATTCCAAGGTGTCCAGCACCAGCTGCTTCCGGTATTCCAACTGGTCGGGAATTCGGGTAAAGGGAGCCAGTTCCTCCCGGGTATGTTCGATATTCTGAATGAATACTGGCTTTTCATCTTCGTAAAGGGCTATTTTGGTTGACGTAGATCCGGGATTGACCGATAAAATCCTATGCATCTGAAACCCTCCTTTATACAATTTTCAACATAAATATTATACTACAACCCCCCGGGGAAAGGAAGAAACAAAAAAGCAGGGGTCCGTAGGACACACCTGCTTTAGAATGTTCGTCAAACCTCTGATTAGTCAGCGGTATAGGGCAGCAGAGCAACGATTCGGGCACGTTTGATTGCCGTGGTCACTTCCCGCTGATGAGTAGCACAGGTTCCTGTGATTCTCTTGGGCAGGATCTTGCCTCTTTCTGTCACATACTTCTTCAGTTTTTCAACGTCTTTGTAATCTATGGTTTCTGTTTTATCGGCGCAGAACTGGCATACCTTTTTGCGTCGCATGCCGCCGCCTCTTCTTTTATCCATCATGTGAATAGGCCTCCTTTCAGAATTACTTTAATTCAGGTTTACCCTTAAAAAGGGATATCGTCGTCATCAATGGCCTGGAATCCGTCCGGTATACCGGCAGGAGTCCGGGGAGCTGCTGATTCATTCTTGTCTCCCCATTCCAGGAATTCCACCCGATCCGCTACCACATCGGTCGTGTAGACAGTCGCACCGTCCTTGTTCTTATAGCTTCCCGTCTGAATCCGTCCTTGTACGGCTACCAGCCGCCCTTTGGTCAGGAATCGTTCGCAGAGCTCTGCCGTCTTGCCGAAGGCGGTCACTCTGGGAAAATCGGTCTGCTTTTCTTTGCCCGCTGCCTGAAGCCGGTCAATAGCTACCGTAAAGGTGGCTACCGCCAACTGGCTTTCCGGAGTATATCGGACCTCCGGGTCACGGGTCAGTCTTCCGATCAGTACTACACTGTTCATACCCTTACCTCTATTTCTCGTCTTTGTTGATGATCATGTGACGGATAACGGCATCAGAGATTCTGAGCCTTCGGTCTAGCTCCTTGGGCAGATCCGGGTTAGCCTTGAACTCTACGACAACATAGTATCCTTCATTTTTCTTCTGAATTGGATAAGCCAGTTTTCGCATGCCCCAGATGTCAACCTTGGTTACTTCTCCGTCTGCGGAAATGATTTCCTTCACGGTTTCAGTCACAGCTTCCTTCTTTTCGTTTTCCAGCGCTGCTTCCAGGATGAACATTAATTCATAATTGGTCATTTTTTCACCTCCCTATGGACTAAATGGTGTCAGCCTTATGCCGACACAGAGAGCATCTTTCAATCAATGCCTTTCTATTATATAACAATTATTGTTTTTTGCAAGAGTTTTTTTA
>JBLJBD010000083.1:0-15285 GCA_047637815.1 Anaerovoracaceae bacterium
CCAGGTACAGCTTTCCGTTGGGGTGCAGGGTCACCATGGCCCGTTCGGTGGCTTCTGCCACCAGATCATCAAAATTGACGGGATCAAAAACAATCTCGTACAAGGTCACAAATTCGGGTCGGGCCAGGAGCATGCCGGCCTCCTGGGGGCTGATGGACAGGGTTGCGGTTCTTTTGTAATCCTGAATCTGAAGATCAACGATTTCCACTTCCGTAAAGAGGAGATCATACTTGCCGTTTTCCTCCACCAGGGATTCGCAGCTGAATCGGTTTCCCACTCCGTGATGAAGCTTCTTGATGCTGTTCTTGCAGAGGGTGGAGGGGACATATTCCGGAAACAAATCCAAATCAAAGCCCCCGGCGGACAAGTATTCGGCGGCGGCAAAATCCCGGGCAAAGCAGCGCATCAGGAAATAGTTGATGACCTGATAGCCGGATTCCAGGGGGCCGCACATCTTGTCCATCACCACCTGGGTCAGGGCTTCCCGGTTATCCAGATCCATCTTCAGGATGAAGTCGTATTCCTCCTTCTTCCCTGGCAGATCCAGGCTGAAGGTCCGGTTGGCCTCAGCAAAGAGCTGGACCAGCAGGCAGGCTTCCTCTTCCAGAAGATCGATCTTGGATCCCCCTAAGCCGCCGATGAGGGTCTGTTCCACGATGGCCAGCTCCGTCACGTTGTTGCCGTAGATGGATTTATAGGTTTCAAAGCCGTATTCCTCGGCATCATAGTAATAATATTGGTGCATGGAGGTAAAGCCGTCCCGGGTCTCCAGCTCCCAATTAATATAGAGCCCTACCACCCCCATGAGCCGGGTATTGGTGACAAAGGCCGAGAGAAACCGCCGGTCCTGGACCGGGGATGGGGCGGAGAGACCTCCGACGATTACTTTTAAATCACTTTTTTTCAATGCACGTTCCTCCTGTTCGGTGACTACTATTATACACGATGGGAGGGATTTGGAATAGGATATTTATTGCAGTCATGATATACTAGAATCGATTCACGTGATAATTAGAATAATGAGTAAGGATAGGGATAATGTATGGAATTTATTGGAAAAGACAAATTGAAAAAAGCCTTGATTTGGAGCGTCGTCCTTTCTTTTTTCCTGCTGCTGCTGGAAGTTCGTTATTTAATTGGCGATAGGGAGACGGACCAGGGTCTGGGTTATCTGTTCATGGTTCAGGCATTATTCCTCTTGCTGGCATTTCTAACTGTTCCCCTGTCTGCAAAGAACTTCAAAGAAGTGCGGTGCCGGAAACTTCTATTAAATTCCTTGGAAAAAGTGGGCATGTCCCTTTTGATCGGACTATTTTTTTTAGCACTGCTGATTGTTGTTTTTCCACCCTTAATGCAATTAGTGCTGCCGGGAGGGTATCTGCTGGCAGGGATCGGTTTATATTTGCATATTAAGAAACCTTCTGCAGTTGCGGTTTCTTTCATGCTTGGGGGCATGCTTGTCGTTGTACTTGTCCACCTTATGGTATTTGGGGTTTATGGCAGTTTTTAAAGTTTTTTCAGTTCCTAAGACAAAAGAGGGGAATCAAAAAATAAAAAATGAAAACCGTCGATAAAAAAATGTTGACAACCACCCATTTGCGGGTATAATTGAAAAGTAATTGTGAAAACTGAATAAGATCCTTATCGAGAGTGACTGAGGGAATAGGCCCGAAGACGTCCGGCAACCTAGGTATCGCCTGTACTAATCCGGTGATAGAAAAGGTGCTAAATCCTACTGACGAAATCAGAGAGATGAGGGGAGAAAACATTGTTTTATATCCTCTTCTTTATTGGAGAGGATTTTATTTTGTTCTGCTGAAGAACTGAATGGAGGAAAGAAAAAGAATGAAAAGATTATTTACATCCGAATCTGTTACGGAAGGCCATCCCGATAAAATGTGTGATCAGATTTCTGACGCAATCCTGGATGCCATCCTGGCTCAGGACCCCAACGGAAGGGTTGCTGCAGAATCCACCACCACCACCGGTTATGCCATGGTCATGGGTGAAATTACCACCGACTGCTATGTAGACATTCCGAAAGTAATCCGGGAAGTCATCTGTGATATCGGTTATACCAAGAGCGAATACGGCTTTGACGGCCACACCTGTGCCGTTCTGACCGCCATTGACGAGCAGTCCTCCGATATCGCCATGGGGGTGGACAAAGCTCTCGAATGCAAAGAAGAAGCAAGCTGCGATCTGTACGATGAAATTGGTGCAGGAGACCAGGGAATCATGTTTGGCTTTGCCTGCACCGAAACCCCGGAGCTGATGCCCATGCCCATCTCCCTGGCTCACCGGCTGGCCAAGCAGCTGACGGATGTGCGAAAATCCGGCAAGCTGGCTTACCTGAGACCCGACGGCAAGACCCAGGTCACCGTGGAATACGATGATACCAGAGTGGTTCGGGTAGACACCATTCTGATCTCCTCTCAGCACGATCCCGATGTGAGCCTGGAACAGCTGAAGAAGGACATCATCGAACATGTCATCAAACCCATTGTCCCCGCAGCACTGCTGGATGACAATACCCGATACTTCGTCAACCCCACCGGTCGTTTCGTCATTGGCGGGCCCCACGGAGATTCCGGCCTGACCGGACGAAAGATCATCGTAGACACCTATGGCGGGTATTCCCGTCACGGCGGCGGTGCCTTCAGCGGAAAAGACCCCACAAAGGTAGACCGTTCCGCCACCTACGCAGCCCGTTATGTGGCTAAGAACGTGGTAGCCTCCGGCCTGGCTGACCGATGTGAAATCGAGCTGGCCTATGCCATCGGTGTGGCCCATCCCGTTTCCATCCTGGTGGAGACCTTCGGAACCGGAAAGATTGCAGACGACAAGCTGACCGAACTGGTCAAGAAGCATTTCGACCTGCGGCCTGCAGCCATCATTGACAATCTGGACCTGAGACGGCCTATTTACCGGCAGGTTGCTGCCTATGGCCACTTCGGACGTACCGACATTGATATTCCATGGGAAAGGACAGACAAAGCGGAGCTTCTTCGTCAGGAAGCCGGTCTGTAAGGGACACATATGGGCATAAAAGTTGCAAAATTCGGCGGCTCTTCGGTGGCGGATGCCATCCAGCTGGCCAAGACAAAGGATATCATCCTGGCCGATCCGGAACGGCGCTACGTCGTCGTATCCGCCCCGGGAAAACGTTATAACGAAGACAATAAAATCACCGATCTGCTGTACCTGCTGAAGACCCACATGGAGCACAATCTGCCCTATGAACAGGTCTTCCAGGTCATCTGCGACCGGTTTACCGCCATGGCTCTCAACCTGGGAGCTCAGGTAGACCTGACCAAAGAATTCGCCACCATCATTGAAAAGATGAGGGCCGGGGCGTCCGCCGACTACATTGCCAGCCGGGGAGAATACCTGAACGCCATGATTACCGCAGCCTATCTGGGCTTCGACTTCGTGGATGCAGCCGTCATGGTCCACTTTGATGAAAACGGCAAATTCCTGGCAGAGGAAACCAACGAAAGCATCCGAAAGACCCTGAAAAATCATGAGAAAGCGGTCATCCCCGGATTTTACGGGGCTTACCCGGACGGAGAAATCAAGACCTTCTCCCGGGGCGGCTCCGACATTACCGGTTCCATCGTGGCCCGGGCCGTGGGAGCAGACGTCTATGAGAACTGGACCGACGTGTCCGGATTCCTGATGGCGGACCCCCGGATCGTAGCCAACCCGAAGCCCATCAGCAGCATCTCCTACAAGGAACTGCGGGAACTGTCCTACATGGGAGCATCGGTGCTCCACGAGGATGCCATTTACCCGGCCAGGATTGCCAACATTCCCATCAACATCCGGAACACCAACATCCCCAAGGATCCCGGCACCATGATCACTGCTTCCGAGGAAGGCTCCACGGGTCGGATCATCACCGGTATCGCCGGCCATAAGGATTTCACCGTCATCGCCATCTACAAGAACATGCTGAGTCATGAAAAGGGATTCCTTAGGCGGATCCTGGGAATCCTGGAGGATTACGATGTTCCGGTGGAACACATGCCCAGCGGCATCGACACCCTGTCCATCGTGGTCTCCAGCAAAGCTCTTGCCGGCAAACTGGATGACATCCTGGAAGAGATTACCCGAAAGCTGCAGCCGGACACCATCGATGTCTTCGACAATATGGCTCTGGTAGCTACTGTAGGATACGGCATGTCCAAGCGGACCGGCGTGTCCGCCCGTCTCTTCAAAGCCTTGGCGGATGCCGGGGTCAACGTGCGGATGATCGACCAGGGTTCCAGCGAAATGAACATCATCGTCGGCGTGGAAAACAAAGACTTCAACACCGCCATCAAGGCCATCTACGATGCTTTTGTGGACGTGGAATAGTCACAGCAGCGAATAAACAGCAAAAAAATAAGCCGAGGAACTTCCCGATCAGTGATATGCTCACGGGAAGGGTCCTCGGCTTTTTCTTTTTTTGGATTTATCAGGGCCGTTTGTCCTGGCAGGGAATCCCCACCTGACAGAGACCGCAGCCTAAAATGTAGTCCTTGGGATCCAGTCCCTCCGGCCAGTAGTGCTGGGCGAAATAGTCTTCGTAGGCCAGGCAGGCATCCTTGTCGTGGCCATTCTCTCTGGTGATGGCTTGGGTAGGACATCGGTGAACACAGAGGCCGCAGCTGCCGTCCTGGTAGTAGAGGCACCACTCGTAGGGACTTTCGTAGGTTCTGGTCGTAACCGCCAACGGGGCCTCCACAACCATGGTGGTGAAGCGGACCGCCTTTCCCTTTTCCGTGATCAGGCCGTCGGAGAGGCCAAAGGTACCCAGACCGGCGGCATAGGCAGCGTGACGGTGGGACCAGGTGGATGAAATCCCCAGAGGGCCGTCCTTTACTACGTGAAACTCAGGCTGAAGGTCGATGGACACGGCCCGGATGCCTTGGGATTCCAGCTGGTCGACCAGTCGGCCGCTGAAATCCTTCATCAGGGGCTCCCATTCACCCCGGGAGACGATCCAGTTCCGGCAGGGAGCCAGGGTTTCCTTTTCCTGGCTGGCCTTGGTTTCGGCCGTCTGGGGAAAGGCGATGGAAATTACCCGAAGCCTGGATGGTTCCGGAAGGTCGGCATCACCGTACTTCAGGCCGAAGACTTCTCGGGGGCTCCAGTGGAAGGGGCCGATGTGCTCCTTCAGAAAAGTGAAATACTCGTCGTCTCCGGAAGCAATGCCAAAGATGGGCGGATCCCAGAGGGGTTTTTCCGGGTGGCCCAGGCTGGCGAAATTATTGGATTCCAACCCCTGATAGGTGATTTGGAGAAGCTGCTCGAATTCTTGATTGTTCATAGCGGTTCCTTTCTGTCCACGGATTCCTTATTTGTTCAGAGAATATCGCCTTGGTTCCTCAAGGAACTTTGGGATTTCATGGTACCACAATCCTTCAGGTAAAACAAGATTGTTGCTAAAACTCAGCAAGAGTGGACCGCTTTTATCCAGATTCCCCGTTGAAGGCCCCCCGGGGCGGGTGATACAATGGAAACAGGCAGAGTACATGGGTGCTTTGCTGAGCATCATCTCGATTGGCAAGGCCTCAAACGGAAATGTCAGGGCGAAAAGCCCGTAAATCTAAAATCGTTTGGAGGCGAGATTTTGAAAATTTTAATGGTAGGAACAGGTGGCGTCGGTGAAGCGGCAGCGGTCATCGCCAGTCAGAGAGACCCGGAAGGGGTATGGCTGGATCAGATGGTTCTGGCGGATTACGACCAGAAACGGGCAGAGCAGGTCTCAGCGCGAATCGGCGATCCAAGATTTCCTGCAGAAAAGGTTAATGCAAGGAACAAGGCGGAGGTAGAAGAACTGATCCGGAAATACAAGCCGGACCTTCTGTTCAATGCCTGTGACCCCAGCTTTAACGAACTCCTTTTTGACGTCGCTTATGAAAATGGAATTGGATACATGGACATGGCCCTGACCTTATCGGTGCCCCATCCGGAGGATCCCTATCATAAGACCCACATCAAAATGGGGGACTACCAGTTTTCGAAGCACGAGGATTGGGAAAAGAAGAATTTGCTGGCTCTTGTCGGTATAGGGATGGACCCGGGAGCAGTAAACGTATTTGCGCGGTTTGCAGAAAAACACTTATTTGACGAAATCGATGAAATCAGCATCAAGGACGGAGGAAACCTCAAAGCAGAAGGCTATGACATCACCTTCGGGTTTTCCATCTGGACCACCATCGACGAGTGCCTGAATCCTCCTTTTAAATGGGAGAAGGACAAAGGCATCTATACGGTGGAGCCCTTTTCCGAGCCGGAGCTCTTCGTATTCCCCGATGGGATTGGCGAACAGGAACTGGTCAACGTGGAGCACGAAGAAATGGTCATGCTGCCTCGGTTCATGGGAGATTCCGCTAAAAAGATGAGCTTTAAGTACGGCTTGGGATCGGATTTCATTACCATGCTGAAAAACCTGAGGGCTTTGCGGCTGGATGACAAGCACAGCAGCATCCGGGATACGGGACTTTCTCCCCGGGATGTGGTTGGAATGGTGGCCCCGGGACCGGTGGAGACCGCTTCGAAGATCAAGGGCAAGTGCTGCGTCGGTACGGCGGTGACCGGGTGGAAGGATGGTCTGGAAAGAAAAGTCTTTATCTACCAAACCACCGACAACGAAGAAATGATGAATAAATTGGGATGCGGCTGTGTGGTGGCCCAAACGGCTTACAACCCGGTAATGGCCATGGAACTTCTGGCCAAAGGGATTTGGAAGAGCAGTGGCGTGCTGGGACCGGAATGTTTTGATCCGGATCCCTACATTGAGCTGGCAGACCAGTACGACTTTTATATGGGAATCATGGAAATGGATTCTCCCTATAAATCCAGGAAGAATAAGGAAGAACTCCTTGGAATCTCCGGGAAAAAATAAAAAAAGCAAGATCAAACCAAAGACAGGAATACCCACAGGGGGAGGCAACTCCCTCTTTTCCTTTGCCCGGAGCGAGGCTTTTTCCTTTTTCCCTTTTCAAGGAACCCCAATCGGTGTATAATATTATAATGTATTTTGCGTAGTAGGATGAATGGGACCTGTGCCAATGAAACAGCCGATCATCAAAAAGGAAGGTTAATAAGTAATGGAAGAACACTATACGGGAATGATAGCAGCTATCGTCGTTCTTGTGTCACTCTCTGCATATTTTTCTGCGACAGAAACCGCTTTTTCCTCTTTCAATCGCATTCGTATCAAGAATGCGGCCAACTCTGGCAATCACCGGGCTTCCCTGGTCCTGGCCCTTTCGGAAAACTTTGATAAACTGCTTTCTACCATCCTCATCGGCAACAACATCGTGAATATTACCCTGACAGCCTTGGCAACGCTGATCTTTGTGGATGCCTTCGGTCAGGAAATGGGAGCCACTTTATCGACGATCGTTGTCACGATCGTGGTGCTGATTTTTGGTGAAATCACCCCCAAGAGTCTGGCAAAGGAATCGGCGGAGAAATTTTCTATGACTTCAGCTCCGGTCCTTCGGGTTTTCATGGTCCTTCTGGCACCTCTGAACTGGATGTTTTCCATGTGGAAAAAGCTGATCGGCAAGCTTTTTAAAGTTACCCGGGATCGGACCATCACGGAAGACGAGCTGATCATCATGGTGGAAGAAGCGGAGCATGAAGGGGGCATCGACGAACAGCAAAGTGAGCTGATCCAGAATGCCATTGAATTCAACGAGTTGGATGCCTACGATGTGCTGACCCCCCGGGTGGAGGTGGAAGCCATCGAGATCGATGCCACCAAAGAGGAAATCCGGGAACTGTTTCTGGAAACCGGTTTCTCCCGGCTGCCCGTCTATGAAGACAGCCTGGACAAAGTCATCGGGGTGCTGAATCAAAAGGATTTCCATAATTATATCCTCCATACGGAGAAAAATGTATCCGAATACATCAAGCCGGTCGTCTTTATTTCCGGTACGGTGCGGATCGCCAACCTGCTGAAAAAAATGCAGATCGCCAAGACTCATATTGCGGTGGTGGTGGATGAATACGGGGGGACGGAAGGAATCGTCACCATGGAAGACATCATTGAAGAACTGGTGGGGGAAATTTTTGACGAACACGACGAGATCACTACCCAGGAGATCCTGGAGATGCAAGATCGAACCTTCCGGGTTCTGTGCGGCACCAACCTGGAAAAGATGTTCGATTATTTCGATATGGAGGATGAATTCAACGACGTCTCCACCGTCAACGGATGGGTGATGCTGGAACTGGACAAGATTCCGGAGCCGGGAGACCGGTTCCGCTATAAAAATATGGAGGTGACGGTGACCAAGGCCGACGAAAGAAAGGCTCTGGAGATTCACATCACCTTTGAGAATGAGAAAGAAGAAGAGGAAGAATAATGGGATTTTTAGAGAAGATTTTTGGGGACATCAATGAAAAGGAAGTCAAGAAGATCGAAAAGATCGTTGATAAAATAGAAGTTCTGGATCAATCCATGCAGGCCCTCAGCGACGAAGAACTCAAGGGGAAAACCCAGGAATTCAAAAATCGGATTGCCGCCGGGGAAACCCTGGATGACCTGCTGCCAGAGGCCTTTGCTGTCTGTCGGGAGGGAGCGGTCCGAAGCCTGGGGATGAAGCATTTCCGGGTTCAGCTGATTGGTGGTGTGGTTCTTCATCAGGGAAGAATCTCAGAAATGAAGACCGGTGAAGGAAAGACCCTGGTAGCCACCCTGGCCACCTACCTCAATGCCCTGGACGGAAACGGGGTCCACGTGGTCACCGTCAACGACTACCTGGCCCGCCGGGATATGGAGTGGATGGGAAAACTCTACACCTTCCTGGGCCTTTCCGTGGGCTGTGTGGTCCACGGCATTACCAATGAGCAGCGCCGAGCCGCTTACCAGGCAGATATTACCTACGGAACCAACAACGAGTTTGGGTTTGATTACCTGCGGGACAATATGGTGAACTACAAAGAGGAGCTGATGCAGCGACCTCTTAACTTTGCCATCGTGGACGAAGTGGACTCCATCCTCATCGACGAAGCCCGGACGCCCCTGATCATCTCCGGGCAGGGGGCCAAGTCCACGGATCTCTATTCCATTGCCGACAAGTTCGTCAGCACCCTGCGGAATGAAGCCGACTACACCATGGACGAGAAGGACAAGACCGTATCCCTGACAGAAGAAGGGGTCACCAAGTGTGAAACCTATTTCAAGGTGGAAAACTTCTCCGATCCGGAAAACATGGAAATCAACCATCACGTTCTCCAGGCTTTGAAGGCCCGGAACCTGATGAAACGGGACGTGGACTACATCATCAAAGACGGGGAAGTGGTCATCGTCGATGAATTCACCGGCCGTCTCATGTTCGGACGTCGTTACAGCGATGGTCTCCATCAGGCCATCGAGGCTAAAGAAGGGGTGCTGGTCCGGTCCGAATCCAAGACCCTGGCCACCATCACCATCCAGAACTACTTCCGAATGTACCAGAAGCTGGCCGGTATGACCGGTACCGCTAAAACCGAAGAAGACGAATTCCGGGACATCTACAACATGGATGTTGTGGTGATCCCTACCAATAAACCCATCGCCAGAAAGGACCTGGACGATTCCATTTATTCCACGGAAAACGGGAAGTACCGGGCCATCGCGGAGGCCATTGCTGCCGTCCATGCCACCGGCCAGCCGGTGCTGGTGGGTACCATCTCCATTGAGAATTCAGAGCTGATCAGCGACCTGCTGAAAAAACGGGGAGTCAGGCACAACGTCCTCAATGCCAAGCAGCACGAGAAGGAAGCAAAGATCGTAGCCGAAGCCGGACGGCTGGGGGCCGTCACCATTGCCACCAATATGGCTGGTCGAGGTACGGACATCATCCTGGGAGGCAATCCGGAGTTTGAAGCCAAGGTAGAAATGGCCCGGATGGAATTCACCGAAGAGGAAATCTCCTTTGCCACCAGCTTCCTCCACTCGGAAGACGAGCGGCTGCTGACTGCCCGGGCAGAGTTTAAGCGGCTCCATGAAAAGTACAAGGAGGAGCGGGCGGAAGAACAGCAGAAGGTCCGGGAGCTGGGAGGCCTGTACATCATGGGTTCCGAGCGCCACGAGTCAAGGCGTATCGATAATCAGCTGCGAGGCCGTGCCGGACGGCAGGGAGACCCGGGAACCACCCAGTTCTACCTGTCTCTGGAAGACGAGCTGATGCGACTCTTCGGCGGAGAACGGGTCCAGTCCATCGTCGGTCGGCTGGGAGTCGGAGAAGATGAGGCCATTGAGGCCGGTATGCTGTCCCGTACCATCGAAAATGCCCAGAAGCGGGTGGAAGGCAAGAACTTCTCCATCCGAAAATACGTCCTGAAATACGACAATGTCATGAACAAACAGAGAGAGATCATCTACACCGAGCGGAAGCGGGTCCTGATGGGAGAAGACCTTCGGGATTATATCCGCAGCATGGTGGCGGATCTGGCAGAAGAATCCATCGGTCCTGTTGTGGTGGGTTCCCGCTTTGCGGAGGAATGGGACCTGACCGGCCTTCTGGCAGACCTTCGGAAGATATGCCCCCGGTTCCGGGATTTCTCTTATGCCCATGAGGACATCGAGTCCCTGACGTCGGATCGGCTTCGGGAGGATATCCTGGCCGAGTTTGAACGGCTCTACGTGGAGAAGGAAGAAGAGATCGGCCTGGAACGGATGAGGGAACTGGAACGAATGATCCTGATCCGTGTCGTAGACAACAAGTGGATGGACCACATCGACAGCATGGATCAGCTGCGAGGCGGCATCGGCCTCCGGGCCATTGGACAGCAGGATCCGGCTGCCGCCTATGCCAACGAAGGCTTCGACATGTTCGAACTGATGATCCAGTCCATCAAGGAAGACACGGTGAAGTTCTGCTACAACGTCACCCTGCAGACGGAAACCACCAGAAAACAGGTAGTCAAGGCTACCGATACCATCAAAGATGAATACCACGATGACGGCAACCCGGATTTCCAGGGAGGCGCCCCCTCGGCCACCGTCGTTCCCGAACGGGACCGAAAGCAGGAGACCGTCCGCCGCGCTGACGCCAAAGTAGGACGAAACGATCCCTGCCCCTGCGGCAGCGGCAAAAAATACAAGAACTGCTGCGGCAACCAATAGGTTAAGCAGGTCTGAAAACTGGTTGTTTTATGAATTGGAGGAAACTATGATAGCACTGGACAACATCCGATACGAACTGTCGGAAGCGAAAAAAAATCTGATGGAAGTCGGTGACTCTCTTTGACCTGGCTGGTTTAGAGGTACAGCTGAAAAAAATGGAAGAAGAAAGCCACCGGGAAGATTTCTGGAATGATCATGAAGCGGCTCAGAAGCTGCTGAAGGAAAAGAAGTCTTTGGATAATAAAGTCGATGAATTCCGAGGCCTGGAACAGGATCTGGAGGACGTGGAGGTCATGATTGAGTTGGCCACCGAAGCAGAGGACGAGAGTCTGGTACCGGAGATTCAGGCTTCCTATGATAGCTTTAAGAAGAATCTGGAAGCCCTGCGGATCAAAACCCTGCTGGACGGGGAATTTGACGGCAACAACGCCATTATTTCCGTTCACGCCGGTTCCGGCGGCACCGACGCCCAGGACTGGGCCGAAATGCTCCTCCGGATGTACACCCGGTGGGCGGAATCGAAAAAATACAAGATCAAAATGCTGGATTACCAGGAAGATACGGAGGGGGGCGTAAAAAGCGCCACTTTGCTTATCGAGGGGGAAAACGCCTACGGTTATCTGAAAAACGAGCGGGGGGTCCACCGGTTGGTCCGGATATCTCCCTATGATTCCTCGGGCCGACGCCATACCTCCTTTGCGTCCCTGGACGTGGCACCGGAGATGGACGACAGCATTACCATTGATATCGATCCTTCGGACCTTCGGATCGATACCTTCCGATCCAGCGGAGCCGGCGGGCAGCACGTCAACACCACCGACTCGGCTATCCGGATCACCCATCTGCCTACCAACATCGTGGTTTCCTGCCAAAATGAACGGTCTCAGCACCAGAACAAGGAAACAGCCATGAAGATGCTGGTGGCAAAGCTGGTAGAACTCAAGGAGCGGGAGCACAAAGCCAGTCTGGCGGAATTGAAGGGGGACTTCTCCCAGATAACCTGGGGAAGCCAGATCCGTTCCTACGTCTTCCATCCCTATACCATGGTGAAGGATCACCGGACCGGAGCAGAAACCGGCAACGTTCAGGTGGTCATGGACGGAGACCTGGATTATTTTATCAACGAAAAACTGAAGCAGAGGAATTAGCCATATGAACATCTTGGAACAACTGGCCCGGGAGCTGAATCTGAAGCTTTCCCAGGTAGAAAATACCGTAGCCCTCATCGACGAAGGCAACACCATTCCTTTCATCGCCCGATACCGGAAGGAAGTTACCGGCGAATTATCCGACGAAGTCCTCCGGAACCTGGACGAGCGGCTCAGCTATCTTAGGAATCTGGAAGACCGGAAGCAGGAAGTCCTCCGGCTCATTGACGAGCAGGGAAAGCTGACGGAGGAGCTGCAGCGGCAGATCCAGGAAGCCTCGGTTCTCCAGCGAGTGGAAGATCTGTACAAGCCCTTTAAACAAAAAAAATCTACCCGGGCGTCTAAGGCCAGGGAAAGGGGACTGGAGCCTCTGGCTGAAATCCTGTGGGCTCAGGAGATGGAGTCCGGCACCCCCGAAGAAACCGCCCGTCCTTTTATCAACCCGGAGCTGGGGGTGGAAACGGAAAAGGATGCTCTTCAGGGAGCCATGGACATCATCGCGGAGCGAATCTCCGATGACCCGGAGCTGACGGCAGCCATCCGGAAGCTGACCCTGGAAAAGGGCTTGATTTCCTCCGAAGGGGTGGACGAGGAAGAAAAAACTCCCTACGATATGTATTATCACCACCAGGAAGCCATCGCCAAGATTCCCAATCACCGGGTTTTGGCCATCAACCGGGGAGAAAAGGAAAAGAAATTAAAAGTAAAGGTCCTTCCTCCCACGGATGGGATCCTGGAAATACTGGAAAAGGCCGTCCTGCGGAATGGAAAATCCATTTTCGCGCCTCTGCTAAAGGACACCCTGGAGGATGCCAACAAGCGGCTCATCGCCCCTTCCATGGAACGGGAGATGCGAAGCATGCTCACGGAACGGGCAGAGTTGGAGGCGGTGAAGGTCTTTGGGAAAAATACGGAAAAGCTGTTGATGGTTCCTCCCGTCAAGGGTGCCCGGATCATCAGCATCGACCCGGGATACCGGACCGGATGTAAAGTGGCAGTTCTCAGCGAAACGGGAAAACTGCTGGCCTATACCACCATTTATCCCACAGAACCCCGGAAGGATATTCGGGGAACGGAAGCCACCCTGGCCAAGATGGTGGAAAAATATCAGATCAACACCATCGTCATCGGCAACGGCACCGGTTCCCGGGAAACAGAAGAAGTGGTGGCGGATTTTATCCGGAAAAACAACCTGGATGTCCGGTACACCATCGTCAATGAAGCGGGGGCTTCTGTTTACTCTGCTTCAAAGCTGGCTACCGAAGAATATCCGGACCTGGATGTCACCACCCGGGGGGCCATGTCCCTGGGACGAAGACTTCAGGATCCCCTGGCGGAGCTGGTAAAAATATCACCCAAGCATATTGGCGTAGGTCAGTACCAGCATGATATCAACCAGAACCTTCTGGACGGGGCCTTGACCAATGTGGTGGAGGACTGCGTCAACCGGGTGGGGGTGGACCTCAACACCGCGTCCCCTTCCCTTCTTTCCTACATTGCCGGCATCAACATGACCATTGCCCGGAATATTGTCCAGTACCGGGAAGAGAAGGGAACCTTCAACGACCGGAAGGAACTGAAAAAGGTGGCCAAGCTGGGAGAAAAGACCTTCCTCCAGTGTGCCGGATTCATGCGGATCAACGGCGGAAAGAATCCTCTGGATGCCACGTCGGTCCATCCCGAATCCTATAAAGCGGCGGAAGCTATGCTGAACAGGCTGGGCATCTCCAAAGAAGAGATTGCCAAGGGCGGAGTGGGAGACATACAGGAGCGGATCGAAAGCCAATATCCTGGAAAAGGCCTGAAACAGCTGGCGGAGGAACTGGAAATCGGCACCATCACCCTGAAGGATATCCTGGAGGAAATCCGAAAACCGGCCAGAGACCCCAGAGAGGATGCACCGGCGGTGATCTTCCGGAATGATGTCCGGAATTTTGAAGATCTGAAGGTGGACATGGAACTCCAGGGAACGGTCCGTAATGTGGTGGATTTCGGAGCTTTTGTGGACATTGGCGTCAAGAACGACGGGCTGGTCCACATCTCTCAAATGAGCGACCGGTTCATCCGTCATCCCATGGACGTGGTGTCCGTCGGCGATACGGTAAAGGTGAAGATTCTCAGCGTAGACACAGAGCGGGGCAAGATTTCCCTGACCATGAAAATCTAACCGGTACGCCAGCGCTCCTGATGATTGTATACAGTATTAATTGGGGAAACAACTTGTTTTCCCACCGCTTCTGTGTTAGTATTTTACAGACATATAGTGGCAGAATCTGCCGTACCTATAGAGTAAAAAAGAAGGAGAAAAAGTAGAGATGATATTTGATTCCGTCAAAGAGTTTATTACCGATACCGGTATTATGAACATGGACTACAAAAGTGGCATTATGCTTACGGTTGCGGTCATTTTCCTGTATCTGGCTATCAACAGGGGGTTCGAGCCGCTGCTTCTGACACCCATCGCCTTCGGTATGCTGCTTTCCAATCTCCCTATCACCGGTATTTTCGATGATGGCGGGCTGCTGTACATATTTTATGAAATGAAGGGAATCTTTCCCTCGCTGATTTTCCTTGGGGTAGGCGCCATGACCGACTTTGGTCCCCTGATTGCCAATCCCAGGTCCCTGCTTTTAGGAGCGGCTGCACAGCTGGGCATCTTCTTTGCCTTCTTCGGTGCCATCCTGCTGGGCTTTAATGCTCAGGAAGCTGCTTCCATCGGCATCATCGGCGGAGCCGACGGTCCTACTGCGATTTACCTGACCCAGCAGCTGGCACCCCATCTTCTTGGTGCGGTAGCTGTGGCAGCGTACTCTTACATGGCCCTGGTGCCGGTTATCCAGCCCCCCATCATGAAGGCTCTGACCACGAAGAAAGAAAGAGTCATTAAAATGGACCAACTGCGGGTAGTCACCCAGCGGGAAAAGATTTTGTTCCCCATCATGGTAACCATCCTGGTGGTTCTGATCCTGCCTCCCACTGCACCCCTTGTCGGTATGCTGATGCTGGGCAACCTGTTCCGGGAAA
>JBLJBD010000084.1:0-4022 GCA_047637815.1 Anaerovoracaceae bacterium
GGGCAGTGGAAATTGCCAATAAAATGGGCGCAGTCTGTGTGACCATCATCAATGGCCGGGGGGCTGGAGTTCACGAAACCAGCAAGGTATTTGCCATGGAAATCGAACCGGAGAAGGAAATTGTTCTTATCGTCGTGGATAAAGGGCGTGCGGACGACATCGTAGCTGCTGTCCGGGATCAGCTCCACTTGGAAAAGCCGGGGAACGGCCTGGTCTTCGTTCAGGATATCAATCGGATTTACGGGGCTTAACAACTATTCCAAAATGAGTTCTCCCCTTGTTCTTCTAGAGAACGGCAATCAGGTAGTAGCCGGAAAAATAACTTGCTATCCCCAAGCCCATGGATATCATGAGGTAAAGGATGGCATTTTTCTTTTCTTTGGATTGAAAGAGACTAAAACTTTCAAACATAAAGGTGGAAAATGTTGTGAATGATCCTAAAAATCCGATGGCGATAAAAGCATATACGGAAAAGTTTACGTGAAAAGCTGTAATCACTCCCAGCAAAAAAGCCCCGGCCAGATTGATGGCAAAAGTCCCAAGAGGATAGGCTCCGGAATGCTTTTCTGCAATACTTTTTGAGACCAGAAACCTTGACAGGCTGCCCAGCGATCCTCCAATGGCAATCAACATATATTCCATACTCATTTGCTCCCTTCTTCGTCGGGATCGGCAGTGAGGGTTTTGAAGGGTAGGACCAGAGATTTATATACAACCTTTCTGGCCACAAGGATGCCAAAATAAGCTGCACCGAAGCCGAAAAGGAGTGAACTGGAAATATAAGTGGATGCCAGGAATAATTTTCCGCCTTCCATTAGGATGGCCGATTCCTTGCAGAGAGCTGAAAATGTAGTAAAGGCACCCAGGAAACCGGTCGATATACCGATGCGAAGATCCCCGTCGATCTCCATCACTTCAAAAGCTATGGTCAGGAAAAGAGCCAGAATAAAGCTTCCTGAAATGTTGATGATGAAGGTATTCAGGGGGAAGTCCCCTTTATAACCGAATAGTGTCAATCCTTCTGTAAATTGCCTTATTACGGCCCCTGCGGCTCCCCCGATGGAAATATAAATATATTTGCCCATACAGCCCCTCCGATATACAAAAAACTCCTACAAAAGGCATACAGCCGATTGTAGGAGTCATTAGCGTGTCAGCGTTTAAAGGCGAACTCCATCGCCTATGTTCTATTATTATTCAATGGGATTTTATCACTCTTCCTTCTGTTTTTCAAGCAAAAAATGAAATTAATAGCGAAAGGGGCTCGATTAGTTTTATGGAGATGGTTTTGACTTCCCGGTTCAGTAGGCATATAATGAAATAAAAGGCGGTAATTTGAGGTTTGTATTAAGGAGGTGCAGCAATGAAAAGGATATTAGTACCCCTGGATGCTTCGGAGCATTCCAAAAGAGCTTTAAATCAGGCCAAAGAGCTGGCAGAAGCCTTTGGCAGCCAGATTGTCCTGCTGTATGTTGTCAGTGTGCGGATTTCCACTTACTGGTATAATCCAACCATACCGGAACCGGAAATCATGTTCAGCATTCTGGAAGAAGAAAAAACCCATGCAGAGGACCTGCTTGTTCAGTCCAGGGAAGCCTTCGGTACGATGAAGGATCGGGTGGAGACGGTTATTCTTCAGGGATCTGTAGCGGATGAGATTATCGAGTACATCAATACCAGCGATGTGGATTTCGTGGTCATGGGCTCCCATGGCATCGGTTCCGGCATTCATCGCAACCTGTTGGGCAGCGTCACAAATAAAGTCCTTCATTATGGAGAAAAGCCCATCCTTGTAGTCCGATAGGAGAAGGAGGGAATTGTTATGATTAACAGACAACCATCACCAAGTATCATCAAACAGGTTTCGGAATTGCCGGAACCCTTGCAGGCCTCCTTTGCCGAAGAATTAAAAGGAGGACGGCCTTTCCCTGAGACCTTGTACATCCCTGCTTGCCAGTGGGGGGAAGAGACGTGTCCGGACAAGATTGTAGCTGATTTTGAAGATCGGCTTCTAATTCTGGAGCAGGATGATGAAGGGGTTCAACGCTGGGTATTTCCCCATGGCCAGATTAATTATGTCCAAAATGGCCGGATTTTGCTCGAATCCTGGATCCTGGTCAGCGGAATGATCGATGGGGAGCGCAAAAGCCACATGATTCTGTATAATAGTGTAGATGAAAAGAAGGTGCTTCCCCTCATCAATACCCTTCGTAAGAGAGTCAATCACATGTCGGAACAGGAGTTCAATAATCAAGAGGAGTTTATGGATCTGTATCCGGACAACCTGAAATTCTTCAATTATTCCAACCGAAGTGTGATTAAAGGAGAAAAAGTTCTTTTTACCCTGTATCAGGATAGCATTAAGAACCGGTTTTACCGGGTTATCGACAACCGGATTGCACCAAGCCATATTTTGATTCTCAGCGATAAGGAAATCATCATTATTACGGAAACCCTAAGCAAGCACAAGGAAGCGGATTCCTACTCGGGAGTGTTTACTTATATTTCTCTCCATCAGGTCAAGGATGTGCTGCTTCCGGAACGGGCTAAAAATCAGTTTTCCCTGGATATCATCATGACGGGAGATGACCGGATTACCTCCGCATACACCGATGACAAGGAAGGCGAATTGCGACAGTTTGTGGGTAAAGTAAAAAAAATGATGCAATCGTAAAAAAAAATAAAAAAATATTGACAGAGCGGTAAAAAGGTAATATATTACTTAATAAGGTAATGTATTATCTTTTTTATTGATTTGTTCTAAGGAGAAGAGAATGGGCAGAGATGAGGGAATGTTAGACACCACGTATATTTTTGGTGCTTTGCTGGTGACGGCCAACCGTCTGGACACCATGCTGGAAAGAGAGTTGAAGAAATTCGGACTAACGGGTAAGCAGTGGATGCTGGCGGTGGTGGTGCAGAACCTGTTCGATGGTCCACCCACTATCAAGCAGGCAGCAGCGGCCATGGGCAGTTCCCATCAGAATGTGAAACAGATGGCACTAAAGCTTCAGGAAAAAGGGCTTATGGTCATGGAAAAGGATGGCCGGGATGGCCGGGTGACCCGGCTTCGTCTGGCTGAAGGAAGCGAGGGATTCTGGGAATCTACCAGACCTCGGGGAGATAAGTTTATGTCAGCGGTTTTCCGGAACCTGAACCCGGAGGATTTGGCCGGAACCAGAAGAATCCTCGCCGGGATTCAGGAAAATTTGTCATCGCTGGAGCTTGCCATGGAAGTTGAGGGTATAGGGGAATGAAGGACGTAAGAAAAGAGGAGAAATTATTTTTTGGGTTGATTCTGTTTATCAGCCTGCTGGCGGTGGCGGCAGCTCTGGCTGGACTTTTCTCCGGCGGCGGAGCAGGACCTTGGGTGTTTCAATCCGTGGGAGGTGAATGGGTTCAGATTGTGGGGGAGGGGATCTATCGGAATGACTCGCTCTCCTATGTGGCTCAGGGAAAAGCTTCAGACCTGGTAACACTGATTTTAGCGGTTCCCCTTTTGTTGCTTTCTGCCTATTTCCAAGGGTTGGGTTCCTTCCGGGGACGGCTGATGACAACCGGTCTACTGGGTTATTTTTTATATACCTATATGTCCTATACCTTCCTTTGGAACTACAACAGCTTTTTCCTTGTCTATGTGGCCTTGACGTCCGCCAGTCTGGCAGGCCTGATCTGGAACCTGATGGGATATGACTATGCCCGAATTAAAGATCACTTCCATCCAGACCTTCCAACCCGTTTTCTATCGGGTATCCTGTTTTTCATTGGATGGGGCGTTGCTGTCCTTTGGCTGGGTAAAATAGGAACATCCCTCTTTAGTGGGGCCCCACCTGCTGGATATATCCTATCTTCGGCTATCATCATCAAGGGGGCTGCGATGCTGACAGCCATGTCCGCTATGATGATCAGCATGAAATGGAGCGGCGTGGCCATGAGCACGGCTGAACTTTTGCTGTTTCCTGCCTTTAATTTATTAATGATTCTGGCACTGTTCCTGCTGATGAAAAATACATCCGGGAGCA
>JBLJBD010000085.1:0-2505 GCA_047637815.1 Anaerovoracaceae bacterium
CTTTATGGGGCGGTATTAGGAGGTATGGGAATATGATTCTGATAATCGGTGGCGCTTTTCAGGGGAAACGGACCTTCGCCTTGAAAACCTTCGGCCTAAAGGAAGATCAATGCACGGATGGCAGCAAATGTTCCTTTTCGGAAGCCTTTGAAAAGCCGGCACTGTTCCATCTTCACGAACTGATTCGCCGTCTGCTGGAGGAAGGAATTAAGCCACAGGAATATTTGATGCCCCAACTAAACAATAAGAAAGATCAAATCCTTATTTGCAATGAAATCGGGCTTGGCATTGTTCCGATTTCCGAAGATGACCGGAGGCTCCGGGAGGAAGTAGGACGTATTCTTTGTTTGATTGCCGATATGTCCGATGAGGTTTACCGCTTGTACTGTGGAATCCCAACTGCTTTGAAAGGAAGTGAAGCCCATTGGAACTGATTCTGATCCGCCATGGGAAAACCAAAGGAAACGAAGAGAAGCGTTATATTGGCATTACCGACGAGCCCCTTTCAATTTTGGGCAGGCAGGAATTGATTTTCTATAAGGAGCAGGGTTACTATCCTGAAGTAGAAGGCCTTTATTCCAGCCCGATGATGAGGTGCAGGGAAAGCGCTGCTTTGATATATCCCGGTCAGCATCAAGAAATCATAGCAGAAATTTCCGAGTGTTCCTTTGGAGAATTTGAAGGAAAAACATACCAGGAATTGAAGCATCAGCCGGAGTATATCGCCTGGATCGACGGGAATGGGAACCCGCCGGCAGGAGAAGAACGCCAGGTGTTTGGGAGTCGAGTTTTGGAAGGGTTGTTAACAATATTGGATGATTCTTATAAAAAAGAAATAGAAAAAGCCGCCGTGGTCCTTCATGGTGGGAGCCTTATGGCCATTATGGGAACGTTGTTGGATACCCCGGAAAGGTTCTACGAATTTCAGGTAAAAAACGGAAGAGGATTTTATCTGGAGTTTGCCGAAGAAGCCCCAAAAGGGGAATGGAAACTATTGAACTTCAGGGAGCTATAAGGAGGAGAAGGGATGGAATGGCTGGTACTTTCGGTACTTATCGGTTTTTTAATGGATCTTCTCCTTGGTGAGCGTGGCTTATTCATGCATCCGATTCGAATGATGGGACTAATGATTTCCTGGGGTGAGAAGATTCTCAGGAAAGGATCTCTTAAGACAAAGGGCAGGCAGTTCGCAGCAGGGACCACCCTGTCAGTCTCGGTGATATTGATCTCCTCTTTGGTTCCGTTAATGCTGATCTGCATCTTGAACATCCTCCACCCGCTTGCAGGCTGGGTGTTGAATACCTATCTCTGCTATCAGATTTTTGCAACCCGGTCCTTAAAAACAGAAAGCATGAAGGTACATGCCGCTCTAATCGAGGAGGATCTGGGGAAAGCAAGACACATGCTCTCCTACATTGTGGGTCGGGATACAGCCTCTCTGAATGAAGAACAAATTGCCAAGGCGGCAGTGGAAACAGTGGCAGAAAATACAACAGACGGTGTAATCGCCCCGATGCTTTATATGCTGATTGGAGGAGCTCCTCTGGGTTTGTTGTATAAGGCCATCAATACTCTGGATTCCATGATTGGGTATCAGAATGAAAAGTATCAATACTTTGGGAAGTTCGGGGCAAGGTTGGACGATGTGGCCAATTATCTTCCTTCGCGGATCACCGCATTTCTGATGATTCTGAGCTGCTATCTCTGCCGATTGAACGGGAAGGAGGCCCTGCGGATTTTCCTAAGAGATCGATTGAATCATAAAAGCCCCAATTCCGGTCAGACTGAATCGGTATGCGCCGGTGCCCTCTGCATCCAATTGGGCGGAGCCAATGCCTATTTTGGTCAAATGGTGAGTAAAAAGACGATTGGCGATGAAGGAAGACCGGCTAATCCGGATGATATTGCTCTGACTAATCAGCTGATGCTAACGACTGGCTGGTTGGCAATTATTTTATTCAGTGCCCTTAGAATGATTGTTGTATAAACAGGATGGAGATGACCCATGTATCAGTACGCACATGGCGGGGATATTTACGATGAGAAGCTTCGACCCGTTCAAAAGAATCTATTAGACTATTCTTCCAACATCAATCCCTTAGGAATACCTGCTTCCGTAAAAGAAGCCTTAGCGCAGGCCATAAATCGATGTGACCGGTATCCGGATCCCTTTTGCAGAGGTCTGGCCCATCACATTGCATCCTTTGAAGGGGTGAGAGAGGAGCAACTTTTCTTCACCAATGGGGCAGCAGATCTTTTTTTTCGGCTGGCCTCGTGTATTAAGCCAAAGAAGGCGCTTCTCTGCGCCCCAACCTTTGCTGATTATGAAAAAGCGCTGAATACAGTGGGATGTCAGTTGACTTATTACTTTCTAGAACCGGGGAAGAACTTCCAATTAGGGGAAGATTATCTGGACTACATTCAGGAGGATCTGGATTTGCTTTTTTTATGCAATCCGGCGAACCCAACAGGCCAGATCATCCACCCAGAGCTTATGATCCGGAT
>JBLJBD010000086.1:0-5963 GCA_047637815.1 Anaerovoracaceae bacterium
AAGAAGCTGCCGCCGGCGCTGGTGGCACAGGTCTGGTTGACCAGGAACCTTGAAACGCAAAGTTCTGTTCCGACCTGTTCGATGTGCTCCTTATTGTCGGAGTGGATGGCCACGCTGTGACCCTTGCCTTCTTCCTCCAGATTAGCCCGGGCGATTTCAACTGCTTCGTCAAAGCTGTCATAGGGGTAAGCGGAGAGGACCGGGCACATTTTTTCCTTGGAAAGAATGTCGGCAGCGCCGAATCCATCAGCCTCAATGACAATGACCTTGGTATTTTCCGGGATATTGATTTTAGCCAGAGCGGCGATGGACTGGCAGGACTGGCCTACTGCATGGCGGCTCATATGGCCTTCTTCGTCAAAGATGGCCTTTCGGAAGGCTTCCTTTTGCTCCGGTGTCCGGACCACAAAAGCGCCGTTTTTTTCAAATTCCTGAAGTACATCCTCAAATTTGGAGGCCGGGCAGATTACGCTCTGTTCACCGGAGCAGATGATCCCATTGTCAAAAGACCGGCCGGCGATGATCTTGGGAACCGCCACCGTATAATCATAGTCTTCATCGATGATGCACTGGACATTACCGGCACCGACGCCCAAAGCCGGACGGCCGGAGCTGTAGGCAGCGTTCACCATGCCCATACCACCGGTGGCGATGACCACATCGGCGCTGGAAATCAGGTTTTTAGTGTTTTCCCGGGACTGAACATCCAGGATTTGGATTAAGCCCTCCGGCATACCCAGTTTGGCAAGCTCGTCGTTGATCAGCTCCACGGTTCTGGTGCTGCATCCGATGGATTTATGATGGGGAGTAATGATGATGGCATTGCCCCCCTTCAGGGCGAACATGGCATTGCTCATGGGGGTCACGATGGGGTTGGTGCAGGGAGTGATGGCAGCCACGACGCCCATGGGTTTCGCTACTTTGGTGATGCCGGTTTCCTCGTCCCGCTCGATGATGCCCCGGGATTTTTTCCCCTGCAGGCTGTGCCAGATGATTCGAGCCTTCTGCCGGTTTTTGGCGACCTTATCTTCGTAGTTGCCCATTCCGGTCTCATCTACCGCATATTGGGCCAGAGGTTCGGCGTGGTCGAAGACCACCTTGGCGATGGTATAAACCGCCTGGTCCACCTGCTCCTGGCTCATTTTCTCAAAAGCCTGCTGGGCGTCTCGGCCCCGCCGGATGTATTCATCAATATAAGCTTTGCTGTCAAATTCCATTTTCTTTTCCTCCTTATCCGGATCTCCCGATTTCCCGCTTTCTGTGGTGAAAACCGATTGGGTCCGTACCTTCTATTATAATAAAAAAACGCCGGATATTCAAATCCTTTCAAATCCTTTACAAAACTCTGGAAAAAGAATAAAATTCAAGGAAAGGTTCCCTTTAAAAGGAGGTTTCTCATGCTCAAGAAGCTCACCCGCCCGAAGACTATGATGCTGGCTGTCGTGATCCTGTCTTCTCTGTTGACCATCAGCGCTTCCGGCTCCTTTTTCTACCGAAACGCGGTGCTGGGGTATGAAACCCAGAAGACCCTGCTGCTGGATCTGAATCTGTCCTACAATTACCTGTGGAACTCTCTTCAGGAGCATGCCTATGACTACGTTCAGACCGGAAATGAAAAAAGCCTGGGAACTTTCCGGGAGCTGAAGGAATCCTATGAAGAGGACAGCTCCATCCATCTGGCCTATCAGCCGATTTCCGAATATCAGGCCTATACCTGGCTCTCGGATTACCTGCGGCCGGAGCTTTTTAATATGTCCTATCTGGCCAGCCGACTGGATTTAAAGGAAGAGGAGCGGCGATCCTATCAGCTTTTAAGGGCCACCTTTGCCCAATCCGTCGGTAAACTGGAAAAGGCTGTAGAGAGCAAGGCCGCCGGGGACGCGGCGGAGCTGGATTATTTTTCCGAATATTATTCCTTCAATTATTTTATGTATCAGTTGTCCGGGGAATACCTGGAACGAATAAACCGGATGGAGGACGAATCCCTGAAGTACCAGAACTTCTTCGGATACCTGTCCTTGTTTCTCTCCCTGACTCTGGCAGGAACCGGAGCCCTCCTGGCCTATACCACCATCATCACCAACCGGAACAATTCCTATTACAGGCAGCTGTTCAGCGCTACGGTGGAAAATGCCGACTTCGGGATGGCCATTTTAGGCCCGGATTACGAATACCGGTATATGAACAACCAGTACAGGCAGATTCTACGGATACGGGTAAAGGATCCGGTGGGGAAAAGCCCCATGGAGCTGCTGCCGGCGGATTTTACCAATAACATTGCCCGCCCCTTGAAGGCCGATGATGAACTGGTCAACTCCACCATCACCATTAACCAGTGGGAAGAACCCCGCCATATCAACGTCAGTCGATTCCCTGTGCGGGATGAGAACGGCCAGGTCAACTACGTTTCCATCGTCCGGGATATCACCGACCGGGTCAATCTGGAGCAGCAACTGAAGCGGCAGCTGGAAGAGACCGAATTCCATTCCCGGGCTAAAGATGCTTTCCTTGCCAATATTTCCCATGAAATCAAGACTCCTCTTAATGCCATCATCGGCCTGTCCCAGGTCCTTCGGGAAACGGAGCTTTCTCACCGGCAGCGGAGCATTGTCGGCCGGATATCCTCTTCTTCGGATCTTTTGCTGAACCTGATTAACGATGTACTGGATTTTTCCAAGATCCGGAGCACCGAGTTCAAGCTGTACCCCCAGAAAATACTCCTTACCAACCTGCTTTCGGAGGTGGAAGGCATAGCCACCGCCCTCATCGGCAGCAAGAGCGTTTTGTGGTGCACCGAATATGAATACAGCCCGGGCCTTTGTATCATAACCGACAAGACCCGGCTGACCCAGGTATTTCTGAACCTGATCAACAATGCCAGCAAATTTACAGAGGAAGGCCAGATTCGTCTCATCGCCGAAACCATCGAGGAGGGACCGGATTCGGTCACCCTTCAGTTCACCATCCGGGACACGGGCATCGGTATGGATGAGCGGGAAATGGGCCGCCTCTTCCGGGAATTCGAGCAGTTGGAGAACACCCTGACAAAAAGACACCAGGGAACGGGACTGGGCCTGATCATCACCAAACGGATCATCGAGGCCATGGGTGGTTCCATATTTGTTGCAAGTACGAAGGGGGAGGGGAGCGCCTTTTCCTTCCGGATTCCTTTTGCCAAAGCTTCCACGGAGGAATATCTGGAATCTCTGGAGGCCACGGAAGAGCCTCAGCTGGAGGGCTGCGGGCGAAGGGTATTGGTGGTGGAGGACAATCCCATCAACTACGAGGTTATCGAAAGTCTGCTGGAGAAAGCCGGAATCCGTTGCGAAAATGCTTCGGATGGGCTGGTTTGTCTGGAAATGTGCAAAAGCAACCCAAAGGATTATTACCACCTGATTCTCATGGATATTCATATGCCCCGGATGGACGGCTACGAAGCTTCCAGGATCCTGCGGGAGGAGATGGGGATGAACCAGCCCATCATTGCCCTGACCGCTACCAATGTGGACGAGGAAAGCCGGGCGAAAAACCAGAATATTATCGATGACTACATATTAAAACCCTTCCATTATATGGATCTCTTCAACACCCTCTCTCCCCACTTCCCCCATGGAGAGAATCCCTTCCGGGATCGGGCGGCAGCCATTGAAAATCTGGGAGGAATGGTAAACCTCTATGAAAAGCACCTGGGAAGGTTCCGGGAGAATTATGAGGGGGCTGAAGGAGAAATCCGCCGGCTCCTGGAAACCGGGGAACGGGAGGAAGCCCACCGACTGGCTCACTCCATCAAAGGCCTGGCCGGGACATTGGGGCTGCCCTATCTGCAGTCTGTCTCTGCCGATCTGGAGGGATACTTGAAAAACACCCTGAATGAACAGCTTCCCCCGGCGGAAATACAGAATCCGGATTCGGATCTGAATCAGCTATTGGAGCAATTCGGCCATCGAATGAAGCAGGTTTGCCAATCGGAGCAGCAGGTTTGCCAATCGGAGCAGGTCTGAAAATCAAAGGCTTGAGTTTTTGTCGGGAAAATGGTAAAATATAGCAATTCAACGTATTCGATCACTTAAACAAAATGCAGAAAGGAACCGTGAAGTTATGCCGGGGGCAACGGATTTGCTGGATATCATCATTGGCCTGGTCAGCATCCCTTTGGGTATCCTGGCTGGCCACGGTGCTGTCCGGCTTTTTAATCGAATACCGGACGGCTGGTACTGGGAGGAGGGAGAAATCCCGGAGGATCAGTTGAAAAGAAAGGATCAGCGGCTGAGGGACCATCCATGGATCTGGTTCTTTTCCGCCTTTTTTCTGATGGCCGCCCTGAAGCTGGGGACAGAGGACTGGATGTTCGCCCTGCCAGCCTTTGCAGCCATCTGGATTCTGGTCATCCTGATCCTGGCCGATATCAAAACCATGATCCTGCCGGATCAGCTGATAGCCCTGCTGGCCCTCACCGGCTTCGGATTCATTCCCTATCATGAAGGGATCCTTCCGCCGGTTTTCGGTTTGCTGCTGGGTCTTATTCCGATGCTGTTGATCTACGGAATCGGAAGGCTGGTTACAAAAGATGAGGTCATGGGATTCGGTGATGTGAAGCTGATGGCTGCCCTGGGTTTCATCCTGGGACCTGCCGGCATTCTCTTTACCCTGGCGGCCGGATTTCTGGCCAGCGGCATCTATTATGGAACCCTCCTGATGATGAGAAAGCTCCGGCTTCGGGACGAAGGCCCCCTGGGGCCTTTCCTGGCGGGAGCCGCCATCCTGTACCTGCTGCTATATAAGGATTTACACCTAATCCTTTCTGTTATATAATAGGAAAACGGTATCAAACTGTTAGAAATGAGGAAAATCAATGATTACAAGCAAACAGAGAAGCTTTTTAAGAAGCCTGGCCCACGATCTGGAGCCGGCGGTATTCATCGGCAAAAGCGGTCTCACAGAAAATATTTACGATGAGATGGACGTTCACCTGGAAAAGCGGGAATTGGTAAAGGTTAAGATCCAGGAAGGATCCACCCTGTCGCCCAAGGAAACCGCCAATGAAATGGCGGAACAGCTGGGAGCCCAATTCGTTCAGGCCATCGGCCGGAAATTTACCCTTTACCGGGAATCCAAAGACAACAAGACCATCGAGCTCCCCCAGGAAAGGAAAAGCCGATCAAAGAAATGAAAAATATTCTGATGACCATCGAATATGATGGCAGCAGCTTTTCCGGCTGGCAGCGGCAGCCCGAGGCGAGGACCGTACAGGGGGAACTGGAAAAAGTCCTAAGCCAGGTTTGCGGCACAGAAATCCGGATCAACGGCACCAGTCGAACCGACGCCGGGGTCCACGCCTATGGCCAGAGAGCCAGCTTTAAAGGGGACTGGAACATTCCGACGGACCGGATTCGGATCGCGGCCAACAATCTGCTGGCTGGGGGCCAGAACAGCCTGGGCAGCGTGGGAGATGTGCGGATCTCCGAAATCGAGGATGTTCCCGCTGATTTTCATGCCCGGTTCAATGCCCTTGGAAAGACCTATATCTATAAAATCAGGAATTGCTGGGAAAAGGACGTCTTTGACCGGAACTATTCCTATCAGATTACCCGGAAGCTGGACCTGGCAGCCATGAGACTGGCAGCCCGGCAGATGGAGGGAACCCATGATTTCAAGTGCTTTCAGGCCTCCGGCGGAAAAGAAATGGAATCTACCGTCCGGACCATCAGCAATCTGCAGATTCTGGAGGACGTGCTGGAGGAGGAACTGAAGCCGGAAGGTTATCAGGACCGGATCCTGACCATTGAGGTGACGGGAGACGGATTTCTCTACAACATGGTCCGGATCATCACCGGTACGTTAGTGGATGTGGGCACCGGCAAGATCTCCCATAAAAAAATCCCTGAAATCATTCAGGGAAAAGACCGGCAGCGGGCCGGCCATACAGCACCTCCCCAGGGGTTATACCTGGCAGAGGTCTATTA
>JBLJBD010000087.1:0-11242 GCA_047637815.1 Anaerovoracaceae bacterium
CACGCAGACCTGATGGCCCATCTCAAGTACCAGGACCGGCTCAACATGTCGGGAGGAGGTCCCTTCTCCGGCCGGATGACGGCGCCCATGTGCGTCGCCGGGGGCATCGCCCTGCAGATACTGGAAAAGGAAGGGATCCGCACCGAGGCCCGAATCGTTTCCATCGGCCATAAAAAGGCCGGCCCCCACATGATGGACGAGATCCTGAAGGCGAAGGAAGAGAACGACTCCGTAGGCGGGGTGGTGGAGTGCCGGGTCACCGGGCTGCCTGCCGGTATCGGCGGGCCCATGTTCGACGGAGTGGAAAGCCAGCTGGCAGCTCTTTTATTTGGTATACCCGCCGTGCGGGGAGTGGAGTTCGGTGCCGGTTTTCAGGCAGCTTCCATGCGAGGCAGCCAACACAACGACGCGTTCTTTGTCCATGGAGACCACATTCGGACCAGAACCAACAACCACGGGGGAATCCTGGGGGGAATCACCAGCGGCATGCCTCTGATTCTTCGGGTAGCCTTCAAACCCACCCCCTCCATCGGAATCCCCCAGAACAGCGTGAACCTGAGAACCATGGAAAATACCACCCTGAGCACGGTTGGTCGTCACGATCCCTGTGTGGTTCCAAGAGGTGTGCCTGTCGTAGAGGGTCTGGTGGCTTTCGGCTTGCTGGACCTGATGATGCTGGAGGAAGAACCGGCCTGAACCAAAGGAGGATCTTATGAAACTGGAAGAAATCCGTACTGAAATCGATAACCTGGACCACGAACTGGTGGAATTGTTCAAAATGAGGATGAATCTGGTCAAAGAGGTGGCCAATTACAAAATCGCCCACAACCTGCCCATCTTCAATCCCAAACGGGAACAGGAAATTTTGGATGCCCTGACTCCGGAAGGGGAATTGGGCCCCTATACAAGAGAGTTTCTGGAACATCTCTTTACCGTGAGCAAAGACTATCAGAAGGAAATTATTGCGAGGGAGGGGAGCCTATGATTTATGGACTGCTGGGAAAAAAACTGGGCCACAGCTATTCTCCGGAAATCCATGAAGCCTTCGGCCGGTATTCCTACCGCCTGATCGAACTGAGGGAAGACCAGTTGGAGGACTTCCTGAAAAGCCCGGAAATCGGCGGCTTGAACGTGACTATCCCCTATAAGGAGGCCGTGGTGAAATACTGCAGCCGACTGACTCCCCTGGCGGAAAAAATCGGTGCCGTCAATACCATCTACCGGGAGCAGGGAGCGGCGGATCATCCGAGCCAGCTGGTGGGAGACAATACGGATTACGATGGCTTTCTGGCTTTACTCCGAAAGGCCGGCATTTCTCTTACTGAAAAAAAGGTGGTGGTCCTGGGAAGCGGAGGCGCCTCCCGGATGGTTCAGCAAGCCTGCCGGGACCTGGGGGTCCGGGAGCTGACCATCGTCACCCGGGACGGAAGGGAGGGCACTATTCCCTATGAATCCTTAAATCACCATACCGATTCTGAGATCATCATCAATACGACCCCGGTTGGCATGTATCCCAACAACGGAGAATCCCCCGTTAATCTGGACCTGTTTCCCCACTGTCAGGCAGTGGTCGATCTGATTTATAATCCTTTGACCACCCGCCTCCTGGCTCAGGCAAAGGAACGAAACCTCATTGCTGCCGGCGGTCTTTCTATGCTGGTCGATCAGGCAGCCAAAGCCTGCCAGCGATTCACAGGCCAGGAAGTGCCTTCAAAGGATATTGAGCGGATCACCCGGGAGCTGGAAGGACAGATTCGAAACATCGTCCTGATCGGTATGCCCGGCTGCGGCAAGACCACCATGGGCCGGCTCCTTTCGGAAGCGCTGAGAAGGCCTTTCTTGGACATGGATTCCATCATTGAACAAGAAAGGGGGCTGACCATTCCTCAGATTTTTGAGCGTCACGGAGAAGAAGAATTCCGCCGACTGGAACGAGAACTGGCGGAAAGGATCGGCAAGGAACGGGGGCAGATCATCTCCACCGGCGGGGGCATCGTTCTCCATCCGGAAAATGTTCGAAATCTTTCCCAAAACGGTACCCTGATTTTCCTGGACCGGCCCATTTCCCTTCTGGCCCGGAACGGAAGGCCCCTGAGCGTTTCAACCGAAGCCATCGAAAAAATGGCCCGGGACAGAATGGCCTTGTACAAAGGAGCCAGCGATTATATAATATCCATGGATGAATCTCCGGAAATCAATCTGGAGAAGCTGATGAAAATCATCCAAAGCAAATGACACTAGGTAATTTAAGATCAACAGGAGGAACTGTCCTATGAGAAAAACCATCGCTACCGACAAGGCTCCCGCCGCCATCGGTCCTTATTCCCAGGCCAATCAGCTGGGCAATCTGATCTTTACTTCCGGTCAGGTACCCCTGGTTCCGGAAACCGGCGCCATTGTAGAGGGTGGCATCGAAGAGCAGACCCGCCAGTCCCTGAACAACGTAAAAGCCATCCTGGAAGCTGCCGGATCCTCTATGGATCAGGTGGTGAAGACCACGGTCTTCCTGAAAAACATGGACGACTTCGCCAAAATCAACGGTGTGTATGCCACCTTCTTTACAGAAGGTGCCCTTCCCTCCCGATCTGCGGTGGAAGTGGCCCGGCTGCCCAAGGATGTCCTGGTGGAAATCGAGGCCATCGCTTACGTATAAATCAAAAACCAGCCCATAAGAAAAGAGAGCTCATTGGCTCTCTTTTTTACGTTGTCTGAAACCATTATTCTTTCGTCAGGGAAGCCGTTTCTCCACGGGTCAGTTCAATCAGGTCAACCGGGGCCAGTTCCATCTGCAGGCCCACTTTTCCGGCGCTGACCACCATGCTATCCAGTGTCCGGCAGCTTTCATCCAGCACGGTAGGGTAGGCCTTTTTCATTCCAACAGGGGAACAGCCTCCTTTGATGTAGCCCGTAACCGGAGTAATATCTTTCGAAGGAAGCATCTCGAGGCTTTTTTCCTTAACGGCTTTGGCCCCTTTCTTCAAATCCAGCTCCGCGGCAACGGGAATCACGAAGACATGGATTCCCTTGCTATGGCCTACGGTAACCAAGGTCTTGAATACCTTTTCTTCCGGGAGGCCGATAGCCCGGGCTACGGTTACTCCGTCCAAGAATCCCTCCGGCGCTTCATACTCATAGAGCTGATAGGAAATCCGTTTGCTTTCCAGGATTCGGATGGCATTGGTCTTATGTATTGATCCCATGAAGTTCTCCTTTATTCCGTCGTGCTCAGAATTTCCTCGTTATTCTTTTCAACCTGGCTGACCTTCATCTCCGGAATATCCTCCGGGTCTGCCTTATCCTCCAGGCCAAGCACCGTGGGTCCCAGATACACGGTATTCAGCAATTCTCCCCGGAGAGTCACCTTGCTGTACTGGGTAAAGTTCTCTCCCTTCAGGTAATACTTGCCGCCGATTTCCACAATATCCTGGATGACGATGTCCCGGACCCCCATTTTCAAGTCTGTGGGCAGAAAAGGGGACTGGCCCCCGTAGAGATACTGTTTTCCGTAGAGGATGTCATATTCCAGCATTTCCAGTTCCTGACGGTACCCCGGGGAGCCCATCTTCAGCTGATGGAACCGGGTGATATTGCCAGTGTGGATTCCCAACCGGTCCAGCACCTCTGCCCCTAGTTGGAAGGAGGTCAGATTCTGGTCCGATTTTTTCATAGGAAAATTGGACCAGATCACATACTCCGTTTTGAACAGATCTCCGGAATTCAACTCCTCGGAGGTCATGTCCAGGGCTGGCAGATGGTCTCCGTAGAGTACCAACACCACCTTTTCATCATAGCCGGCCAGCTGTTCCGTCAGGTCCTGAAGGAACAGATCCATTTCAGCAATCTGGTTCACGTAATACTCATATTGCAACCGGAGAGTCTCCGGCACATCTCCGGTCACCCGAACAGCCGGATTTTTCAGGACTTCCTCTTCCGGGTACTTTCCGTGACCCTGAACGGAAATGGTATAGATATAGTCCCGGCCTTCCGTCGACTGGAGAGCAGAAAGGATCTCCCCGGTCAAGGGTCCGTCCTTTGCCCAGTTTTTGGGAGTTTTTGTGGGATACAGCATGTATTCCAGGGAAGTGAAGGTGTCAAATCCCAGGTTCCGGAACACCTGGTTCCGCCCGTAGAAGACAGCCCGATGATTGTGAATCGCATGGGTGGAATAGCCCAGATCTTTGAGATTATAAGGAATGGTCTCACAGGTTTTTTCCGTCAGAACCGATTTATAGGGGTATTCTCCCGGCCCGAAAAATTTGACGCTCATGCCGCTGTTGACTTCAAACTCGGTATTGGCCGTGCCGGCGCCCACCGATGGTACGGTCAGGTACCCTGCGGAGTACTGGCTTTTCAGCTGCCGAAAAAAAGGAGTCGGGTCCTGGGAATAAGTAAGTTGTTTGAATTCCAGTGGGTCCATAAAGGATTCCAGCTGGAGAAACAGGATGTTCACATCCGTATCAGATGCGGCTTCTTCCTCTTGAGGCAGAATGGCCAGAATCCGTTCTTCGCTGTATCCCTGGGGCATGGCGATTCCTGTATTCAGCCAGGTGCTCAGAAAGCAGTAGGGCACACCATAATCCCGGTAAGCATAGTTCAAGTTTCCAAAATAGGTGTCGACCACCTTCGTCCGTATAGCCAGATTGGTGATACCCAAAGTCCCCAGGAGGATAGCCAGGAATATGGCAGCATTCTTCTTGTGATTGATGCTCCCCTTCTTTTTAGGAGCGTACAGAAACAGCAGTACGATTCCCCCCAGCAGGATTAGGGCCCCAACTCCCGCCATAAGGATTTCTCCAGCGGAAAGATAATTGGTGACGATGGACATTCCGTCTTCCAGGACGCTCAGATCCTTTACGGTAAACGGGGTCATCCGGTTGCTGAGGATCACCCCGTTGATGATGCCGATGGCCAGCCAGAAGGCACCGATGATCAGATAAACGAAAACTCTCCTCCGAAACAGCATGCCCACCGACAGGAAGGCAAAGATGACCAGAGTATTGTAGAGAAACACCAGAGGGCTTTCTAAAAGAAACTGAAGGCCGTTCCCAAGGGATTGCCGGCCTAGAGATTCAATGACCAGATTCAGGATGAAAGAAAGAATCAGGGATAGCCCGATGGGTGTGTGAATATAGTGTTGGTAAAAATCTTTCAGTTTGTTCATAATTTCCTCTGCAGTGCGTTGGCAATTTTGCCAAATTCCTCGATCCCCAGGGTTTCCGCCCGCCTTTTGCTGTCAATACCGGCTTCTGAAAGGGCAGACTCCACCTGTTCTTTGGTGTAACCGCTGACACCGGTCAGGGAGTTTAAAAGGGTCTTTCTCCGCTGGCCAAAGCCGGCCTTAATGCATTGAAAGAACAGTTTTTCATTGGCCAGTTCCAAGGGCTTTTCCTTGCGCAGGCTCAGTTTCAAGACTGACGAGTCCACCTTTGGCTGGGGGATGAAGACCTCTTTGGGCACATTGGCCACATGGTCCACCCGGCAGTAATAGGCTACCGCAGCAGAAATCGCCCCGTAGGTCCGACTCCCCGGAGGGGCTTTCAGCCGATCGGCCACTTCCTTCTGCATCATGATGGTAATGCTGTCAGCGAGAACCCTCTCTTCCAGAATCTTCATGATGATGGGGGTGGTTATGTAATAGGGCAGATTGCCGATGATCTTTACCCCTTCAATCTTCTGACCATTATATTCCCGGTTTTGTTCCAGGATTTCATGAAGATCCGTCTTCAGAATGTCCTGATTGAGTATTTCAATGTTATCAAACTCCGCCAGAGTCTCCTTCAGGATGGGTATCAGCTTCCGGTCGATTTCCACTGCTACCACTTTGGCGGCTCGGCGGGCCGCTTCTGCAGTAAGAACCCCAATTCCCGGTCCGATTTCAATGACCAGATCATGAGGTCCGATCTCCGGGGCTTCCACGATTTTATCGATGATGTTCTTGTCCGTCAAAAAATTCTGCCCCAGACTGCGGGACAGTTGAAAATCATGGCGGGCCTTAATATCTTTTATGGTTGATGGAGCATACAGCTTCATGAATTTCCCTCTTCCTCCAACCGTCGGCATTCCCGGAGAAAATCCTCCCGGCTGATGCCAAACTGATTGAGCTTCTTTAAAAATGTTTTTCCGTTTCCGTAACCGATTCCAAGTCTTCGGCCCAGGGCTGCCCGCCTTTCCGCAGAGGCAGGATCACCAATCAGTCCGGCTCCTGCCAGGTCTTCTGCAGCAAATTCCTCCCGGATTTCCGTAAGGGTGCAGCAGGCTTTTTCCAGGGCTGCCCGGATGCTTTTCGGCGAGGCATTCTCAATGCCGATGTCCCCCTTATCCGTTGCTTCCTGTCGGCTTAAAAATGCGTTTTTCGCTTCCGGAAACCGGGCGTTTATTTTTTTTCGGATTTCCTCTCCGGAAAAATCCGGATCCGTGAAGATGATAAGCCCCCGTTCCCGGTAAGCTTTTTCCATCAAATCCCAGGTCTCCTTTCGGATACCAAAGCCATGGGTGGCAATGGTGTCTGCCGCAAGAGACCGCCGTATAGCATTTTCGTCATCCCGGCCTTCCACCACGATGACCTCTTTGATTTTATTCTCCATGGGTTTCCCCGCTTCCTTCTCCGTCTTCCATGCTTCCCTTTTCCGGCAGTACATACAGGATCTCTCCCGGCCGGATCATCCGCAGTTCGGTTCTGGCCTGCTGTTCAATGTAGGAAGGGTCCGTAACATGCCTCAACTCTTCCTCCAGTCTGGCCTTTTCCGCCATCAGGGCTGCCTTTTCCGCTTCTGCCCGCTCCTGCTCTGATTCCACCTGAAAAACGCTGTAGCCATAATAGAGCACTACAGCCAGACCAGCCAGAAAAATGGTCAGATACAACATCCGCAGCTTCCCAACTCTTTTCTGTTCCGGTTTGCTCCGGCTCTGAATCGGCTCCCGAGCAGCTTCTTTTATTCGGTTTCGGCTTCTTTTCTTTCTAATCAATGTTGCTTTCCCCTCTGATGGGTGCCAGGGGCAGGGTAATGGTTACCGTCGTTCCCCGGCCTTCTGTACTATCCAGCCGGATATCCCCTTCGTGTTCCTCCACGATCTGCTTGGAAATTGCCAGGCCAAGACCGGTCCCTCCCATTTCTCTGGAACGGGCTTTGTCCACCCGGAAAAACCGCTCAAATACCCGGGACTGCTCCGCCTCGGGGATTCCGATACCGTTGTCCGTCACCGTCAGAATGACTCTGCGGCCGGCCAGCCGCATGTCGATGTCGATTCGGCCCCCCTCCTGGGTATATTTGATGGCATTGCTCAGGATATTCATCAGAACCTGCTCGATCCGGTCCTTGTCCGCAACGATCCAAACCGCCCTTCTGCTGTCATAAAGCCGGTTCAGGTGCTGCTTCTTGCCTGCTACGGTGAGTTCGACCTTTTTCGCTGCGTTTTCCACCAACTGAATCAGGTCGCAGTTCTTCCGATGCATGGTCTCCTGCTGATGGTCCAGACGGGACAGCTGGAGCAAATCTTTCACCAGCCGGTTCATCCGGTCAGCCTCCGCATCCACGATTCCCAGAAAGTTCCGGGTCAGCTCCGGATCCTCGCTGGCTCCGTCCAGCAGGGTTTCCGTATAGCTCTTGATGGTGGTCAGGGGGGTCTTCAGCTCGTGGGATACATTGGCTACAAAATCCATTTGCATCTTTTCCACCTTCTGACGCTGGGTGATGTCCTGAAGGATCATGATGATCCCTACATCTGCTCCACTTTCATCACGGAAATGATCGTACCGCACTGCGTAGATGGAACCACCGAATTCAAAGGTTTCCTCCATAGGAACCAGCCGGCATTTCCCCATGATTTCATCAAAGGCCAGCTTGGGATTGAGGTCCCGGATCAGTTCGTCATAACTCCGTTCTTCCAGTTCTTCCCTGGTGGTCTTCAGCATGGTCAGGGCTGCTGGATTGGCATGAATGATCCTTCCGGACAAATCAATGGCCAGCAGTCCGTCTGCCATGTATTTCAGGATGGTCTCCAGTTTGCTCTTCTCATTGGAGATCTCCGTCAGGGTCTCATCCAGTTTGAGCCGCAGGGTATTGAACATTTCTGCCAATCGCCCGATTTCATCGTTGGACTTGATGGAAACCTCCTGGCTGAAATCTCCCTCCGCCATCTTGCGGGCCAGCTTGGTTACCGAGTTGATGGGCTCGGTGATGCTCTTGGCGATAAAGAATCCCAGGGCCACCGTCACGGCCAGGGCAATGATCATGGCTTTGAGAAAGATCTCCTTGGATTGATCGATGGTGTCGTAAACCGAGGTCAGATCTGCTCTCAGGTACAGAGCTCCCCGGATATTGTCCGATTCTCCCACGGGAAATATGATGCCCATGGTAGGGATGCCGGAACCCGCAGCACTGGTATAGCCAATGGCTTCTTCTCCCTCACCCCCCAAGCCCTTCAGAATTAATTCCTGGTCCAGGATGTCGATGGCGCTTTTCCCGTTGGTGCCATTGCTGGACGCGACGATCAGGAAGCTTTCGTTGATGACGAAAATCTCCTGCTGAAGGCTTTTAGCCCAAGCATCCACGCTGTCCTGAATCTCAGTCTGGTAATCATCCAGGCTTTCGTATCCGTTCAGGGAAGTCAGGAGGGATCCCTTTTCCACCGCCTGGGTCAGGTCCTTTCGAAGGGACTCCAGGTAATAGGATTCCAACTGGTTCATGATGAACACCCCGATGATGGTGGTGGCAATGAATACCAGTAAAAAATAAATCAGGACGATCCGGTTCCGGATGCTGCTGGGTCTCCTCATCAGTCTGATCATCTAAGGTCTCCTGAAATAGTATCCGACGCCCCGCTTGGTCATGATGTACTTCGGTTCGCTGGAGTCATCCTCCAGCTTTTCCCTCAGCCGTCGAACGGTGACGTCTACCGTCCGGATATCTCCATAATATTCATAGCCCCAGACCTCTTCCAGGAGCTGCTCTCTGGAAAAGACCCGGTCCTCCCGTTCGGCCAGGTATTTCAGCAATTCAAACTCCCGGAGGGTCAGATCCAGGGTTTTTCCTTCCTTCCGGACTTCGTAGCGATTCATGTCCACGGTGAGGTTCCCGATTTTTTCCAGGTTTTCCCCGTTATCCCCTTCATTGATCTGGGCATCCGTCCTGCGGATGTTAGCCCGGATCCGGGCAATCAACTCCCGCATGCCAAAGGGCTTGGTGATGTAGTCGTCGGCACCCAGCTCCAGGCCCAGCACCTTGTCCACTTCCTCTTCTTTGGCAGTCAGCATCAGGATGGGAACCATGCTGGATTCCCGAACCCGCTTACAAACCTCGAAGCCATCCATCAAAGGCAGCATCACATCCAGAAGGATCAGGTCCGGATTCCCGGAAAGGGCTTTTTCCAGACCGTCCTGTCCGTCGTAGGCGGTGTCCGCCTCAAATCCTTCCTTGGTCAGATTGAATTTGATGATGTCCGAAATCGCTTTTTCATCTTCGACGATCAGTATCTTTTTCGATTCCATTGCTTTTCTCCTTCTTACAGGTAATCCAGCGGATTCCTCTTGACCCCGTTGATGATGACTTCAAAATGGACATGGGGGCCGGTGCTTCTGCCGGTGCTTCCCACGTTGGCGATATGCTGCCCCTGGTAAACCTTGTCTCCCGCCTTGACCAGCAGCTTGCTGCAGTGGGCGTAGAGAGTCACCCGGTTTCCTCCGTGATTGATCCGAACCACATACCCATAGGAGCCGCTGTAACCGGAGGAGATAACCGTGCCTCCGTCAGAAGCCCGGATCTTTGTTCCGGAAGAAATGGCCAGGTCGATGGCCTGATGATATCGGGAATACCGGGTAGTGAGCCGGGCTCCCGTTACCGGATAGAGGAAGCTTCCGGTGCCCTGAAGAGCCGGAGGAGGTTTGGTTCCCACATGGACCACCTTCTCGACCGGTTGCTTGATGATGGAAGAAGAAAGTTCCGTCTTGGATATTTCCACCCCATTGTTTTTTACAATACGGGCTACCACAGACCGCTCTCCATTTTCCCCCTGAACCCGGACGCTCTGTTCTCCCTTGTACATGCTGGAGGTTTCATTTTGCACTGTTTCAAAAGGAATGGGTTCAATATAGGTGGCGACCTCCACCGTCTGTACCGTCAGCAGGGGAACCGTCTGGGTCAGGGTTATTTCCTGGCCGATGCTGAGCCGTTCCGGGTTGATCCCAGGATTGGCCATTCGAAGGTCGCTGCTGCTGATGTTGTATCGTTTGGCGATGCCGGAGAAGGTATCCCCGGAAACCACATTATGGGTCCTTTTCGCAATGGCTCCCGTCATGATTTTACTGAAGGTATCTTCAAAATTCATGATCCGTCCCAGCTTGGTGTCAATCTCTTTTATTTCCACGGTTTCTGCGAAGCCGATCTGCTCATACTCGGTGTTGGGGGAGGTGCTGAGGAAGCTGGTCTGCACCGCCTCCAGAATCTTACGGGCATCTTCTTCAGAGGAAAGAATGGCCTCCCGGTTTCCGTTGATATAGAGGGCAACCGCTTTGATTTTCATGTCCTGCATATAGGACAGTTGTCGCAGGACCTCTTCCGAGTCGTCGATTTCCCGGTTCAGAGCAATGACCCGTTCAAAGTGAATATCCAGGTTCCGGTCAATGGCTACCTGGGCATTGTGCTCCTTGCTCAGCTGTTCCTGAACCACGTCCAGGATCTTCAGCACGTCCTCCTGCTCCTTGACTACCCCAAGAACTCTTCCGTTGTAGGAATATTCATAGCCGGTAATGGAATTGATTCCCGCTGCTACGGCGGTGGCAATCATCAGGACTACAGTAAGAAGCACCAGTAGTTTGGCCTTGTTCAGCTCAGCGTACTCTCTGGCGATTCGGATCTTCAGGTTGCTGAGCCGCATCATGTTGGTGGTGCGGACGGCCAGCTCTTCATTCTTTTGGTCCATGTCGGAAATCAGCTTTGCCATGGATTCGGCCATGGCCTGTTCCCTTATGTGGAAGCCCTTCCGGAAAATCAGGAACCGGCGGAAGATTTTTCTTCTTTTGGTTCTTCTCTCTTTGGCCTTTTCCGGGTTTTCCTGATAGTATTCCCGGATTTTATCCCGGATTTCCTTTTTCAGGGCGTCCATGCCCCTTCCAAGTTTTTCTTGTATTTTTACGATTCTTTTATTTTTTTCTGCCATTCATCAACCTCACCGAGCCGCTTGGAAAAGCAGCTGCAGCGTTCTCCCATATCATTGGTTCCCGTATCCCTGCATTCGCTGCAGGCAT
>JBLJBD010000088.1:0-5133 GCA_047637815.1 Anaerovoracaceae bacterium
ACCCGGCCATCCTGGGGAATCCGCTTTTCGGCGATATCCATCTTGCCGATGATCTTGATACGGGTGATGATGGCCGGATGGGCCACATTGGAGGACCGCATGACTTCGTTCAACTCTCCGTCGATTCGGAATCGGACCCGCATGTCCTTTTCCTCCGGCTCAATGTGGATGTCGCTGGCACCACTCTTCACCGCCTGAAGGATGATGGAGTTTACCAGCCGGACGACGGGAGCATTGGCCACCTGGCTGTCCACCATTTCGGCCAGTCCGGAAAGATCCATCAGGGCAAATTCCTTGCTCAGGTCTTCAACGGCTTTTTTAGCGCCCTCGTTGCTGTAATAGCGATCGATGGCGTTGGTGATATCCTTAGGGGGAGATATGGCAATCTTAACCTCCCGGCCGGTGAGAAGCCCTACATCATCGATTGCCTCATAATTTAAGGGGTCCTTCATGACCACGGTAATGGTCTTGGGGGTGGCGGCCACGGGAATCAGGGTGTGCTTCTGGGCCACGTTTTCGTTGATCAGGCTCAAGGCGTCCTTTTCCGGGGTAGTTTCCAAAAGGTTGATGTAAGGAACCTGGAACAGGTATTCCAGTGCTTTATACAACTGGTTTTCCGTCACAAAATTCAAATCCAGCAATAATTCTCCCAGAGGCTTATAGTTCTGCTTTTGCAGCTGGAGGGCTTCCTTAAGCTGATCCTCGGTAATCAGCTCCGCATCTACTAATATGTCTCCCAGCTTTTTTACGCCTTTTTCCATCCACTTCTTCTCCTCAAGTTTTTTCTTGTGAATCACCCATTTTATTGCTAAAATATAAGTATTGCGGGCATCTGCCCGGATATTCCATTTATTATCCCCATAAACCATAGTATAAAGGTTCGAGGTGACTATGCAACCCTTTTTTATTGGCCTTTGGGTCTTTGTTTTCGGTTTGTTGATCGGCAGCTTCCTCAATGTGTGCATTTACCGGATTCCCCAGAAGATTTCGGTGGCTAAGGGTTTCTCCTATTGCCCTTCCTGCCATCACCGGCTGATGCCCAAGGATCTGTTCCCGGTGGCCAGCTATCTGCTGCTCCGGGGCTCCTGCCGCTATTGCAATGCTCCCATCTCCAAACGATATCCCCTGATTGAAACAGTCACAGGTCTTCTCTTTGTCCTGACCTGGCTCCGGCTGGGATTCTCTCCAATGGGGGCTCTGACGGCTGCCCTGCTGGCGGTGCTGGTGGTGATCACCATGATCGACCTGGATCTTCAGATCATCCCAGACGGCCTGAACCTCTTTATCCTGTTCCTGGCCCTGCCGGCCATCTATTTCTCCGGAAGATCTCTGCCGGAGCATCTGATCGGCTTGGTGGCAGTAAGCCTGCTTCTTTTTTTAGTAGCCATCCTGTCCAACGGAGGCATGGGTGGCGGAGACATCAAGCTGATGGGGGCTGCCGGCCTCTTCCTGGGGTGGAAGCTGATTCTGCTGGCTCTGATTGTGGGCTCCGTGGTGGGGGCCATCATCAGCCTGATCCTTCTGGCTGCCAAAAAAGCGGGCCGGAAAACCATGATCCCCTTTGGGCCCTTTCTGTCCCTTGGTATCGCCGTTGCAGCTCTATTCGGGGAGGACCTTATCTGGTGGTACCTGATGCTTTTACTAAACTAGCACAAAAAACCAACCTTCTGTCAATCCCTTGTTTGATCCACTATCTCATGTCCGGTTTTCCTTCAGGGATACCCGGACTTTTTTTAATATGGACTTGGAATACCTCATATCCATCTCTTTACCCAAAAGAATATCCAGGGTTTTTTTGATGTATAATTTGCCCACATCCCGATAGTTGAGCTGAAGAATGTTGCTTTCTGCTTCTTCCAAAATGAACTCCCGTGCCTCGGGGAAGTCTCTCCCTTCGGTAGCGAAGGTCTTGATGGAGATCTCTTCCAGACTGTCTCGGATCTGGCGGAACCGGTCCGGCAGAATCAGGTAGGAATAGTTTGGTACTCCCACTTCGTCGGCAATGATGAATTTATCAAAGTCCAGGATCAACAGCTCTCCTTCCCTCATGGGGAAAATCTCCCGGATTTCCGGCAGATAGCTGCTGAGGAGACGATATTTGCTGTTGTGCTTGCCCTGTAGATGGATAGCCAGAAGCCGGCTGGAATTCCAGTTGGAAAACTTTCTTTTTAGGGACTCCGGGACATCCCTCCACTCCTCCGAGGAATAGGGATACCCCATTTTGTCCAGGATCCTCAAATTGATCTCTTCCAGGTATTCGTCCACCGGAAGTTTTTCCAGGTAATTGACAAGTAGTCGATTGAGGCTGACCACATCGTTGTACTGGATCGTCCTTTGGACCCAGCCTTCGTTAAAGGGGAAAAATTCCTTATCACACTGCTCCAGGAACCGTTTGACGATGCTCCAGACCAGAGGGCTTTTTTTATTGAAATGATATTCCTTCAGGAAGCTGTTGATGGGCTGGGAGTAGTGATTGAGCATCTCCACCACCTGGTCTTTGCCTCCCTGCTGGGATAGGACGGTTAAGAGGGCTGCCTCCGGAATGGGTTCATCCTTTTGGCGGGTTGCTTCTGCCACCAGCTCCAGCATCCTGGGTACATTGGGGTTGTTGTTCTTGTAATTGGTCTGATAAAGCTGCCAGATAATCCGGATCAGACGATCGCTCATCCGGAAGGACAGCACCCGAATCAGGGCTTCTGATTCCTCCGGAGACCGTTGATCTTCGCCACTTTGAAAAAGGGCCAGCACCAGATTTTCCATCTCCCTCCCCGATAGCGAGGCAATAAAAGAGGGTTGATGATTATTGGGTGATAGGGTTATCTTGCGGCAGATCAGCCCAATTTCTTCCCGGCGGTCCACGTGGGGAAAATCCTCAGGAGTCAGAAATATGTGGGACAGTTCGTGCAGCAATCCACTAAGCTTTTCAGTTGTAAAACGAATCATCTCATTCATGCTTCAATGCCTTTGGCAGGTTTTCCACCGATTCAGCAATCGACTCTACCGTGTTGGCCAGCCGGCGACTGACTTCCGTGAGTCCTCCGTCAAAGTCCTGGAAGGTCCGCTCCACTCCCTGATGAAGCTGTTCGGTAAAAATCTTGACCGACTCCTTCAGATTTGTAGAAAGGTCTCCAATATCCAGATTGAGCTCATGAGCATAGAGGCCAATGCTTCTGGATTGTTCATCCAGGCTGGCCAGCATGTTGGTGGTATTTCCTTCGAACAGTTCCATGGCTCTGGAAATGTTGCCTTCCAATTTTCCCATGATGCCAGTGGCTTCTTCGGAAAAATGGCTGATCACGTTTTGCATATGGAAGTCCATCTCGTCCAGGCTGGACTGATTCAGTTTTTCTACCCGCTCAAAATATTTGTCGTACTCTTCCTTCAGGATCGTGGTCTTTTCGGCCAGTCGATCGATGATCTCCACACTGTCGGCAGAAGCCCGTCCTATACTCTCGGCAATTTCATGACCCACACCGTCCATGGCCTTGTTCATTTCCGTGACGATGTCATTTAAGAGATTGGCGGCGGCTTCGGCAGCCTTTTCATACTGCTCACTGCCGGCATTGGCCAGAGACTCCATGGTAGCAGCCAGTCGCTTAGCCGTTTCCTCATTGGAGACCACTGCTGTCCGAAGGGCTTCACTGATCTGATCCGCGCTTCTTTCTATGAGACCATCCCATCCGGTCAATGTACCAACCAGCTTTTCTGTGTTTTCCAGATAGAGGCTGAGGGTTTTCATGTGCTCGGCTGCTTCCCTCTGGGTCCGGGCCGCTTCCTGTATTTGAAGGGACGTGTCTGCCATCACCTGGCGATCGGCTTCCAGACTGTTGTAGAGGGTATTGACGGAAAGGGTCATCCCCTCCCGGATTTCACTCATAGCATTGTTGATGCTTTCCATATTTTCATTCATGACCCGAATGTTCCCTTGGACCGTATCGGTCAGCCGTGCAGAGAAGGAGTCCGCCAGATGATGCATGTTTTCTTCCTGGTTTCGGATGACGATTTCCGATAGCCGGTACCAGTTTTCTTCCATCCGGTTGATGCTGGGAGTCAAATGATCCCGCAGTGAAGACTCAAAGGCCTCTGTCACCATCGGTGTTATTCCCTCAACAGCAAATCGCTGGATGGTTTCCTGGATCTCCCTGGCTGCCTTTTCAAAATTTCGTGTATTCTGACGGGTGCCTTCTAAAAGCAGCCCGGTCTGTGCAGCAGCGCTGGCAACCGGCAGGGCTAAGGATAAACTGTTAATCAGTTTGCGAACCTCAATCATGGCCCTGGTCCTGGTTCGGGCATATAAGGTGTAGAAAATCAACAAGATCAGATAGACTGCCCCACTGGCTCCGATACCCACGCTGATCCCATAAAACAACAGACCCCGTTCCGGTTCTAAAAAGGCTCCTATGGCTGCCGGCAAGCAGAAGGCCAGGCCGGAAAGCACAAATAAAGCGAACCAAAGGGCTGAAATGCTCTTCTCCCCCCTTGGTACGCTGACAAGCTCTTCATAATTAAAGTAGGCCTCCGGCTCCGGTACGATCTCTCCTCCCATCAACAGAACAGCATCTTGTCGGAATCGTTTCCAGGCTTCTTTCATATTTTCTTCCCGGAGCTCCGGCAATTTCTTATCAATCAAATCCAGATTGCCCTTATCACAAACCGGCAGTTCATCCAGATATCGAACCAATCGGTTGATCTGGGATAATGTTTTTTTCACTCCGTTGTTATATCTGATAACCCGAACAGCAACCACCAAAAGTGTCACCAATATAAGTACTAAAACAGGATAAATTATTTCTGTAACCATCGAAGCTCTCCTTACTAATCGTCTTACCCCAAATCCGTTCCTGTAAATTAGTTCCATTATACTGTAATACCATTGGAAATAAAAGGGGTTCTGACAAAAAAAATGTCAAAACCCCTCTTGATTTCCCTATGGTATAGAGTTATAATTCTATCAACAATTATATCATGATTATCGGAGGAAAACCGAGATCTCACAAGGAGGAAAAAAGACATGATGGAGAAATTGATAAAGAAGCTGAACAACCGAAAAGGGTTCACGCTGATCGAACTGATCGTCGTCATCGCAATTATTGGTATTTTAGCCGCTATTTTAATTCCGCAGTTTACAGGGTT
>JBLJBD010000089.1:0-2103 GCA_047637815.1 Anaerovoracaceae bacterium
ACGAAGAAAAATCCCAGCACTACCGTGATGATGGGATTCATGGCGGCGATGATGGAAGAGTTGATGGCGGAGGTGTACTGCAGAGCCCAAAAAAAGAATCCGTGATAAAACACCATTCCCACCACTCCCGTAAACAGAAGCACCGGCCAGTCCTTTTTAGAGACCCGATATTCGCTCATCCCGGTCCCCATCTTTTGTTCAACTCGGTTCTTCACCCCAAACAGCACGATCGTTGCCACCAGGAACCGCAGGAATGTCAAGGAAAGGGGCGGTATATAGGGAACGGAGAGTTTTCCGGCAATAAAGGCCCCAGCCCAGCAGAAAGCTGCCAGAGTCATCCACCCATAGATGCTTCTATTACTTGTCATCGCTATCTCCGACCTTCACCCTATTGATCAATGCCGCCAAATTTTCAGAATAGGGAGGTCTCACAATTCCCTTTTCGGTGATCACTGCCGTAATGTATTTAGCCGGCGTTACATCAAAAGCCGGATTGTAGGTCTTGACACCGGCAGGAGCCATCGGCTTCTCATACCAAAGTTCCCCGATCTCCTTCCCATCCCGTTCTTCGATGACGATATCCTCCCCCGTCTTGGTAGACAGGTCGATGGTGGAGGTGGGAACGAACATATAAAAGGGTATGCCATACTCTTTGGCCAGAATGGCTACACCGCTGGTGCCGATCTTGTTGGCCCCGTCTCCGTTGGCTGCCATCCGGTCACACCCTACCACCACCGCTTGGACCCAGCCGTTTTTCATCACCAAAGAGGCCATGTTATCACAGATCAGGGTCACGTCCACGCCCGCCTTCTGAAGCTCCCAGGCAGTCAGCCGGGCGCCCTGAAGCAGTGGCCGGGTTTCGTCGGCAAATACCCGAAAACCGTATCCCCGTTCCTGGCCCAGATAGATGGGAGCCAGGGCTGTTCCATATTTAGCGGTAGCGATGGTTCCCGCATTGCAGTGAGTCAGGATTCCCATTCCCGGTTCCAGCAAGGTCAGGCCCAGCTCACCCATGGTCCGGCAGGCATCCTCATCTTCGATCCGGATTCTTTCTGCTTCCAAAAGAAGTCGGTCAACTGCTTTTTCCCGGGAAAATTCTCCATGATTTTTTTTAATCTCACTTTTGAGACAACCCTCCATCCGGTCCAGCGCCCAGAATAAATTTACGGCGGTTGGCCGGGAAGATCCGATGCATTCCTTGACCTCTAAAAATTCCGCCAGAAATTCCGATCCGTTTTCAGCAGCGATCTGGCTGGCGGCCAGCCACATGCCATAGGCTGCCGCCACGCCGATGGCGGGGGCACCCCTCACTTTAAGGTGGAAGATGGCATCAAAGAGGTCCTCCTTGTTGTTGATTTCTATATAAACCTCCCGGCCGGGAAGCTGGGTCTGATCCAGAACCAGGAGTTTTTTTCCTTCCAACCGGACCGGGGCGATATTCAGCACATCCATTACTGATTTCTCCTTTCTTTTCCATCGTCCGACAAGCCGGACAGATGTATATTATATCATATCCTTCAGGCTAAAATAAAGTAAAATACCGGCAGCCCAAGGCTCCGGTATTTTCCATTTCTATATGTATGCTTTATGTCGTGATTTTTTCTACCTAGCAACGAAACCATTTGTTGCTAAGAAGTTATTTACTCCGGCATGTGCAGACAGCACTCTTGATGCGTAACTGGTGGAGTAAGTACCTCTGCTTACGGTAACGGATCCCTGGTTGTAAGCCGAAAGGCCCTTGACCACGTCACCGCCATAGGCAGCAATACGTTCAGACAATATCATCGCTCCCACGCTGATACTGACTTTAGGATCCAGGAGCTGCTGATTGGATAATCCATAGCGGGCTCCTGTAGCAGGCATGATCTGCATCATACCCAGGGCGCCGAACCGGGATACGGCACCGGCGTTGAAGGTGCTTTCCTTATGAGCTACCGCCATCAGCAGTTTCTCATCAATGCTATATACATCTCCTGCCCGTTTGAACAAAAAGATGTAGCGCTGAGCCGTTGCAGCCGGAATATTCCAGTTGTACTCCTTGATGTAAGCGTACAGCCCCCGGTTATAGAGGGTTTCTTTTTCGGACCAGGCATTTTTAGCAGG
>JBLJBD010000090.1:0-6736 GCA_047637815.1 Anaerovoracaceae bacterium
ATTATGCGTTCATCTGTTTTGCTACTTCTTCAGCAAAATTTTCTTCCTTCTTTTCAATGCCTTCGCCCACTTCATATCGGATCATGGAAGCGATTCTGATCGGCTTGCCAACTTCCTTGGCAATTCCGTCCACATACTCCTTCACGGTGACATCGCCGTTCTTGACGAACTTCTGGTCTACCAGGCATACTTCCTTCAGGATGGCCTTGATCTTTCCGGGGATGATCCGGTCCAGCATCTCCGGCTTCTTGCCTTCGTTGAGCAGAAGCTGAGTGGCGATCTTGGTTTCTTCTTCCAGCCAGGCCGGATCCACACCGGTTTCGTCCACGAACTTGGGATTCATGGATGCCACCTGCATGGCCACGTCTTTACCGCATACCTGAACCTGGTCCAGGGAAGCTTCGGTTTCCAGACCGATGACGACACCGATCTTTCCGTTTCCGTGGGTATATCCTACATATACCATGGAAGGATCTGCGGCTTTATAGATTCTTCGAACGGACAGGTTTTCGCCGATGGTGGCGATTTTTCCGTTCAGGGCTTCCTGAACGCTGCCTTCGCCCTGATAATCCAGGTTCATGAATGCAGCAACATCGTCGCTGTCAGCATTCAGGGCCAGGACGGCCAGGTTTTCTACGAATCCAACGAAGTCTTCATTTTTTGCTACGAAGTCGGTTTCTGAGTTGACTTCTACCATGGCAGCTGCTTTTCCGCCATCAGCGAAGGCGATTCGAACCAGTCCTTCAGCGGCTACACGGCCGGCTTTCTTGGCTGCTTTGGCAAGTCCCTTTTCCCGAAGGACTTCAATTGCCTTATCCATATCGCCATCGGTTTCTTCCAGGACCTTTTTACAGTCCATCATTCCTGCTCCGGTTCTTTCCCGCAGCTCTTTTACCATTGATGCGCTAATTGCCATAATCTATTCCTCCTATAATAATTCGGGCCCGGCGTTTCCGCCAGGGCCACTTGAAATTTATGCTTCCGTATCTTCTTCCACGTTTGCTTCTGCTGCTTCTACTTCCGCTTCTACGGCATCCGCTGCGGGACCTTCATCATAGCTTTCGCCCTGGTTTGCTTCGATGATGGCATCAGCCATTCTTCCGGCAATCAGTTTTACCGCACGGATGGCATCGTCGTTGGCGGGGATGACAAAATCCACATCATCCGGGTCACAGTTGGTGTCCACGATTCCTACGATAGGAATGCCCAGGATTCTGGCTTCCTTTACTGCGATTCTTTCCTTTTTAGGATCCACGACGAACAGTGCTCCGGGCATGCCCTTCATGTCTTTGATGCCGCCCAGGAATTTTTCCAGTCTTTCCAGTTCCAGCTTCAGCTTCAGGACTTCCTTCTTGGAAAGCTTAGCAAAGGTGCCATCCGCTTCCATGGTCTTAATGTCGTTCAGTCTCTTGATTCTTCCGGAAATGGTTTTGTGGTTGGTCAGCATGCCGCCCAGCCATCTCTGGTTGACGAAGAACATGCCGCATCGCTTTGCTTCATCCTCAATAGCGGTCTGTGCCTGTTTTTTGGTTCCTACGAACAGAACCGGCTTTCCGCTTTCGCCGACTTTTCTCATGAAGTCATAAGCCTCATCGATTTTTCGGACGGTTTTCTGCAGGTCGATGATGTAGATGCCGTTTCTTTCGGTGAAGATGTAAGGAGCCATCTTAGGGTTCCATCTTCTGGTCTGGTGGCCGAAATGCACACCGGCTTCCAATAATTGTTTCATTGATATAACTGCCATTTTTCTACCTCCTGGTTTTACGCTTCCACCGGACCTCCCGTGAGAACAACCCGATTCGGGCACCAATCCTCAAGTATTCCGGTGTGACTAATACGTTCTGGTCCATTCTCATAGACCAACAAAAACTATACTATAAAGCCGGTAAAATTGCAAGAAAAAATTAAGCCAATGGCCAACTTTTTTCCCTCCGTCAGGTAACGGCTGAACCGCTGCTTAGCAGAGGTGAATTTGTCCCGGCTCAGAGGAACCTCCATGCCGCCGAAAAACTGGATGGACTGGTCCTTCATGGATCGAATCTGATCCATGTTGACATAAAGGCTCTGATGACACTGCACGAAATTATCTCCCAGATAGGGAATGAATTCCTGAATCCTGCCGTAGGTCTCCAGGGTGACTTCCCGGGTGACGAGGCGGATCTTCCGCTGATACTGCTCCACATAAAGAAGTTCTTTGGTCAGGATCCGATGGATTTCCTTCGATTTTATTACAGGTATGAACTCCATGTATCTTCAACCTCCTTAAAGGGTAGTGTACCGAGAGGAAGAAGGCCAGGGCAACCCGGATAAACGGATTGTTTATCAAATCCAACTTATCGCATGTCAATTCTTTCCAGTTCAGTAAGGTCTCTTACAATTTCACCGGCCATCAGCAGTCCGGCAATGGGGGGAATGAAAGAGATGCTGGCAGGAGAGCGGGTTTCCTCCGTAGCTTCTTTGGCACGAAAGGGCTCCTCCGGGGAATAAACCACCTTAACTCCGTGGATATCCCGTTCCTTCAGTTCTTTGCGGATCCGCTTGGCCAAAGGGCAGGTATGGGTTTTTTCAATGGGTGCAATGGTAAATTTTTCTCCTTGCAGCTTGTTTCCGGTTCCCATGGAGGAAATCACCGATAGTCCCAATTCCCTGGCTCGGGTGATGATGGCCAGCTTCCCCTGGACATCGTCAATGGCATCTATGACATAATCCAGGTCCGGATGGATCAGCTCCCCCACGTTTTCCCAGGTCACCCGAAGGGCAAACTCCCCTATCCGGGCTTCCGGATTGATATCCCGGATGCATGCCGCCATCACCTCAGTCTTTGGCTTTCCCAAAGTACTGTGAAAAGCGATCACCTGCCGGTTCAGGTTGGTAATATCCACCCGGTCAAAATCCACCAGGTCGATGGAACCGACTCCGGCTCTGGCCAGAGCTTCCGTGCAGATTCCGCCCACCCCTCCCAGACCGAAAACGATGACCCGTGAAACCTTCAGTTTTTCCATGGCCTCTTCCCCAATCAGCCAGGAGGTTCGGTCGTACATGGTTCCCATAAACAGTTCCTTCCTTTCAAAAAAAGACAGCGGAATCATTCCGCTGTTTTATCGCTTTTACTACCGACGGGTATAAGTGATCAGGTCCTCTGCTATTTCGTGGGCAGCAATAGACACGGGCTTTTCCACCGGGTCCGTCGTCAGTTTGGGCTTCCCTTCAATAATGTCCCGGGCTCTTTTCGCTGCCAGGACTACCAGGGTATAACGACTGTCCGCTTTTTTTCTAAGCTCATTGATGGATGGATACAGCATATCAGACTTCCTCCTTATAATTCTTAATCAGTTCGTATATTTGCTCCGATACCCTGGAATGCTCCGCCAGGATGATGGCTTTCACCCTTGCCACTGCTTCCTCCAGATCTTCATTGATGACGCAGTAATTGTATTTGTCGATGTAGGATACTTCCGACAGGGTCTTTCCCAGTCTCAGCTCAATGGAATCCGGGCTGTCCGATCCCCTGCGGGTGATCCGCTTCCGCAGCTCGGTCATGGAAGGGGGCAGGATGAAGATGTAAATCCCCTGGGGGTATTCCTTCCGGACCTTCAGGGCTCCCTGAATATCAATTTCAAGAACCACATCCTTGCCTTCCGCCATTTTATCCAGAACTTTTTTCTTCGGCGTCCCGTAGAAGTTGCCATAAACCTCGGCGTATTCCAATAGGTCCCCTTCCTGGATGGCTTGTTCAAATTCTTCCCGGGTCACAAAATAATAGTTGACCCCATCTATCTCCCCTGGTCTCGGACTTCTGGTGGTCATGGAAATCGACAGTTCAACGTCCATTTCGCTGACCAGCTTTTGGCATATGGTCCCCTTCCCGGCGCCGGAGGGCCCGGAAACGATAAACAGCTGACCTTTTTTCATGTATATTCCCCTTCGTTATTCTTCAGTTGAATGTACATTATAGCACAATCCGTCAGCCTGTTCAATAAGGAATCGGGAGGAATTGCAGGGCAGGTTTTATTCGATATTCTGAACCTGTTCCCGAATCTTTTCGATTTCACTTTTGATCTCCAGCATTACGTTGGTTATTTCCATGTCGTTGGCCTTTGAACCGATGGTGTTGGCTTCCCGGTTCATTTCCTGGACCAGGAAATCCAGCTTCTTGCCATCGGGCTGGCTGCTCTTGGAAATGATGGAATGGAGTTGCTGGATATGGCTGTCCAATCGCACCAGTTCCTCGGTGATATTGGATTTATCCGCAAAGATGGCTGCCTCCAGTAAAATCCGGTCTTCGGGAACGGTAGCACTGTTGCCGATCAGTTCCTTGATCCTTGCCTTCAGCTTCTCCGTATAGACCTCCACCACCCGGGGTGCCCGCTCTTCAATCCGGTCTACCAGTTCCCGGATATGCTTTCCTCTGGCCAGAAGATCCTCCGCCAGCTTGTCTCCCTCGGCTATCCTCATTTCATCCAGATGCCGGGCTGCCGACTGAACCGATGTTTCCAGGCACTTGGTGATTTCCTCTTCATCCTCCACATCGGGAACTGCCTTCATGACGTCGGGAAGGCCGGCCAGGAAAGGCAGAGTCACTTCGCCGGTAAGGCCGAATTCTTCCTTTAAAAGATTCAGGTTATCGAAATACTGGCGGGCCACCATGGTGTTGAGCCGGATGTTGGTATCGTCCTCCGTGATATTCTCCACGATGATGGATACTTCCAGCTTACCCCTTCTCACCACTTCCTTGACCGCATTTTTAATCCGATCCTCGGCGAAGGAATAGCGCCGGGGCATCTTGACTGTAATATCGCTGTAACGGTGGTTAACGGCACGGATCTCTGCTATGATGGTCCGTTTGCCGTCGCTGAATTCGCCTCTTCCGAAGCCGGTCATACTTTTTATCATCTTGTTTCTCCTCAATCAACGGGTTTTATGATAATATATTGATTATAACCCAATTGTCCGCTATTGAAAAGGGAAACAAAGAAAGACAGGAAACAAAACATGAGCTTTGACGGAGTCATTACCGGCGCCATCGCCGAAGAAATAAAAAGCCGCATCCTGGGCGGAAAAATTGAGAAGATCTATCAGCCGGAAAATGACGAGCTGGTTTTCCATATCCATGCCCAGGGAACCGGCCACCGGCTGTATGCATCCTGCAACAGCAGCCATCCCCGCATCCATTTTATCCGGGAAATTCCGGAGAATCCTTCCTCTCCCCTGGCCTTTTGCATGCTGCTCCGGAAACATCTTCAGAGCGGACGGATCCTGGATGTCCGGCAGAAGGATTCGGAACGGATCATCGAAATCCGGGTGGAAACCAGAAACGAGCTGGGCTTTTCCGTCAATAAACGGCTGATCATTGAAATCATGGGCAAACACAGCAACATCATCCTGGTGGACGACGAATCGGAAAAAATCATCGACTCCATCAAGCGGATTTCCATCGATGTGAACCGGTACCGGCAGATCCTGCCGGGGAAGTTATACCAGATACCCCCGGAACAGGACAAAGTTCCCTTTCGCAGCCTGGCCAAGGGAGACCTGGAGAAAATCCTGACACCGGACGGTGCCGGGATGACTGGTGATCTCCAGCTCAATGAGGAGAACCTGCCTCGGCTGCTGATGTCCGCCATTCAGGGAATCAGCCTGTCCCTGGCCGAATCCCTTACTGCATCGGCTATGACAGATCCGGATTTTAACCGAATCCCAGCAATGGTTCTATTTGAAAGATTCCACAAACTGATTCTGGCCATGGAAGAAAGATCCGGCATCCCTACCGTGCATGTACTGAATGGGGAGAAGCCTCTGGACTTTCACATCATCCCCTTGATGCCCGATTCTCCGGAAATCTCTGCATTGACCTTTGACAGCCTCAGCGAGGCCCTGGAATATTTTTATGCCCACCGGGATTCCTCCAATCGGGCAAAGCAGAAAGCCACCGACCTGGAAAAGAACGTGAAGAACATCCTTCAAAAGCTGTACCTGAAGAAGCAGCGTCTTTCCGAGGACCTGATGGAAGCAGAAAACTCAGAAAAGTACCGGCTTTTCGGGGAACTGCTCACTGCCAGCCTTCACCTGGTCCGTCCGGGAGAAAGTTCGGTTAAAGTCATCAACTATTACGACGGAGAAGAATTGCAGATCCCCCTGGATAAGCGGCTTTCTCCATCAAAAAATGCCCAACAGTATTTTAAAAAATACGGCAAGGCAAAAACGGCTGTCCGGGAAAAAAAAGTCCAGCTGGAAGAACTGGAGACGGATATCCTTTATGTAGAATCCGTAGCAGAATTTTTGGAAAAAGCCTCCACCCCCGAGGAGGTGGAGCTGCTTCGAACCGAACTTGCGGATAATGGTTATATGAAGAAAAGAAAGGCGGAAGGAAAACCGGCCAAAATCAAGACCAAACCCTATGAATATAAGTCGGTCGAAGGCCTCCGGATTCTGGCAGGGCGGAACAACACGGACAACGATCAATTGACCTTCAAGTTGGCAGGGCCAAAGGACATCTGGTTTCATGCCAAAGACCTGGCCGGTTCCCATGTGATCCTCTTTACGGAAGGCCGGGAGCCGTCAGATGAATCAATCCGGCTGACAGCCTCCATCGCCGCCTATCACAGCAAGGGGAAAAATTCGGAAAATGTGCCGGTGGATTACACCCGGGTCAAATTCGTCAAGAAACCAAAGGGGGCAAAACCCGGTATGGTGATTTTTACGGATAACAAGACGATTTATGTCAATCCAGAATTAC
>JBLJBD010000091.1:0-13325 GCA_047637815.1 Anaerovoracaceae bacterium
TGGTTTCAAAGAACTGATTGAAGTTCATACTCATTATTCAGCTTTGAGGGTGCATGAAAACCTTATCCGGTGACTATAGCGAGGAGGACCCACCTGTTCCCATCTCGAACACAGTAGTTAAGCTCCTTAGCGCCGATGATACTTGGCGGGCAGCTGCCTGGGAAAGTAGGACGTCGCCGGTTTTGCAAAAAAAGAAGTTACGAAAGTAGCTTCTTTTTTTCATGCCGAAAAGGAAGTCCTATGAATGCGTGGAAGAATATGGTATAATAAGGTTTAGCATTTGTCCATCAAGGAGGAAAGGATATGATAATTCTGAAGATCCTATTCATATCGTTGCTGACGATTCCGGTACTGATGGCTTCCTGGAGTCTTCTTTCTCGTTTGATCGATCAGGTATTGAAAAAGGCATAGTAGGTGAATCATGAAAAAAGGGTTGTTTATTACCTTTGAAGGGCCGGATGGATCCGGGAAAAGCACTCAGATTTCCCGTCTGAAAAGAAGACTGGAAAGCTTACATATATCGACTGTTCTGACAAGAGAGCCGGGAGGCACTTTGATTGGCGAAAAAATCCGCGAAATCATTCTGGATGTGGATCATACAGAAATGGACCATTTGACGGAGGCACTGCTTTACGCTGCTGCCAGATCCCAGCATGTGTCCCAGGTTATTCAGCCCGCCCTTGATGGGGGAGAGGCGGTAATCTGCGATCGTTTTATGGACTCATCCATCGCGTACCAGGGATTTGGACGAGGCTTGGGAGATCAGGTCAGAGTCATCAATGAATATGCGGTTAGAGGTCTTGTCCCCGACTTGACATTTTTACTGCTACTGGACCCTGCTCTTGGGAAAAAGAGGATTCACCGGGATTATGACCGATTAGAAAAAGAAGAGGATGAATTTCATCAAAAGGTTTATCAGGGCTATATGCAGCTAGCTGCCGCATTTCCGGAGCGGGTAGTGGCTATTGATGCAGCAAAGAGCATTCTGGAAATTGAAGAAGAAATCAACAGACATTTCGACCCTTTGCTGGAGGAATGGAGCAACGCCCGTGATATTTGAAGAATTCACCAATAATGATTTATTGTCTCAAAAGCTCACACGGAGTATTTTGGGAAAAGGAATCACCCATGCCTATATATTCGAGGGGGACTACCAGACGGATAAAATGGCGTACGGGCTGGCATTTGTGCAGGCTATCCTATGTGATAACAGGCCAGGCTACGGCTGTCATCAATGCCTGCCCTGCCAAAAAATCGAACATGGAAATCATGAAGATATTTTTATCACTCAAACTACGGACAAAGGAAACACAAAGGATCAAGAAATTTATAGACTGCAGGAGCATGTGTCCAGGAAACCATATAGTGGAGACCGGAATATAGCGATTATCAGTGACGCAGACTCCATGACAAAAAAGGCCCAGAACCGTCTATTAAAGACCTTGGAAGAGCCTCCTGCCGGTGCTGTTATCATACTCCTTTCCAACAACACGGAAAACCTGGAATCAACAATACTCTCCAGGAGTTTGGTTTTTCGGGTCAATGCCTTTGAAGAACCGGGAACTGGTGAGAATGGGGAGGATATACGCAAGATGGTTCGAATGCTCCTGGTTGGAGAGCCCTTCTATAAATTAAAGAAGGAATTGGCCAATCATGGAACCAGCAGAGAAAACGCCTTGCGGTTTCTGGACGGGATTCAGACGACCTATCGGAATCTGCTTCTCCAGCATGAAGAAGACAGCAAGTTATACAAAAATGGAGACATCAGCCGGATCGTCCGGATTATTGAAGAAGCTAGAAGAGACATTCAGTCGGGTGTAAATCCGATGTACTCATTAAAGAATATGGTATTGAAAATTGGAGGATAATAAATGGTAAAAGTTGCAGGAGTGCGATTTAAAAAAGCCGGTAAAGTGTACTACTTTGATCCGGACAACCTGGATATAAAGCAGGGCAGTAATGTCATTGTTGAGACCGCAAGAGGTCTCGAATTTGGATTTGTTGCTTCCGATGTTATGGAAGTGCCGGACAATCAGATTGTGCAGCCTTTAAAAAAGGTGATCCGAATCGCTGATGAAAAGGATGAGCAGCAGTATCAGGAAAACTTAAAGAAAAAGAACAGAGCCATGGACCTTTGCATGGAAAAAGTCCGAAAGCATAAGCTGGAGATGAAGCTGATCGATGTAGAGTATACCTTTGATAACAGCAAGATCATCTTTTATTTCACCTCAGACGGCCGGGTGGATTTTCGCGAACTGGTCAAGGATCTGGCTAGCGTATTCAAGATGCGGATTGAACTGAGGCAGATTGGTGTTCGGGATGAAGCAAAAATGATGGGCGGTATCGGTAGTTGTGGCAAGGGACTTTGCTGCCATACCTGGCTCCCGGATTTCGAGCCGGTTTCTATCAAAATGGCTAAGGTACAGAATCTGTCTCTGAACCCGACCAAGATTTCCGGAGTATGCGGACGGTTAATGTGCTGCCTGAAATACGAAAATGATATTTATCTGGAAATGAAAAAAGGTATGCCCGATGTAGGGGAACGAATTAAGACACCAAATGGAATAGCTGTCGTGCTGGATTCAAAGATTCTGGAAAACAGCATTAAAACCCGTTTAATACTGGAAGAAAGAACCGATACCAAGCCGGAAAAACTGAGCACAGAATTCTATTTCTTTAAGAAACAGGATATCGAGAGGCTTGGGGCGGGCAAAAAGAATAAAAAGGATCGGGACAAGGACCTGCTGGCTGAAATCGTTGTAGATGACAGCGTATCCAGAGATGAACTGGAGAAACTGCTTCGGGAATAATGATGGTTAAAGAAAACGAAACAGATATTCGGTGTGATTCCATAGGCTTCAGCGATTTGAAACTCAAACAGAGGCCTGGTGACTTTTGTTATGGTATTGATGCAGTCCTCTTAGCGGACTTTGCCGCAAAGGGTGGAGGCCGGAAAAGAGCCCCGGCACAGAAGAGCAAGCGGATTATCGACCTGGGCTGCGGGACCGGCATTGTTCCTCTGATTCTGTCCCACAAAACGGATTTCAAGGAAATCTGGGGGCTGGAAATGCAGGAAGAAAGCATCCGGCTTGCTAAGGATAATATTGTTATGAACCAGCTGGAAGAACGGATTTTTCTGAAACAGGGAGATGTATCCGATATCGGGTATGCCTTCGGTATGGAACTGAAAGAATCCTTTGACGGGGTCTGTACGAATCCCCCTTATATGGCTGGAAACCGGGCAATTCCCAACGAAAGACAGGCTAAGCACATAGCACGTCATGAAACCAGCGGTACACTGGAAGACTTTATCCGGGCAGCATCCTACCTATTAAAGCCCAGAGGTGACTTTTTTATGGTTCATCGCCCATCCAGGCTGGTAGATATAATTTGCTGCTGCCGTCAGTACCGACTGGAGCCGAAAGCCATCCGCTTTGTATCTCCAAGATCAGGAGAAGCCCCCAATATCCTGCTGATCCATAGCTCAAAAAATGGTAATCCAGAATTGAAAGTAATGGATCCTTTGTGGGTATATGATGGAACCGGCTATTCGGAAGAGATTGAAGAAATCTACGAACGAAAATAAATGAAGAGAAAAATATGTAAATTTTAAATAAATGCTTGTATTTTTACATATTATGGTTAATAATGAGTATTATCAACTTGTACATTCAGGAAAGGAGCCAGAGCATGGAGGTTACACTATCATTACAGGATATAGGAATGCTTTTCATTGGTATCGGGCTTATTGTACTGATCATATACGGAATCATCTTGTTGAAAAACCTTGTTCAGACCGTAAAAATGACCAATAAGATCCTGGCAGATTCTCAGGAGATTTCAGCCATTGCAGCTGAACGTACCAAAGAAATCAATTCTATTGTGGGGGATGTTGCCCATTCCATGGGTGCAGTCAGCGATGCCATCAAAGGTAACCAGAACACGGTAAAGGCTCTGACTTCCATTGTTAATTCTTTAGGAGCCCTGAAAAGCATCTTTGGCACGAAAGAAAAAAAATAAAGGAGTGATATCAAATGAAAGCGACTGGTATTGTTAGAAAAGTAGATAAACTTGGAAGAATCGTTCTTCCCATCGAACTGCGAAATACATTGGAGATCGGTATTGGTGATCCCATAGAGATTTACGTGGACGGTGACTATATCATTCTGCGAAAATATGCCCCCCAGTGTATTTTCTGCGGAAATGCCAAGGATGTTGAATCCATTCATGGAAAAAATGTCTGCACCAACTGTCTGACCGAATTGAAGGAGCTTTAGCGGATTCCCTTTTGGTTTTTTGTTCCATGAACTTATTAAAAAGTACAGCCTGTGAAATGGCAGGCCGTACTTTTTTTGTGATGCAGGATTTGAGGAAAAGCCTTGCTGTCGGCATCAAAAACTTGAAAATTATCCATAAGATGATATAATAACATAGGTAGATTGCATGCCTTGCCGGCTGCAGATTTTTTATCTTACAGAAACTTAAATTAAAAAAAAGAGTGCGCAAGCGCCTTTCCTATAGGTTGGAGGAAATAGTGTCAAAATATCTTGTTCAGAAATCCGGTCCCTTAAGTGGAGAAGTATTTATCAGCGGTTCCAAGAACGCTGTACTGCCTATAATGGCGGCGTCGATTCTCACTGCAGGAGAATGTGAGTTATATGAAGTTCCCGCACTCCGGGATGTAGAAGTCATGTCCAGGCTGCTTCAAAGCGTAGGAGCAGAAGTTCAGGAGGACTACGATACCAGTTCTTTGAAGATTAAGATCAGCCATGTGCTTTCGGAAGAGGCCCCCTATGAGCTGGTTAAAAAGATGAGAGCTTCTATTTTAGTTATGGGACCTTTGCTGGCCAGAACAGGGAAAGCCCGAATTGCCCTGCCGGGGGGCTGCGCCATCGGTGCCCGGCCTATTGATTTGCATTTAAAGGGGTTTCAGGCTCTCGGAGCAGAAATCATTGAAAGCCACGGTATGGTGGAAGCAAAAGCCGACAAATTGGTCGGAGCCAATATATACTTGGACTTTCCCAGCGTAGGCGCAACCGAAAACATTATGATGGCAGCCTCCCTGGCAGAGGGAACGACCATTTTGGAAAACGTAGCAGAAGAGCCAGAAATCGTCGATCTTGCCAACTTTCTAAACAAAATGGGTGCTCGTATTAAGGGTGCCGGAACAGATACCATAAAAATCGAGGGAGTACGGGAACTGGTGGGAACCAAACACAGCGTCATACCGGACCGGATCGAAACGGGTACCTTTATGGTGGCAGCAGCCATTACCCGGGGAAATATCCTGATCCACAATGCGGTTCCGGATCATGTAAAGCCGGTCATCGCCAAGCTTCGGGAATGTGGCGTTGTGGTAGAATATAATGACGAAAGCATACTGGTCAAGGGGGATGTAAACCCTTTGATTTCAACGGATATAAAAACCCTTCCCTATCCTGGATTTCCCACGGATATGCAATCCCAGTTCATGGCTCTGCTGGCTACAGTCAAAGGGGCCAGCACCGTTATGGAAACGGTTTTTGAAAACCGTTATATGCACATCGGTGAATTGAATCGAATGGGAGCCAATATTAAAATAGAAGGTCGAAGCGCTGTCGTAGAAGGAGAAAAAACCCTTCGGGGAGCCCAGGTGCTGGCTACGGACCTTCGGGCCGGAGCTGCGTTGGTTCTTGCCGGCCTGATGGCAGATGGAGTAACGGAAATCTCCGAAATCTACCACATCGAACGGGGATATGAGAAATTTCTTTCAAAATTCCGAGGATTGGGAGCCACGATCATCCGAATAGAAGATTAAAAACAATCCCACATAGCTGGGATTTTTTTATAATTATTACATGCCAATGGACGAGGACGAAGGAGCAGAATCATGGAACAGAAATACCTGAGCCTTTTATCAAAGGACTACCCGAACATCAAAGCCGCAACAGCAGAAATCATCAATCTTAGTGCGATTCTAAGTCTGCCAAAGGGGACCGAGTACTTTTTCAGTGATCTGCACGGAGAGCATGAGGCCTTTATTCATATGCTCAAAAGTGGATCTGGCATGATCCGGGCTAAAATTGATGAGACCTTCGGAAAAACCTTGTCGGAGAAGGATCGTTCGGAACTGGCCATGCTGATTTATGATCCTGAAACTGAGATCGAAAGAGTAAAAAAAAGCAACGAAGACCTGGAAGAATGGTATCGGGTCAATATTTACCGGTTGATTCAGGTCTGCAGGGCAGTTTCTTCCAAATATACCAGGTCTAAAGTCCGAAAACGGCTGCCCAAATATGCAGATTACATTATTGACGAACTATTGCATTCCGATGAACAATCCAGCAAGGATCATTACTACGACCAAATCATCACTTCCATCATTGAGTTCGACCGGAGTGAGCATTATATCGTTGGGCTGGCCAATACCATCGGGAGGCTCACGGTGGACCGGCTTCATATCATTGGCGATATTTATGACCGTGGTCCTCATCCGGACTATATCATGGATTTTCTGCTGGACTTTCATGATGTGGATATCCAGTGGGGGAATCATGACATCGTCTGGATGGGAGCTGCCACCGGAAACTGGCCCTGCATTGCCAACGTGGTACGTCAGAATATGAGTTACAACAATTTTGATATGCTGGAGATCGGTTACGGCATCAACCTTCGACCTCTTGCCCTTTTTGCTGAAAAAGTATATGGCAGCGATCCCTGCACCTTATTCCGGCCCCACATGCTGGATATGAATAAATTTGATAATGTGGATGAGGGCCTGATTGCCCGGATGCACAAAGCCATGACGATCATTCAGTTCAAAGTGGAAGGTCTCCGGATCCTGGCCAACCCGGATTACAAGATGGAAGATCGGCTCTTGCTGGATAAAATGGATTTGGAGAAGGGGACAGTCCGGATAGGCAATCAGGATTATAAGCTAAAAGACACCCTATTCCCAACGGTGGACCCGACATCTCCCTATCAGCTGACCAAGGAAGAACGGGACCTGATGGTGACTCTGGAAGCCTCTTTTCTTCACAGCACCAGCCTTCAGAAGCATGTCCGATTCCTGTTCACTCATGGGGGAATGTATCTGAAAAACAACAACTACCTGCTTTATCATGGATGCGTTCCAATGACTGCAGAAGGAGAATTTGCCTCCCACTTGGTCAATGGTAAATCTATGAATGGGAAAGCTTTATTGGACGCCATCGATCAGGAGGTTCGGGAAGCCTATTTCAATCCCCCGGAAGATCAGGAGGTGGGATTGTCAGGGGATATCATGTGGTATCTGTGGCTGGGCAGCAAATCGCCCTTATTTGGAAAAGATAAGATGGCTACTTTTGAACGCATCTTCGTGGAAGAAAAAGTCACCCACAAGGAACAGACCGACCCATATTTCAAACATATTGAAAGGGAAGAAGTATGCGAAAAAATTCTGACGGAATTCGGCCTTGATCCGAAGAATTCCTATATATTGAACGGACATGTGCCGGTAAAAATCAAGGACGGAGAAAACCCAATGAAAGGGAACGGACGACTGTTCGTCATTGACGGGGGCATGTCCAAAGCTTACCAAAAAACCACCGGCATTGCCGGATATACCTTTATATCCAGCTCCCGGTTCATGGGCCTGATTGAACACTTCCCTTACCGTAATGGAAATGGTGATCTTTCTGCCCAGGAGCTGCCTAAAATTAATAGAGTTAAAAATTTTACCGAGCGGATTACGGTTCGGGATACGGATATTGGACAAGTCCTGCAGGGTGAAATCGATGAACTGAAAAAACTGGTTGAAGCCTATAAAAAGGGTATCATTAAAGAGAAATATCAATAGAGAGGGGTAAGATTGAATGGATATGAAAAAAATGAGCACGGAAACCGCCTGTGTACACGGGACCTATAAAGCAAAAAGCGGGGAGCCTCAGCATCTGCCGATTTCCCAGAATACGACTTATCGGTATTACAATGCCAAGGATGTAGCCGAATTGTTTGACCTGGAGAGTGGGGGATTCATGTATACGAGGCTGGGGAATCCGACCTTGGGAGCATTGGAAGAAAAAATGGCGCTGCTGGAAGGGGGCACCGCAGGGGTATCGGCCTCCTCCGGTCAGAGTGCAACGCTGATGACCATGCTGAACATTTGTAAGGCAGGAGACCATATTTTGTCTTCAGCCAGCATTTATGGGGGCACCTACAATCTGCTGGGGGTCACCATGAAAAAAATGGGGATTGACGTCACCTTTATCGACCAGAACCTGAGCCTGGAAGAAATCCTTCAGCATCAGAAGTCGAATACCAAGGTTCTTTTTGCTGAAACCCTGGCTAATCCGGCCTTAACGGTGCTGGATTTTGAAAAATTTTCAGCAGCGGCCAAAGCCATGGGGGTTCCTTTGATTGTCGATAATACCCTGGCGACTCCGGCCCTTTGCAGACCCATAGAGCACGGTGCCGATATCGTCATTCAGTCTACCACCAAATATGCGGATGGCCACGGCAGCTGCGTGGGGGGGATGGTCGTTGAAGCGGGCCGGTTTGACTGGTCTGCCGGAAACAAGTACCCGGATATGACGGAACCGGATCCCAGTTACCATGGACTGCGTTTTTATGAAAAGTTCGGCAGTGTCGCATTTACTTTAAAGCTTAGGGCTCAGATGCTCCGGGACATGGGAGCCACCATGGCACCGATGAATGCGTATCTGACCCATCAGGGGCTTCAGACCCTCCACCTTCGGATGGAACGGCACAGCCAGAATGCCCTGGCCCTGGCCCGATTCCTGAAAAACCATGATATGGTGGATTGGGTGGTATATCCTGGTCTGGAAGGGGACGCCAACTATAATCTGGCAGCCCGTTACCTGCCGAAGGGAGCCAGCGGAGTTCTCAGTTTTGGCGTCAAAGGGGGCCGTGTTGCCGGAGAGCAATTCCTGGAAAAACTGGAACTTTCCAGCATCGTCGTTCATGTGGGGGATGTACGGACCAGCGTGCTCCATCCTGCCAGTACGACTCACCGTCAGCTGACCCAGGAAGAGCAGCTGAAGGGTGGCATCAAACCGGAGCTGATCCGGGTTTCCGTTGGGATAGAAGGAATCGAAGACATCATCGCTGATTTTGATCAAGCTCTTCAGAAGCTGAAGAATCTGTAAGAATAGGAGAACTGCCCTATGCCAATCATCATACCAAACGAATTACCGGCATTTGATACCCTTCAGGAAGAAAATATTTTTGCCATGAGCAAGGCCCGGGCCAGCACTCAGGACATCCGGCCGTTGAAAATTCTGATCGTGAATCTGATGCCCACGAAGATTAAAACCGAAACACAGCTTGCCAGGGTACTGGCCAACTCCCCCCTTCAAGTGGAGCTGACTCTCCTTGCCATGGACAGCCATGAATCGAAGAATACGGACAAGTCTCACCTGGAGACCTTTTATAAGACCTTCGATGAAATCAAGAATCAGCGGTTTGACGGGATGATCCTGACGGGAGCACCCATTGAAACCCTGCCCTTTGAGGAAGTGGATTACTGGGATGAGCTCTGCCAGATCATGGAATTTTCCAAAACCAATGTTTACAGCAGCATACACATCTGCTGGGGAGCCCAGGCGGCCCTGTATTATCATTACGGAATCAAAAAATATCTGACAGAAAAGAAGGTTTTCGGTGTATTTGAGCATCGGGTCACCAGACCCCACAATCCACTGGTACGAGGATTTGATGAGGTCTTTTATGCTCCCCACTCCCGTCATACTACCATACGGAAAAATGAAGTTCTGGCCGAGCCGGCTCTGCGGATCCTGGCAGAATCGGACCAGGCAGGGGTTCACATCATTGCTACGGAAAACGGCCGTCAGATCTTCATTCTGGGGCATCAGGAGTATGACAAGGAAACCCTGGCTGCCGAGTATTTCCGGGATGTGAACAAAGGGTTGGATATCAATATCCCCTATAACTATTTCCGGGATGACGATCCGGAAAAGGAAATCCTTTTCCGATGGAAGGGTCATGCCAGTTTGCTGTTCTCCAACTGGTTGAATTATTATGTATACCAGGAGACTCCGTTCGATCTGGAGACCCTTTAAACCGGATAAAAATTTCACAAAAAGCGACTGGCTGAGAGGGCGTTGAATCGTTTAAATATTAACATTCAGCGCCTTTTTTAATTGCCGTAAAAGTGTATTGTATACATTGGTTTTCCTTATTGATTAAGATGAATAATTATGTTTAAATCTATTATCGTAACGAAAATTCTGAATTATAAGAAAGGTGATCTAGTATGGCAGTCATCAAAAGAGTTTTAAACAGCATTCATCTGGAACATCGGAAGAGCACCATGGATTTGGCCACCGAAGTCATGCCGGTTCCCGACCGGGTCTATATATCGGTTGTGCAGCATATCGGAGCACCCTGTGAACCTCTGGTGGAGCCAGGGGATTATGTAAAGGTAGGACAGCCCATTGCCGATACCGAAGCCTTTGTCAGTGCTCCTATACATTCCAGCGTATCCGGAACAGTGGTTAAAATCGATAAAATCATGTCCTCTCTCGGGAGTGTAGATAAGACGATCATCATCGAGACAGACAAACGGCAGGAAGTTTGGGAAGGGATCGCTAAGCCCCACATTCAGTCCAGGGAAGACTTCATCGCTGCCGTCCGGGCCAGTGGCCTGGTGGGACTGGGCGGAGCAGCCTTTCCAACCCATATCAAATACAATCCCAAAAATATTCAGGATGTGGATACCCTGGTGATAAACGGAGCCGAATGTGAACCATACATTACCTCTGATTATAGAACCATGATTGAAGACACGGAAAACATCGTCTATGGAATCCGGATCATCATGAAGTATCTGGACCTGAATAAGTGTTATATTGGAATTGAAAAAAACAAGCCCCTGGCAATCAAAAAACTCAAGTATGCTACGAAAAACATGGAGGGAGTAGAAGTGGTTGTATTGCCCTCCACCTACCCCCAGGGAGCAGAACGGGTCCTCATTCATCAGACAACGGGGAAGGACCTTCCAATGGGAAAGCTGCCTGCAGATATCGGCATCATCGTTTCCAATATTGCAACTGTTGGCTTTGTTTCCGAATATTTCAAGACCGGTATGCCCCTGATCAGCAAGAGGATCACCGTGGATGGGAATGCGGTCCTGTTTCCCAAGAATCTCAGAGCTCCTATCGGAGCAAGAATCTGCGACATCATTGAACACTGTGGGGGTTATACCAAACCGCCCAAAAAGATTCTGATGGGTGGCCCCATGATGGGCAGAGCCATCTATAACCATGAAAAAGCCCTCATTAAAAACAACAATGCCATCCTGGTCTTCGATAAGGAAAAAGCATCCTTTCCGGAAGAAAGCGATTGCATCCGCTGTGGCAGCTGCTTCCGAAGCTGTCCGCTGAACCTGATGCCGACGGAGATCGAAAAGGAATACCATCTGGCCAACATTGAAGGTTTGAAAAAGCTCAAAGTGAGCATGTGCATGGAATGTGGCTGTTGCTCCTACGTTTGTCCTGCGAAAAAGCAGCTTAGCATGATCAACCGGCTGGCCAAAAGAATGGTACAGAAGGGAAAGAAATAGTTATGGAATTATTTAAAGACTTATATGTGAAAGACACACTGATCGTGGCTTCTTCGCCCCACATGCTCAGTGAAAACAATACGGCTAAAATTATGCGAGACGTACTGATTGCCTTGGTTCCGGCTGGCATCATCAGCGTGATGAACTTTGGTATCCGGGCTTTGTTCCTGGCGGTCCTCTGTGTTGCAGCAGCCATGGCTTCAGAGTTCCTTTTTCAGAAATCCATCGGGAAGAAAAGTACCATCCAGGACGGAAGCGCGGCGGTCACCGGTTTAATCCTGGCCTATAATCTACCCCCATCCCTCCCTTATTGGATGGCGATGCTGGGTAGTGTCATCGCCATCGTTTTCGTCAAGCAGATCTTCGGCGGAATCGGTCATAACTTTGCCAATCCGGCGGCGACAGCACGAATCATCCTGATGATGTCCTTCACCACCCCCATGACCACCTGGACTGCTTCCGGGATGACCAAAGCAGCAGAAGCCGTCTCTGAAGCGACACCCCTTGCCCTGGCAGCATCGGGCCAGGCAGAGCTTCTTCCCAATACCCTGGACTTGTTTTTGGGGTTCACCGGTGGATCCATGGGGGAGACCAGCGCCATGGCCTTCCTGCTGGGAGGGATTTTCCTGATGGCAAGAAGAGTCATCACCCCGGAAATACCGGTTGCTTTTCTGGGAACCATGGTGATATTCGCCCTGCTGGCAGGGGAAGATCCCTTATTCCATATCTTTGCCGGAGGAGCGATGCTGGGAGCCTTTTTTATGGCTACCGACTATTCCACCAGCCCCATGACGAAAAAGGGAAAGCTGATATTTGGTATCGGGTGCGGATTGCTGACCATGACCATACGACTGTTTGGATCTCTGCCGGAAGGGGTATCCTTTGCCATTCTGTTCATGAATATCCTTACCCCTCATATTGATAATTTCTGCAAGTGGAGACTTTACGGGAGGAAACAGGGATGACAGCGAAGAAAAATATAAGAGAAAAAGAGTCTATTCTGGATGTTGTCACTCCCTCTCTGGTCTTGATGATCATCTGCCTGATAGTGACCGCTGCCCTGGTTTCAACGTATCAGGTGACCAAGCCTATCATCGCAGAAGCCCTGGAAAAAAGAAGCCAGGAAGCCCGGCAGGAGGTCCTTCCGGAAGGGAAAGGCTTCAAGCCGATTCTAACCGGGGAAATCAATCCGGATCAGTTGACAAAAGGGGTTTCGGAGGTTTATCAGGCCGAAAACAACGCAGGCTGGGTGATTACCAGTGAAGATCAGGGATACGGCGGAACGATGAAGATCATCACCGGATTTGACACGAATGGACTAATTACAAATATAAAAATTCTGGAACAGTCAGAAACGCCGGGACTGGGAACAAAAGTCGGAGAAGATTATTTTCTGGAACAGTTCCTGGGTAAGGATACAGTAGATGAGGTAGAAGCCATCTCTGGTGCCACCATCTCATCAGAAGCCATGAAGCGGGCGGTCAAATGGTCATTGAGTCAGATGGAAGAAATCAGGAAGGAGGGAACGGAATGAACACATCAATCGAACAGGCAGAAAAGGGAAGCAGTTGGATGAGTCTTTTGACCAATGGAATCATTAAGGAAAATCCGGTGCTGGTGCTTCTTCTGGGAACCTGTCCCTCCTTGGCGGTAACGACCTCGGCGGTGAACGGGCTGGGAATGGGCATTGCCACCATGCTGGTTCTTCTGTGCTCCAATGTATTTATATCCCTTTTAAAGAATATCATCCCTTCCCGAGTCCGAA
>JBLJBD010000092.1:0-4837 GCA_047637815.1 Anaerovoracaceae bacterium
ATGGAAAGAAGGTTTAAACGAGTCCTGGTTGCCAACCGGGGAGAAATCGCCATCCGGGTGATCCGGGCCTGCCACGAGTTGGGAATCCGTACCGTAGCCATCTACTCCGAAGAGGATAAATTATCCCTGTTTCGGACCAAAGCCAGTGAGTCTTACCAGATCGGAGAAGGGAAAGGGCCCCGGGAGGCTTACCTGAACATTGATGAAATCATTCGCCTGGCCTTAAAAAAAGGGGTGGACGCCATCCATCCCGGTTATGGCTTCCTTTCCGAAAATCCGGAATTTGCCCGGAAATGCAGGGAAGTAGGCATCGAATTCATCGGTCCTACTGCGGAGATGATGGAGCGGATGGGGGACAAGATCCAGTCCAAGCTGGTGGCCAGAGAAGCCGGGGTTCCCGTGGTGCCTGGCATCGACAAACCGGTCAACACCCTGGAAGAAGCCCGGGAGGTGGCTCTGGAATGCGGTTATCCGGTGATGCTGAAAGCGGCAGCCGGGGGCGGAGGACGAGGTATGCGAATCGTCTCTTCTGAAGCCGATTTGGAAACCGCCTTTTCCAGTACCAGAAACGAGGCCAGAAAGGCCTTCGGAATCGAAGATATCTTCGTAGAAAAGTACATTGAAGGGCCCAAGCACATTGAAGTTCAGATTCTGGGAGACAAACAGGGGAACCTGGTTCACCTGTTTGAGCGGGACTGCTCCATCCAGCGGCGCCATCAGAAAATCATCGAATACACACCGGCCTTCTGCCTGACGGAGGGAAAACGGGAAGAAATCTGCCGGGATGCAGTGAAAATCGCCCGGTCTGTCCATTATCAAAGCGCAGGTACGGTGGAGTTTTTGGTGGACAAAACCGGAAATCACTATTTCATTGAGATGAATCCCAGGATTCAGGTGGAACATACGGTAACGGAAATGACCACCGGCATCGATATCGTTCAGAGCCAGATTCTCATAGCAGAAGGCTTTGCCCTGGATTCGGCCGAGGTTGGGATACCCTCTCAGGAGTCCATCCAGCCCCGGGGCTATGCTATTCAGTGCCGAATCACTACGGAGGATCCGACGAATCAGTTCGCCCCAGACACGGGCCGTATCGACTATTACCGCTCCGGCTCCGGCTTCGGTATCCGGCTGGATGCAGGCAATGCCTATACCGGTGCCGTGATCAGCCCCTATTACGACAGCTTGCTGGTTAAGACCAGTGCCCATTCCAGGACTTTTGACGATGCGGCCAGAAAGGCTATCCGGGCCATTAAGGAAATCTCCATCACCGGAGTCAAGACCAACATTGATTTTCTGATCAACGTGCTGAATCATCCCACCTTCCTGGCAGGAGCCTGTGATACCGGCTTTGTGGGGGAAAATCCGGATCTCTTTGACATCGTGCCCCGTTCGGATGAGGAGCATCGGGTGCTGAAATATCTGGGGGACCTGATCGTCAATCAGACTAAGGGGAAAAAGGTGGAGTTCGATGTCCCGTCGGTTCCTGAAGTGGTGGTACCGGAAGGTCTCCGGGGGACCAAGCAGATCCTGGATGAAGGTGGGCCGGAGGCTGTGGTCCGGTGGATTCGGGATCAGAAAAAGCTTTTGCTGACGGACACCACCATGCGGGATGCCCAGCAGTCTCTGATGGCCACCCGACTGAGGAGTCGGGACATCATTAAGATATCCAAGGCAACCTCCGTCTATGAAAAGGACCTGTTCTCCCTGGAAATGTGGGGCGGGGCCACCTTCGATACGGCCTACCGGTTCCTCCATGAATCCCCTTGGGACCGACTGGAAGAAATGCGTAAGCGAATCCCCAATGTGCTGTTCCAGATGCTTTTCCGGGGAGCCAATGCAGTAGGTTACAAGAATTATCCGGATAATGTCATTCGGGAATTCGTCCGGGAATCGGCGGCTGCAGGCATTGACGTTTTCCGGATTTTTGACTCCCTCAACTGGCTGAAGGGCATCGAGGTTGCCCTGGACGAAGTGCTGAAATGCAACAAGCTGGCAGAAGTAACCCTATGCTATACGGGAGATATTCTGGATGAAAAGCGGGATAAATATTCCCTTCAATACTATGTGGATAAGGCGAAGGAAATCGAAAAGATGGGGGCTCACATCCTGGCTATCAAGGACATGTCTGCCCTGCTGAAGCCCTATGCGGCGGTCAAGCTGATCCGGGCTCTGAAAGATGAGATTTCCATTCCCATCCACCTTCACACCCATGACACCACCGGAAACGGGGGAGCCACAGCCCTGATGGCGGCAGAAGCCGGCGTAGACATCGTGGACACGGCGCTGAACAGTATGGCCGGCTTGACAAGCCAGCCTGCCCTGAACTCCTTGGTAGCAGCCCTCAGCAACACGGAGCGGGATACGGGCATCGACCTGAAGGGCATCCAGAAGTTGTCCGATTATTGGGCAGCGGTCCGGCCGGTTTACTATCCCTTTGAATCAGACCTCAAGTCAGGAAGCGCCGAAATCTATCGGTACGAGATTCCAGGAGGCCAGTACTCCAATCTGAAGCCTCAGGTGGAAAGCTTCGGCCTGGGCCATCGATTTACCGACGTGAAGGAAATGTACAAAACTGTCAACGAAATGGTAGGGGACATCGTCAAGGTAACCCCTTCTTCTAAGATGGTGGGAGACCTGGCCATCTTCATGGTCAAAAATGATCTGACGCCGGAAAACATCTTTGAAAAGGCGAAAAATATGGCCTTCCCTGACTCGGTGGTTTCCTACTTCCAGGGGATGATGGGTCAGCCGGAATGGGGCTTCCCCGAAGATCTGCAGAAGTTGGTTCTTAAAGATATCGAGCCCATCACGGTTCGGCCGGGTGAGCTGCTTCCGCCGGAAGACCTGGAAGGCCACGGAAGGTACCTGAAGGGAAAATACGGCTTTGAACCCACCGGAAAAGACAAGGTCAGTTATGCCCTCTATCCGGACGTATTTGAAAATTATATCAAGTACTATATGGAAAACGGAGACGTAAGCCGGATGGGTAGTGACGTGTTCTTCCACGGTCTGGCAGAGGGGGAAACCAGCGAAATTGAAGTGGCGGAAGGTCGGGTCCTGGTGGTAGAATATCTTCGAATGGGCAAACCGGATTCGGAAGGCTTTCGTACCCTGGAGTTTGAGGTCAATGGCAACCGAAGGGAGATTCGGGTAAAGGATAAATCTGCTCTTCAGAAAATACAAGGAGCCGATGAGCCGGCCATGCAGATGGCAGATCCCGCCTCCGATTCGGAAGTGGGAGCCAGCATCCCAGGCCACATCATGAAAATCCTGGTTAAAGAAGGGGACGCTGTTAAGGCAGGACAAAGCCTGGCCGTCATCGAGGCCATGAAGATGGAAACCGTCATGGCAGCGGCTCGGGATGGCAAGGTGGACAGCATCTTAGTCAAGGAAGGCCAGCAGGTCAAGACGGGCCAGCTGCTGATCCGTCTCGGCTAAACCGATTATTCAAAGTCGAAGAACCAACGATAAAGTGACAGGACGATCCCTGCTGGTCAAGGATCGTCCTGTTTTTATGTCAGCGTTGCTTTTTCGCTTGATACCCGAAAATTTCAATCGGTTCGCCCAATTCGTTCTGGGGAAAATGAATTTCTCCGGGGGTGGTGGTGCCAATGAGTTTTTTCTCGATCATCTCTATTTTTTCCAGGGACCACTGGTATTTCAAGCCCGATAGGGTCATCTTTTCCGGCAGGAAGTTGGGGTGATTCTGCTTGAAATTCCGCAGGCTTCTGGGGGCTTGGGGGTAGGCGGTAAAGATTCCCACGACCTCTCCTCCCGGTTTAATCAAAGGCCCCAGCTTATCCGTTGCAAAACCTCCGTAGGTAAAGAGGGAGTTGGTAGTGGAATAATCATCGATGAAATAGTCTACGGTTTCCTTCTGTACCGGCAATCGCCCCGCTCCGCCTACGATGTAGACCACGTTAAAATTCCAGACGGACAGGTATTGCTTGAACTTGGCGATCCGTTTCAGGGAAGGATCAAAAACGATGTAAACATGATCTTTGCCAAGTCTCTCGATGAATTCCAGCAGAAAGTTAAAGGTAAAGGGGCCGGCCATGAAGTACCGGGTGCCGCTCAGCTCTTCGGTAATCTGGTTGTACATCCAGCTGTAGCATTTGGCGACAAATTTTCGATAGAGGGGACTGAATTGATCCTTCATGGCCATGACGGATTCCACATTTTCAAAGGCCTTGAAGGGGGTGTCCTCCACATAATCGGGGGTGAAAATGATGCCGTCTTCGACCTGAGACTGATAGCCGCAGTCGCAGGAGAGAATGCCCTTTTGAATGCTGCCTCCGCTGAGACTGGCGGAATCCAGCTTCAGGGGCACGTGGCAGTCGGGGCAGTACAGATGGGGAAGCATGGGGAAGGGCACCCCTGACGGAGGAGAGTCTGATTTCGCGGAGGTGGGAAGATTTTGGATTTCCCTTTCGATGTCTTCGATGGATTTCAGGATCTTATCCCGATCTTCGATCAGGCTTTTCTTCTTGTTCTTCAGAAGTTCGGCGCAGACCTCCAAAACCACATCGTCGTTGTATCGGGAGGCTTTTTCCATAAAAAAGAGCAGCTGAATTTCCTCCAGGGTGAAGTCGAATTGCTTGTAGCGCAGAATCTTCTGCATATCCGCTACCGACTCCTCGTCAAATTCATATTGTCCCCCGATCTTGCAGGGAGTCAGCAGGCCGTTGTTGACATAAAACCGGATCGTGCTGATGTTCAGCCCGAACTTTCTGGCAAAGGTACCTATCTTCATACTGCGCCTCCAGTGTTTCAAACACTCAACAACTATTCACTTTGATTTTATCAGACTTTTGTCGAATTTCAACCAACTTTA
>JBLJBD010000093.1:0-15938 GCA_047637815.1 Anaerovoracaceae bacterium
GGCGATTCCCGAAGCCGAATCCTTGGGAAGGGTGATGGTATCCGTCAGGGTGACGTTGCCCCGGTCTGCCCGGTAGATTCGGACTGCATTCCCACCGGCCACGTAGATGAAAGTTCCGTCGGTCTTGACGATGTCTGCCTCATCAATGCCCGCAACCTGCAGGTTGGTGGAGGAATAATCGGGATTGGCTTCCTGGGCTGGAGATTCCTGAGGGGCTGCCCCTGTATTAGAATCCAGAGAATTGGTCCCTTTCTGTGGGGTGCTGGTGGATTCCGGGATGGCCATGTCTTCCCGTCCGCCCAAGTCAAATGCCGGCCTGGGCTGGTTGTACCGGACGATGGTTGCATTCAGGATTTTCTCCAGCTGGGCTTTGGAAGATACCTTGATGGCCTGACCGATTTTGCTTTTCAGGGTTTCCATCAGCTGAGTCTGCTTTGCCAGGTCGATTTTCGTGTCTCCGATGACGATGGCATTCTTGCTGTATCCCACTTCTTTGCCCAGGATATTTTCGCTGATGACCCGGAGGGGCACCATGGAACGATTCTCTCGAATCAGCATTTCCGTGTCGAAGGTGGTCCGGATGGGGTTTCCCCCGGCAATCGTTTTTTCGTAATAATTCTTACCGGCATAGAAGGTAAACGTCCCTTCCCCGGTTTTGATGATGGCAGCCTTGTTGGCCGCCTCATAGGAAACCTCCGCCCCGAAATGCTCCGCGATGGCTCGGAGGGGGACCAGGGTACGGTCTTTGTAAATAATGGGGGCCACATTCAGATTGGTAGAATCCAGTGGCTTCATTTCCCCCTTGGAAATGGTCAGGGGACTGCCGATATAGAGTCCCAAATCATATTCCGGCTCGGTTGCGGCCAGGCTGGTATCCTCTCCCAGCGGGGGAATCCCCATGGCCAGAATCAAAAGGGCCGCCAACAGAAATAAACCAGTTCGTTTCAGCCAGCTGCGGCTGCTGTTATTTAACCTATTCATTGCATCTCACTCCCTCTTCCACTTCTGCAATAACTACCAATTAGACGACCAACGCGTCAGCAAGTTCCAAAGCAAACCAACTATAAGAACAGTTCTGCCAATTGATTCGTTTTCAACAAGATAAATACCCGATAAATCCTTGGATGCCTTGGAATTACAGGGTATTGCCTACGGCGGATGCTGAAGGCCCGCGTCAACTGGCAGAACTGTTCTTAAAATTGGTATTGACAAGGGATGGGAACCGTGTTAAATTTTAAATAGACCGACGGTCGGTCTAAAAACTACCCTTATTCACCCTGCCCTTGCAGCCGGGGCCTAATATACCATAAAAGAAAGGACTGACAACATGAGAATAGTCAAAAAACACGATGAGCGGAGAGGGGAAATCCTGGATGCCGCGGAAAAACTCTTCCATTCCGTCGGATACGAAGGATGCTCCGTCAATGACATCTTAAAAGAGGTGGGCATCGCCAAGGGTACCTTTTACCATTATTTCAAATCCAAGGAAGAAGCCATGGATGCCGTTATCGAACGAAACGTTGAAATCATCATGGAAAGGGTGAGGAAGGTTACCGAAAAGGAAGTCGATAATCCCCTTGAAAAACTGATGGGGGCATTCCAAGCTATGAGAATGGAAGAAATGGAAGAAGAGGGAATGCTGGAAGATCTTCACCGGCCGGACAACGCCCTGCTTCACCAGAAATCCCTGAGCAAGATCGTGGATGCTATGGCCCCTGTCTTACAGGAAATCATCGAAGAGGGAATCGAGAAAGGGGCCTGGAACTGCCAGTACCCCCTGCAATACATGCAGATTTATCTGGCTGCAGCCCTGACCCTCACCGACGAAGGAATCTTTGAGACCGACGAAGAAAACCAGCAGCAGCTCATGGTCGCCTTGATCAGCCTGCTTGAAAAAATACTGGAAGTCCCGGAAGGCCAGTTTTTAGGGGCCTATCTGCGGGAATGGAGGGAATAATGAACTGGTCCATCATTAAAAAAGATCTGAAACGAAACAAGCTCATCAACACCGGGCTTCTGCTGTTTATCCTGCTTTCGGCTTGCCTGACGGTGCTGTCTGTCATCCTGGCGGTACAGACCATCACCTCGATTTCGGCCCTGTACCAGGTGGCTCAGCCTCCCCACTTTCTGCAGATGCACAAGGGGGACCTTGATCAGGAAAAGCTGGAGGAATTCATGGCGGGGTACCCGGGACTGGAAGCCTGGCAGACCGTCACCATGGTCAACCTTTACGGAGAAGATATTGAAATCCAAGGCGAAGATGGGACCTACACCCTGGAAGATTTGCGGCTGGATATCGGCTTGGTCAAGCAAAACAAGGAACGGGATCTGCTGCTAGATTCCAGTAGGCAGAAAGTGGAACTGCAGCCAGGAGAAATCGGCTTTCCCGTCCTTCTCCGGGACCGGTACGGCATGGAAATCGGTGACAAGGTCACCCTTCGGGGAGGGGGACTTGCCAAGACCTTCACTATCCAGGAATTTGTGCTGGATTCCCAGATGAATTCCCCCTTGACCTCCTCCACCAGGATCCTCCTCAGCGATCCGGATTTTGAAACCGTCGCTGGAAATATGGGAGAGCTGGAATACCTGATCGAAGGATATTTTACCGACAAAAACGATGGGGCGGCCTTCAAGACGGCTTATGAAAATGCCGGCCTTCCCCAAAACGGGCAGGCGGTCACCTATACCATCATATTCCTGCTCAGCGCTCTGACCGACATGATGATGGTCTTCCTCCTGCTGTTGGTCAGCGGTCTGCTGGTCCTGGTGGCCTTCACCTGCGTCCGGTTCACCATTCTGGCTGCCATTGAAGAGGAAATCCTGGAAATCGGAACCATGAAAGCCATCGGCCTTCCCTTTTCCGATATTCGGAGCTTGTATCTGAATAAATACCGGGCTCTGGGCAGCGGGGGGGTAATCGGTGGGTATCTGGTGGCCTTGGCTGCAAGCGGAATCCTGACCAGAAACATCAGCACCACCTTCGGAAGCAGTGGGATTTCACTAATGGCCCTGCTGGCATCCCTTCTGGCAGCATTCCTCATACTGATTCTGGTGGAATTGTACAGCAGAAAGGTCTTGAAGCGGATTCGAAGAATCACGGTGGTAGAGGCCCTGGCCAGTGGCAAGGGTTTTGGAAAGCAAGACAGCTGTAAAAATCCCACCATCCATCAATCCCGCAAAATGCCAGTGGACTGGCTTCTTGGAATCCGAGAGATCTTCTATTACTTCAGAAACTGGTTCGTGGTGTTCCTGGTGGTGGCCGTAACCATGATGATGGTCCTGATTCCCGCCAAGCTCCTCAGCACCTTCGAATCCCCGGAATTCATCACTTATATGGGCAGTTCCCAGGAAGACATCTTGTTGGAGGTGGAAAACGGGGAGGGCCTGGAAGAGCGGGCGGAAAAAGCCATGACAGTTCTGGAAAAGGATGAGTCCATCGAAGCAATGTATCAATTCCGAACCCTGCGGATCCAAACCCTGGACAAGGATGGCCAGCCCATGAACCTGGACGTTGACAGCGGGGATCAGGCTGGGAAGGGTCTGAAATGCCTCAGCGGGAAGGCTCCCCAGGGAGACGGAGAAATCGCCCTCTCTTTCCTGAACGCCGAGGAAACCGGAAAAAGAGCAGGGGATTCCATTGCTCTTCAAATCCAGAAGGAAACCAGAGAATTCCAGATTTCCGGAATTTACCAGGATGTGACCAGCGGGGGATACACGGCCAAGTCGGCCTATTCTTTCCCCGGCGTGGAAAGCAGCCGATATACCATTTCCGTCGACCTGAAGAATCCGGCTGACGGGGAGAAAAAGGCGGAGGAATGGTCCAGGGCCATCGGCTCCGGAGTGTCGGTGGATCCTATGGAAGAGTTCATCGACCAGACGTTAGGGGGCGTAAGCCGGCAGCTCCGGGTCATTGTCCTGGTGGTGACGATTATCGGCCTCAGCCTGGTGATCCTGATTTCCGCTCTGTTCTTAAAATTACGACTGGCCAGGGACCTGAGTGAAACGGCCATCTTAAAGGCCATCGGGTTTTCCGAGAGGGATATACGCAAGCAGTACCTGATTAAAATGGGGGGCATATCCGCTGTTGGGATTCTTACAGGAATCCTGCTGACCGACGGACTGGGCAGCCTCCTCATTAGCGGGGCTCTGGGTCTTGCCGGAATGGGAATTCGTCAGGTGGAACTGGTAACGGAGCCAGTACTGCACTATTTGGCATTTCCGCTGGTGCTGCTGATCTTGATTGCAGCGGTCACCTGGACCGTCAGTGGGTCGGTAAAAAATCAGCATCTGGTCGATGTGATCAACGAATAAGGGCTTTGGAGGGAGATAGGAATAAAATGAAAACAGTGCTAAAATGCAGGAATCTATATAAGGATTTTGACGGGGTCACCGTGCTGAAGGACATCGACCTGACCGTACAGGAAGGGGAATTCGTGGCCATCATGGGTCATTCCGGCTCGGGAAAATCCACCCTTCTGTATGCCATCAGCGGCATGGATCAGCCCACCGCCGGCCAGGTGTTGATTGGGGAAGAGGACCTTTCCCAGATGAAGGATGAAGAAATCAGCCAAGTGCGGCTGAAGAAGATGGGGTTCATTTTTCAGCATTCTCATCTGCTCAAAAAGCTTTCCATCCGGGACAACGTCGTCCTCCCCGGTCTGAAGGCATCGAAGGATAAAGGGGAAAGGGAAAAGGCCTGTCTTCGGGGGGAAGAACTCCTGAAGAAAACCGGCATCGAGGCCATTGCCGACCAGGATATCAAAAAAGTATCCGGGGGACAGCTTCAGCGGGCAGCCATCTGCCGGGCCTTGATCAATGAACCGGAAATCCTTTTCGGGGACGAACCCACCGGCGCCCTCAACAGCCGGGCCGCTAAAGAAGTCATGGACATCCTGAACGACATCAACCGGGAAGGCACCACCATCATCCTGGTGACCCACGACATGAAGGTGGCCGCCCGGGCAGACCGGATCCTCTTCATCCAGGACGGAATAATCCACGACCAGCTGGAAATCGGCAAATATACGGGACAGGAAGAAACCCTGCCCAGCCGGGAGAAGCAGGTCTGGACCTGGCTGGAGCAAAAGGGCTTCTAACCAATAGTATAAGCAGTTCTGCCAGTTGACGCGTTTTTTACACGAAAAACGCCCCTGTAAATCCTTGTATGCCTTGGAATTAAAGGGGCTTGGCCTTCGGAAACTCCCGAAGGCCCGCGACAACTGGCAGAACTGTTCTTATAGTTGGTTGTTGACATGGCGGGGTTTCGATGGTAAAATCTAAACGACGTTAAGATAGGAGGAATTCATGGAAAATCAACCATACCATCATGGCAATTTACGAACGGCTTTAATTGAGGCAGGCATTGACCTGATCGGCCGGGAAGGCATACATCAGCTTTCCCTCAGAAAAGTCGCCTCCCTCTGCGGAGTAAGTGCCGCGGCGCCCTATGCCCACTTTAAGAACAAGGAAGAACTGCTTGGTGGAATCAAAGACCATATTACGGAGCAGTTTATGACCGTGCTGCAGGATGCCGTGGACTCTGCTCGAAATCCAGAGGACCCAGAACTGCTGATTGAGATGGGGAAGCGGTACATTCTCTTCTTTATTGATCATCCCGCCTACTACCCCTTTATCTTTTACCAGAACAGCGTTCACATCAATCTGGATCTCAGCCCGGAGGAAGAAGCAGCCGAAGAAGACCCGGAAGAATACCCGCCTTTTCGGATTTTTAAGAAACAGGCAATTCGCATTCTGAAAAAGCAAGGCCTGGGCAAAGAAAAAATAGAAGATGCCATCATTTCCATGTGGTCGACGGTTCATGGACTGGCCTCCATCGCCACCATGAAGGATGTTCGCTACAGCAAGGAATGGAGATCCAAGATTGAGGATATTATTGCCAGCAATTAATGAAATAGATAATAACAAAAGGAATCGGATGGGAAGGAGAGGAAAGAAGCGGATGTTGACAGTACTGATCGTCATCATGGGAATGATATTGATTGCATTTACCCTTCTGACCGGATTCTTGATCGCTAATAGCCCCGGCAAAGTGGAACCTTTCCTGGACCAGAATGGAAATCCCCTGGAAGGGAGCATATCAGAAAAAACCTTCATCACCATCGGCGGTATCGAACAGGGAATCTTCCTGCGGGGCAAGGATGCCGATAGGCCGGTCCTTCTCTATCTTCATGGAGGCCCCAGCTTCTCCGAATATTTTCTGGTGGAAAAACACCCCACCGGATTGGAAGACGAGTTTGTCGTCTGCTACTGGGATCAGCGAGGAGGGGGAATTTCTGCCAATCCCGATATCCCGGCTGAAACCATGACCATGGATCAGCTGCTGTCGGATACGGTGGAGCTCACCGAGTACCTGAGGGATCGCTTTGGCAAGGAAAAGATCTTTCTTGCCGCCCATTCCGGAGGAACGATATTCGGCATTCAGGCGGCAGCCCAATTCCCGGAATTTTATCATGCGTATTTCGGCATCGCCCAGATCACCAACCAGCGAGAATCGGAAAAAATCGCCTACCAATACCTCCTCGGCCAATACGAGGAGAGGGGTGACAGCAGCATGGTGGCGAAATTACAAAAGTATCCCATCCTTCAGGATGAATCGGCCATACCCGGTTTTTTCAAATCCGTTCTTCGGGATCAGGCCATGCACGAGCTTGGCGTGGGAACCATGCGGAATATGCATTCCATTGGCTGGGACATTTCCTGGCCCATCATGCGCAGCAAAGCCTACACACTAGAGGAGAAAATCAACCTTTGGCGATCTAAAATCTTCTTCGTCAATAAAACATCCCTCAAAGAAGAAGCCCTGAACACCGACCTGACAACCCAGGTAACCAGCCTGGAAATCCCCGTCTACTTCTTGAGCGGAGCTTGGGATCTGACCGTCAACACCGACCTTTCGAAAGCCTACCTGGAACAACTGGACGCCCCAGTCAAAGAATTCTATACCTTCGAACACTCCGCCCACAGCCCCAACTATGAGGAACCCGACAAAATGATGGAAATCCTCAAACCAATTTTATAAACAGTTCTAAAAATTGATGTGTGTCGATTTGTGACGAATGAAAAAATACAAGCAATTGCAACGCCTTTCGGTGTTGAAAGCTTGTATTTTTTTGCCAATACGCATCAATTTGTAGAAACGTTCTTAAAGTTGGTTTAAAAAATCAGATTCAGACTCCATAGAACCAGGCAAAAGGCCAGGGAGATGGTTCCGTGGACCCAGCCATACCAGTACCGGGTTTTCCAAGCCAGGATTCCGGTGGCGATGGTGCTGGCAGCGATGAGGATTGAAGCTCCATGAAGGGTCAGCGTAAGGTTCGCTAAGTTGTACTGGCTGATGCCGGATAGAATCAGCAGAACCAGAGCGGCGAAGGCGGATAGCTGGACCAGGGAAATCAGGGCCCAGCTCTTTTCAAGGGGCTTTTTCCGAATCCATGGCAGCAGAACGGAAAGAACTAGTAAAACCAAAAGGCTCAGAACAAAGGCGCTGGTGGATAACAATATCAGCAGCTCGTTTTCCAGAGGACTGGATTTGACATAGGTTTGGGAAAAACTGGTGGCCAGAAGAAGCTGCCCTTCCTTTTCCAGGAAATGAACCTTGCCGATGGGGGTCTGGTAAAGATCGTTGCCAAGATGGTTAATCGGTTCCCCATCCAGGGTGTATCCTTCTGCCGAAGAGCCTGCGATTTTAATGATTTTTCCCGGCACCAGATACCGAAGAAGTTTTTCCGGAGTCGTAAAGCTGGACCAGCTGTTTACGTAGGCGCCGGCGATTCTCAGACTGGGAGCGGAGGCTGGAGCCTGAGAGTGAGTCGGATCGCTCTCCTTTTCCGGAAATAATCCCGTTCCCTTTGAGCCATTGGGAGCGGCAGGCATCAGCAGGCTTTCTGTGACCGATCCGGTGATGGCCTGGATTCGCTCTTCCGGCAGGTAGGTATTAAAAGACAGGAAAAGACCGGTATTCTGCTCCGGATAGATCAGGATCCGGGAATAAAAGTGAAGGGTTTCCCCCTTTTTCTCCACATATTCCTGGCCATTCACTTCTTTCTTGTTCCAAGTATAGCCGATTCCGGGCAGTTCCTCAGACATGGTAGCCTGCTGGGTAAAGAGAAGCTGCTTGTTTTCCGGCCGGAGCACCAAATCCTCGTCGCTGAGAAGCCACTGGATGAAGAGGGCCATGTCGGAGGCGGTGGAAATGGCGGAGCCCTCCGGATACAGATTGATATGGACGTCCTGGGTCTCAGAACCATCGGGCAGGTAAGCCTTGGAAATAGTTGAAAGATCGTTCATAGGCCGGAAGGTCGTATGATTCATCCCCAATGGCTGAAACAGCTTTTCCTCGCAGTATTCGGCGAAATCCGTCCCGGTGACCTTCTCGATGGTGTAGGCGGCCAGGGCGATGCCGTAGTTGGAATAGGAAACCACCTCCCCTGGCTGGAAAATCTGCTGGGGAAGATACTTCCGTATGGCCTCCGGCAGGGGCTCCAGGTCCGAAACGTGGCGAACCACCATCCCGGTAATGTTCTCTTCAAAACCGCCGGTGTGGGTCAGCAGATGGTGCATGGTAACCGGGTACTGGAGCTTAGGAAAATCCTCCTCCAGATAGGCAGCGATGTCGGTATGCAGGTCCAGCGTCCCCTCTTCCATAGCAATCAGAGCAGCTGCGGCAACGAAGTTCTTGGAAAGGGACCCGATTCGGAATCCGATATCCTGCCCGTCAGCCATTACGCCGTTTTCCTGGTTGGCATAGCCATACCCGGCGGTCAGAACGGTCTCCCCCTCTTTCACAAAGGCAGTGATGGCTCCCTTGGCCATCCCCGAATCAACAACGGAACTTACCCCTTCTGCAAGCAACTGAGAAGGGGGAATGGAGACCGATGCCCCGTTCCCCCCTGATTCTGTTTCTTCCTTTTCCAAATAGTCTTTCCATTCCTGGTAGATGGCCTCTTCGGATTTGCCAAAAGTGTCATTATAGCTAACATTTCCAGCGGCGTACTTGGTGACCGCTTCCCAACCGTAGGTCTGGTCGAGGAATTCGATATACTTGTAGGAGAAAGCGTAGCCCCCCATATTTCCGAATTTCAGGCCGTTTTCCGTGTGGGTGTCAGCCAGGGACGGGAATTCGCGGCCTTGGTATTCCTCTTTCCCTGGAACCTGCCCCGACAGATAGGTGGCCAGCCCGTTGTCCCAGAAATAAGACAGATCCGGATTGATCTGATAATTGATAGCATGGACCAGTTCGTGGAGAGAGGCCTGTAAAATGCTGTCGTGGGTGTGTCCTGGAACCGGCGTGTTGGGAGAAACCAGCATGATGTTGCCATTGTGGCTGTCTCCGATGTGCCAGGAGGGGGCAATGAGCAAGGTGATGAATCCGGCTTCCCGGATGGCCAGCTGGTCCTGAGTCGTGTAGAGAAAGACGGGAATGGGCTCCCGCTGGATGGCATTCAGCTTGTCGTGAATTTCTTCCGTCTTTTCATTCAGAAGCTGGAATACCTCCTCTGCTCCCGATTCCTCCCCTCGCTGATAGGTGAGATGGATAGTATTGTTGGTCATTGCTTTGCTGTCGAATGGCTTCAGCAGGAACACAGGCAAAGTCTGGAGGATGAGGAGGGCTAGAAATAGCAGCCCGAACATCCGGATTTTCTGTCCTTTGGTTGTCATGAAATTCTCCTTCTTAATAATTGGTGTTGAATGAATGGAAGGCAGATTCTTTTCGAGTCGAATCAACTTTCTGAACAGAAAAACTGCCCTTCTATGACAGTATAGAGGGACAGCTTAACAACCATCATATAGCAACCTTACAAAATCCTTAAATTCGGTAATGGTCAAATCCTTAAACAGATGATAAACCGGCAGCCTTTGCCGGAATCGGTCTCCAGGTGGATGGTGCCGCCGTGGAGCTCAATAATCTTTTGTACAATGCAAAGGCCCAAACCACTTCCGCTTCCGCCCTGGACTTCCCCCCGTGAAAAGGGCTGGAACACTTGCATGGAGAGCTCCTGGGGTATTCCCCGTCCGTTGTCCTCCAGCAATATTTCGGCCAGTTTTTCTCCGGAAGCATCCGTCTTCCGAGCCAGGGATAGGGTGAGCCGGGTGCCGGGTTCATTGTATCGAATCCCGTTGTCGATGAGGTTGTCCAAGGCCCTGGCCATTTCCAGTCCATCCAATTCGGTCAATACTGGCTCGTCTGGAATATGGAATTCATACAGGAATCCGGCAGCTTCTAATTCATCAATTCTTTTGGCGAGACGGTTCCTCAGGAATTCGCAAAGGTCGGTCCGTTCCTTTTTCAGCTGGTATTCGGGGCTTTCCAGCCGGGCAAGGTCAAACAGGTTGGTGACCAGTCCATTGGCTCTGCTGCTGTTTTCCAGTATCAGCCTCAAGGTTTTTTCGTCACAGGAACCCGGATTATGGAGGCAGTGCTCCGCATAGCCCATCACGACTGAGAGGGGATTCTTTAGATCGTGAGCCACGTCCAAGGTCAACTGGCGACGGAGAAGCTCCGATTTTTCCCGCAGATCCATTTCCTCCTGGATTTTTTCAGCCATGTGATTGAAGGAACGTCCAAGCTCTCCGAACTCATCCGTAGAATCTTCTGGCGCCCGGGCAGAATAGTCCCCGCGGCTCAAGAGGCCGGCAGATTCCTGCAGAGCGGAAAGGCGTCGGGTAAAGCCGGCAGCCGACATTCGAGAATAGAGGAAGGTAGACAAGGCCAGTAAAAGCAGCCAGGCCAGTAGGACGGAACCGGATAGCAGAGCCACCGAATCCGAATCGACGGATTCATAGTGTTGATTCCGGGTAACGTTGAAATCCACCCGAACAGACGTGGGAAAGCTGACGATCAGCCAGAAATCTTCTTTTTCGTTGTAAGCAATGTCATAGCTGAATTCCCGGCTGGTGCTCTGGCTAGCCCCGAGGAATTCGGTAAACTGGCCCTTGCTCAGGAAGTTCTGGTTCAGGGGAAAGGGAGCAATGCCCTGACTCAGCACCACCTGGTACTGAGAATCCACCACCTGCAGGCCCCCGTGATTCCGGACCACGTCCTGGTACTGGATTTCATCGATGCTGTTCTTCATCAGGGATTCTGCGGTATAACGGTTTTTCACCAGAGAATCTTCCATGAGCACGGAAAGAAAACTCAGACCGAAAAAAGCCACGAGGGCGATGATGGTGGTAACCAGAAACATCAGCATGTAGTAAATCAGGAACCGATTCTTGACTTTCATTCAATTTCCCCGTTTCTCTCAATCTATTTCCTTGTTTCTTTTGAGAATTTATAGCCGATGCCCTTGATGGTGCGGATGTGTACCGGGCTTTGGGGATCCTCCTCGATCTTGTTCCGGAGCCGACTGATGTGAACCATGATGGTGTTGTCGTCGTAGAGGTAGTCGGATTCCCAGGCGGCAGCGTAGAGCTGTTTTTTTGTGAAGACCTGGCCGGGATTTTCCATAAAACACTTCAGGAGAAGGAACTCTTTCGGGTTCAGGACAATCTCCTCGGTACCTTTCCGGACGCTCCATTCCTGGGAGTTCAGGGTAAGATTCCCTGCCAGAAGGATTGGCGCCCCTTGGTCCTTTTGAAGGTTTTGTCTCCTTCGCTGATGGACGGCGATCCGGGCCATGAGCTCGGCCATGCTGAAGGGTTTGACCAGGTAGTCATCGGCCCCCAGGCCAAAAGCCAGCAATTTGTCCATTTCTTCTCCCCGGGCAGTCAGCATGATGACCGGAGAATCGCTGGATTCCCGGACCAGCTTGAGCAGGGTCAGGCCATCCATCACCGGCATATTGACATCGAAAAGTGCCAGATCAAATCCCGTTTTCCGGAACAGATCCAGCCCCTCTCCCCCGTCTTTAGCCTGAACCACCCGGTGCCCTTCTTTTTCCAGGGTCCAAGACAGCAGCTCCCGCAGGTCTTTTTCGTCCTCAACAATCAGTATTTTCACAAACCACCTCTATAAGCGTTCTTATCGTTGGTTCCAGGGCCAGGGCTCCGGCTTGCCGTCCTTGACCAGGAACGCTTCCTTGGCGATGACGGCCAGGGGGGTATCAGAAAAGGAGTCGGAATAGAAGCGGTTCACCTCTGCCTCAGGGAATCGTTCCTTCAGCCGCCGGACCTTTTCCTTGCCGTGGCAGTTGATGCCGTCGTAGATGCCGGTTTTTTTGTCCACCCGGGAAGCCATCAGGGTTCCGAAGCCCATTATCCTTGCGATGGGCTCCAGCAGAAATTCCGGGGAGGCACTGATGATGATGTCGTCGGGCCGCTGTACTTTCTTATAATAGGAAGCCATGTTGCCCTTGTGCTCTTCCCAGAAATCCAGGACCAGTTGGTCCACATCCGGCAGGTGGCGCAGGAAGCGGTACATTTTTTCCTTGAAGATGGTCTTGCTGCAACGCTTCAGGTTGTATAAGGCGAAATAAGCCCCGGTAATAGGGACCTCCGCCAGTATGGAAGGATAACGACGGAGACAATAAAAGTAAAAGTCCGTGGTTGAATCCTTCAGGTAAATCGTTTTATCAAAATCATATACATTGTATTCCATAATTTCCTCCGATGTCCGTTTTTTTGATTATACCATTTTTACCAGGGAGAATGGTAGTGGGAAATCAGGGGACCAAATGAGGATATTCCACGCTGCTCTCTCCCGCCGCCCCTTGATTCTCTTCGAATAAAATGATAAACTGCATTCATGCTTGGTTATATTACCCCGGACAAGCCGGAACTGAAAGTCAAAGAATACGAGCTTTACAGCGCCTATTACTGTGGCATCTGCAAAGCGATTAAAAGGAGACATGGCGAGCTGCCACGGATGGTGCTCAGTTATGACTCTGTTTTGCTTGCCATGGTGCTGTCTTCCCTGGGGGATCACTGGCCTCCGGCCCGGCTGGAACGGTGCCTGGTCCATCCCGTCAAGAAAAAGAACATTCTCTACGACGATCCGGCCATTGATTATGCGGCAGACATGCTGGTGATCCTGGCCAGTTACAAATTCCGAGATGACTGGAAGGATGAGAGGAAGGCTCTTGGTGGACTGGGAACCCTGGCATTTCGCGGTCTTCACAAAAAAATCACTGGAATGCATCCGGAAACCTGTGCTATTATTGAAGAGTCGATGCAGGAGCTCTCCCGGCTGGAAAAAGAAAACTGCCAGTCCATGGATGAAGCCGCAGAACCCTTTGCCCTGCTGATGAAGGCTGTATTTTCCGGATACCCTGGGATAATGACAGAGGCCCAGAAGGAGGCCCTCCAAGAATTGGGCTATTTCCTCGGGAAATGGATTTACCTGATCGATGCGGTGGATGACCTGCCGGAGGACCTGGAAAAAGGTCGCTACAACCCCCTAAAGACCCTCCGGGAAGACCCGGATTACCAAAAGAGGCTGGAATTCAGCCTGATCGCCGCATTGGAACGGGGATCCCTGGCTTATGGAATATTGGAAGCTGCTAAAAACAAACCCATTATCGAAAACATTCTGTATTCCGGGCTGCTGAAGCGGACGGAACAGATCCTGGGAATCACTCCGGCGGAAAGCCGGGAAGAAGACCTCTAGTAGCAATAAAAGAAATTAATATAATATATAACAAGGAACAAAGCAAGAAAGGGAATCAACACATGAATCCATATGAAGTGCTGGGCATCAAACCCAATGCTACCGACGCCGAAATCAAAACCGCTTACCGGAACCTGGTCAAGAAGTACCACCCGGACAAGCATCAGGACAACCCCCTGTCCGAGCTGGCAGAGGAAAAACTGAGGGAAATCAACGAAGCTTACGAAATGCTGACCAACGGCAGCTACGCCGGGAACCAGGCTTATGCAAGAGCCGGGAATGCTCAGAGCAGTTACGGGGGCAACCGGAATGCTTCTTCTTATAACGACGGCTACGAGGCCAATCCCAAGCCGGGAACCGCCGAATGGTTCTATCAGGCCGGGGTCAATTCCATCAACCGGGGCTGGTATGATGACGGAGTTGGAAAGCTCCAGACTGCTGTCAACATGTCCCCAAACAGTCTCCGTTACCGGGATGCCCTGAATCAGGCCCTCAATATGGGAAACGGCTACCGATCCGCCGCCAACGGCCGGGGATTCGGCAGCTCCAACGACGACCTTTGCAAACTGATGCAGTGTATGATTTGTACCGACTGTCTTTGTGACTGTATTTAAGATGGCGGCTGCTTTGCCTGCGGCCCATCCGGTTTAATGGGGAGGAATCCGATGAAATCAAGCAACGTGGCCCTTTCCGGGGTGCTCCTGGCCTTGAATATGATCCTGCTTTTCGGAGCCACCATGCTTCCTGGAATTGAGCTGACCCTCTTTGCGGTCAGCTCCCTTTTGACCGCTCTGGTGCTGATGAAGACCAATCCGGCGGGAGCCTTGGTGTTTTTCGCCGCCAGCTCGGCCATGGGACTCCTCATCCTGCCTGGTAAAATGGCGCTGCTGCCGTACTTGTTCTTTTTCGGGTATTACGGGATCATCAAGTATTATATTGAGAAGTCGCCCCTGGGAAAAAAGACTGGTAAGGCTGGGCTGGTACTGGAGACAGTCGCCAAACTTTTGGTATTTCTGGCAGCCTTGTCAGCCGGAATCCTGATTTTCCGGGAACTATTCTTCTCGGGCCTTCAGCTTCCCGATTACCCTGCGGCGATTCTGGCCCTGGGAGCCGCCGCTGCGTTCCTTGTCTATGACTACATCTTCACGCTGGTGATTGGCCAGTTTCGACGATACTTTAAATAAAAACCACCGGTGGGCTAATCCGGTGGTTTTGACTTTCTGGCCTCGAAACTATTCGACGTCAATCTTGACGGTGGTATCGACTTTTTCTTTTTTCGGAACGACGATGGAAAGAACGCCGTTGTCCAGCTTGGCCTTGATTCCTTCTGCGGCGGCTTCTCCCAGATGGATGTTACGCTGCATGGAGGTGGATCTTCTTTCCCGGTGGATGTAATTCTTGTCCTTTTCCTCCACATTTTCTTCCTTATGTACAGCGATTTTCAGATGACCTTCCGCGACCTCCACTTTGACCTGATCTTTGGCAATGCCGGGGAGCTCGGCCTCGATCAGGTATTCTTTTTCCGTTTCCTGGACGTCGATCTTGAAGGTATCTGCAGCAAGACTCCTCTGGAAGGGAAAACCGACGGTGAAAAAGTCGTCCAGCATATTCCCGAAGTCGGTGAATCTTGTGTCCAATAAATCATTTTTTCTACGATTAAATGGTACCAAACCTGTCATAATCAACAACCCCTTTTCAAATTTTTCATTCAAATTCCAATGATACGTTAAAGTGATAAGATGATATTAGCACTCTAGCCCAGAGAGTGCTAAGGCTTACAATTTATATATACCACCAGAGATTTTAGAAGTCAACACCCTTTTTTGAAAATTATTTCAAAAAAATGATCTCCGATGGGGAACTATTCGACAAAGATGAAGTCAAAGTGATATGGAGGTGTTTACTATGAAAAAATTACTCAGCATGATACTGATCACAGCCCTGGTGCTCACGACTGGAATTCCGGCTTTTGGAGCCGAGGCGGACAGTCAAGCCCTGGAAAAAGCCATCACAAGAGCCAAAAGCGTGATCCAAGTCCCCGAATCTTATTCGGATTTCAACTATTCCACGTCTCAAAACACCGTAAACGGAAAAGCCTATACTTTTTGGAATCTCTCCTGGAACGACCTGAAGGAGGGGGGCAGCATCTATGTAACAGTGGATGAAGACGGAAACCTGACCAATTATTATGGCTACAAGAATGCAGGACCTGAGGAGCAAGGCCTCTCCAAAATCACGAAGGCCCAGGGACTTTCGGCTGCAGCGGCCTTTCTGGCCAAAGCCCTTCCCGGCTATGGAGCCCGTATGCAGGAGATTCCTAATCCGGACCAGCGGGTCTACGGCAACGAGTACGTTTACAACTTCCGGCTCTATG
>JBLJBD010000094.1:0-2973 GCA_047637815.1 Anaerovoracaceae bacterium
GGGCCAAAACACCGAATGAAATCGAGCCAAATCGCCGAAAAAACTGGCAAGTTGGTTCGATTTGCTATATAATAGGGCTGAGGTGAATGAAAATGATGAAATATCGTGAACGGATTGCTGATAAAATATTAAAGGAAAAGCTCGAAGCGAAGGGGGCGGTACTCATCGAAGGAGCTAAATGGTGCGGAAAGACGACTACGGCCAGGCAGTTGGCGAAGAGCGTTCTGTATATGCAGGACCCAGCCCAAAAGCCTCAGAATCTGAAGCTGGCAGAAATTCAGCCTTCCCTCTTACTGGAGGGGGAAACGCCCCGGCTGATTGATGAGTGGCAGCTTGCACCTTCTCTATGGGATGCAGTCCGATTTGAAGTGGATCGAAGAGATCAGTTCAATCAGTTTATCCTGACGGGCTCTTCCGCGCCTATTGCAGATATGTCCACGTCTCATTCGGGAACCGGAAGGATTTCACGGATGCTGATGCGACCGATGACCCTCTATGAATCCGGCGATTCCAGCGGAGCGGTTTCTTTAGGACAACTTTTCCAAAATCAGGATGAAATCGGAGTTTCCAGTGATTTGGACCTCAGCCAGATCGCTTTTCTGATCTGCCGGGGAGGATGGCCTAAAGCAATTGGACAAAGAGAAAAAATTGCCTTAATTCAAGCCTATGATTACTATGACGCCGTAATTGAAGCGGATATTTCTATGGCAGATGGGATTCGACGGGATCCTCAGAGAGTACGATTACTCATGAGATCCTATGCCAGATTTCTTTCAACCGCCGCAAAGGTCACAAACATCAAGGCGGACATGATTACCAATGACTTGGATTCCTTGAGCGAAGACACCATATTCTCCTATCTGAACTCACTGAAAAGGATTTTTGTTATTGAGGATTTGCCGGCATGGAGTCCCCGGTTGAGATCCAGAACCGCCATCAGAACATCGGACACCAGGCATTTTGTGGACCCGTCCATTGCTGTGGCAGCTCTTGGAGTTGGCCCCAATGACCTGATTCAGGACTTGAACACCATGGGGCTTTTCTTTGAGTCCATGTGCATTAGGGATCTTCGTGTTTTTGCCGAGGCATTAGATGGAAACATTTACTCCTATCGGGACAAAACAGGGTTGGAATGTGATGCAATCATCCATTTAAGAAATGGCCAGTACGGCTTGATTGAGATTAAATTAGGAGGAGAGGAAATTGACAAGGGCGCTAAAAATTTGCTGGCTCTGAAGAACCGAATCGATTCTGACCGGATGAAAGAACCTGCCTTCATGATGGTGCTGACAGGGACGGGTTTCGGATACAGAAGGGCAGACGGCGTGTTTGTAGTTCCCATCGGATGCCTCAAACACTAAATCAACTCAACCGCTTGTTCAAATGGCTGTAAACCGTGGCAACCACAAGGATTACCATGCAGGTAACCAGCAGCAGCATCACGTCCTGATAACGTCCATTTAAACCTTCTGCTGAAAGATGGTTGGCGAGGATTCCTCCGTAGGTCCAGAGGACCACCAGGCCGAAGGCGGTATTGCGGTAGTAAAAGAGGATGCTCAGGCTGAGCAGGGTTCCCCCCACCAGAAAGGCCATGGCGGATTGCTGAGGATTGGACAGAACTTCCGGATTCATGCCAGCAATGAGAATCGTCACATGGGCCATGATCACCACCGTGACCCACCCTAAAGAGAAGGCCAGAGGAGCTTTAACAAAAAGCTTCTCTTTTTTATGCCCTCGCGGGGTCCGGAAAAGGGAATTCATGGCCAGCAGGACAGCAAAAAGAAGGGTCAGGAAGATCAGGGAAACCGGCAGATTTCCTCCTCGGAAATGAATGACCCACAGCGCGTTAAAAATGCTGGAAAAGATAAATCCCAGCCGGAGAAAATTCATCTGGCTGGCGGACAAGCTTCCCGGGGCTTCCGGCGTTTTCCCGAGCTGATAGAGGACAAAGGCCCCCATCATTCCGTATACCAGAGACTGGATTTCCAGGGTGTAGGGTGCGGGAGTCAGAAGGCTGGGGAACAGCACGGCATACTCCAGGGGCCCGGACATGCCGAAATCCCGGAAACCCGGTTTCAGTTCGATGACGATCATACAAATAAAAGAAGCGACTACGGCAATCCTTATCGCTGCATCGGATATCGTGGAAACTTTGGTCATGGCAGTCCCTCCAATGATATAAGTATAAACGCTGGGGCCAACCTTTCTCCGGCAAGCCTACCATAAAATCTGACAAAAAAAGAGCCTCCTTGACAAACAACCAATTATTTATTAAAATGGTAAATAATGTAAATCAATCGGGTGAAAGAAAGGGGAGGCATGATGAGAAATTCCAGAAGTCAAATCCGGGAGAATAAAAGAAGGATCCGGCAATGGTGGTGGGTGGTTATCCTGTTGATGATGTTGGGATTTGGAGCTTCTCAGGGGGCCGAGGTCCAAGGGGTGGAACTCGGTGTAAAAGGGGAGAGCCTTTCTTTTCGGGACTTATCCGACAGTCACTGGGCCCGGCCGGTCATTCTGGAATTATCGGAATCAGGTATCCTGAAGGGATATCCCGATGGCAGTTTCCGGCCCGAAAAATCCCTGACCTACGGGGAGTGGATCAAGATGGTGGTGCTGGCAGGGCGCGGATCGGAGCCGGTTCAAGATGGGGACTGGGATAAGGCAATTTATGAGCAAGCGGTGGAACAGGGAATTCTGACCCGCCGATCCATCCCGGAAGCTAAACTGAAATGGCCCATTCCCAGGCAAGACATGGCCCTGATCCTGGACGGGCTGCCGGATGTGACCAGGAACCGGATCATCAATTATGAGGTGGTGGCCGGTTCCCTGAAGGACGTGGAGACGGGAACCTATTCCCATCATGCCATTCTGAGAGGCTATTTTCTGGGGCTTTACCAGGGCTATCCCGACGGGAACTTCCGGCCGGAAGGAACCCTGACCCGGGCGGAAGGGGCTCAGGTCCTGAGCCGG
>JBLJBD010000095.1:0-7144 GCA_047637815.1 Anaerovoracaceae bacterium
CATCGTGATAGGGATCCTGCCCCAGGATCATCACCTTCACTTGGGACAGGGGGGTGTAGTGAAGGGCATTCAAGATGTCGTGCATAGGCGGAAAAATCTGCCGGGTTTGATATTCCTGGATCAGGAAGTTTCGAAGCTCTTTATAGTAGGGCTTCTGAAATTCGGGATCCAGCGCCTCTTTCCAATCATTTTTTAAGATTTCCGCCATACTCTTCCTCCTGCTTTATGGTTAAAGTGTATCACAACTGGGGTGGGCGTTCAAACGGTACGAATTGAGTATTTTTTTACTCAATAACCAAATTATTACTCACACGAGTATTTTTTTACTCATTCTCTTTGCCTCTTCCATACTTTCGTATCTTCTGAGCTGCCTGGGATTGACTGATTCCTAAAGCCTTGGCTACCTTATAGGTGCTGCCCAATTCCATGTATTTTTTAATAAAAACATCTCGTTCCGTCTCTTCCAGGATCTCTTTCAGACTTTTTTCCCCTCTGTTCTCACAAGCAAGAGAATCAGCCCCAAGCCAATCTTCCTTATCCCCCTTGTATAAAATCCCCTCTCTTAGCTCCCGGGGAAGATCTTCAATTCCAATAATCATATGGTCGGAGGTGACGAACATTCTTTCCATCAAATTCTCCAGTTCCCTGATGTTTCCAGGCCAGCTGTAATCCAGGAGCTTGGACAGGAGAGATGCAGAAAGGCGTTTGCTGACTTTGTATTTTTCCATATTTTTCAGTTGAAAAAAATGAATGAGGCTAAAAACATCATCCCGACGTTCTTTAAGGGGAGGGATCCGGATGGATATGACGTTCAGCCGATAATAAAGATCCTCCCGGAAGGTTCCCATCCGGACCATCTCCAGCAAGTCCTTGTTGGTAGCTGCAATCAATCGAAAATCAATGGCTCTGGGCTCCGTCTCTCCAATTCTGGTGATAGTCTTTTCCTGAATGACATTTAGAAGCTTTGCCTGCATGTTCATACTCAGGTCTCCAATTTCGTTCAGCAGAATAGTGCCTCCCCGAGCTGCCTCAAAATATCCTGGCTTCCCTTCCCCCCTGGCACCGGTGAAGGCTCCCTTTCCATATCCGAAAAACTCCGATTCCGCCAGTGTTTCAGCCAGTGAACAACAATTGACATTGATCAGTCTGCCCCGGGAATAGCTGGATTTGCTATGGATGAACTGGGCCCAGAAATCTTTGCCCACTCCCGTCTCTCCTTGTAGAAGAACATTAACATCGCTCCTGGATGCTCTCAGAGCCAGAGTAAGGACTTCTTCCATTTCTCCGCTTCTGGTCACCATTTCTTCCATGATATTCTCTTTACTGATTAGTTCAAAAGTGTCCACATTAATATACTGATTGCTCAAAGCCTCCGGATCACCCATAATCTCAAAGTCCCTTCGGACATTTTCAATATCGCTCCGGATCGTGTTGACCAGCTTCTGGCTCATAAGCAGACGGAAATTATTGTAATCAATATCAATGCCCAGTACGGCCAGAACCTTATCCGCCTTACCCCCGGTCTTATAAAAAACCGGCCTGCTGTAGGTTATGACTTCTGTACCAAGATAAGGGTCGTAGTAGGCTCTGGTGAACCCCCCTTGCTTCATGCGGATCGATTCATAGTACCACCATTTCAAGAAGGTGTTGTCCGGATTGAAATCCTTGATATAAGACATATTGTGTTCACAATACTGCCATTCTCCCAGGTTTTCAATGCATACTCCGGCACTAAATTCATCCGGCTGCAGATGGGGAGTGCTTTCAGGAGAGAATTGGCAATAGACTTGAGCGATGGTGTCCTCGCCCTTGACCGTCTGGTGCAGCAGCTCCTTCAACCAGTTGTCCTGAAGTCTGTAAATGTATTCCCGGTCTGTTGCCAGCTTTTCCGCATCAATGCTGTCCTGAACTTTTTCACCTAGATATTCTGCTATTCTGCCTACCCGGACAGCAAACGAAAGCTCTTCTCTGCTCATGCCTCTCCTCTCTCCTGTTCCAATCCGAATCAATTTATTGAAATGATATCAGACTTTAGGAATCCAGTCAATTTATGAAACAAATCCGGATTTTATCAAAAAATCTAACTTTTGGCATGATAATTGCGAATATTATTTATGAAATAATTTAATAAGGAGACCCGATAATCTATGGCTTCACCAACAACGAAAGTCTTTTACAACGGAAATATTTACTCCATGGATGCCGACCGATCGGTTTTTACCTCCATGGCCGTCAGAGAGGGGAAAATTTCCGAAGTATCAGCCTCTGATTCCATTATCTCAAAATTGAAGGGCCAAGAATCGATAGAATTTATCGATTTGGGAGGCAGAACGGTATTTCCGGCTTTCTCAGACAGCCACATCCATGCTCCCGGACTAGCCTATGATGTTTTATTCAACCAAAGCCTCTATGATGCTCTCAGCAAGGAAGAAACGCTGTCCATCATCAAAAATCACGTAGTGGACCACCCGGAAAAAGAAATCTACTACCTTCGGGGAGTCAATTCCAACTACTTTGGGGGAGAAGAAAAAACAGCAGGTCCGAAAAAATTCCATCTGGATAATATTTCAACGGAAAAACCCATTATTATTTCTGATTTTGGCGGCAATTATCTTTGGATGAATTCCCGGGCCTTGGATCTGTATGGAATAACCCCTCTCACCATCTGCCCCAGGGGAGGAGAGATACCCATCGATCCCGACAATGGATCCTTATGGGGAATTCTTCGGGGAGAAGCACGATCCCTGATTCCATACCAACACTTTTCCTCTGAAGAAAATCTTCAGGCAGCCAGGTGGTTTCAGAAGGTCATGCTGTCAAACGGTTACACCTCCGTCTTTGCCCTGCGACCGCCGGGTACCGTTGAACCCCGAACCACCCTGCTCACCATCTTCCGGGAGCTCGAAGACAGAGGAGAACTTTTTTTGCGGGTGAGGGGAGCCAGAGATATGGACCCGTCCGGCGATATCGACCTTCAACTTGAAGAAATGAACCACATCCGGAGTCAGTTCCCTTCTGGACAGATCCAATTTGATACAGCAAAGTTCTTTGTTGACGGAACCGTGGAAGGAGCAGATGCCTTTTTACTGGAACCCTACGAATCAGCAGCTGAAAGGGGTCCCGACTATCGGGGGCTGCTGATATGGAATCGGGAAAAATTGTCCCTTGCCTTTCGCCGCTGCATCGAAGAGGGATTCCGGATTCATTGCCATACCATCGGAGACGGTGCTGTAAGGGTTGCCCTCGATGCATTCGAAGCAGCCATCCATAACTTTCCCCATTATGACGTGCGTCCCGTTTTTACGCACCTTCAGCTGGTCGACCCCTCCGACATCAGAAGAATGAAAAAAAACAACATCATTGCCGATGTCCAAAGCTATTGGCATTTTAAGTCTCCTGCTGTTTACGGGGGCCTTGAACAGCCTCTGCTGGGGGAGAGGGCGGAAAAGCAGTATCCTTTGGGAAGTTTTTTCAAGGAAAACATCATCGTTACCGCATCATCCGATTACCCAGTCACCCCCGATCCCAACCCCTTTTATGCCATACAAGCGGGGATGACCCGCAATCTTTATCAAGCTGGACGTTTCGGTCTGGAGCCGCTGAAAGAGCCCGATGATCCTGCCTACCTGCTGGGCAAAGAGGAGCGGGCAACCATGGAGGAAATGATTCGAGCCTTTACCGTTAACCCAGCCTATTCCAGATTCGAGGAAGATTCATCCGGATGTCTGCTGCCAGGAAAAGCCGCAGATTTCATCATCCTTGACCGGGACCCCTTTACCACGCCAACCCTTGAAATTGAGTTTATAAAAATAATCGGGACCTATTTTAAAGGACGGGAGGTTTATCACCATGATCAATAAATCCTGCCAGTGAAAAGACCCTGCTGTTTTTACATCCGGCCCATGCAATAGTGTTATAATATTATAGGAGGACTATCCAATGAACGAAGAACTAACCCTCGAAAAGAAAAAAAGAAAGCTATCCTTTCCCTCTGCCTGGCTAATCGTCTTTATTCTGCTTATTTTCGCCGCAGGACTGACCTATATCATCCCCGCCGGGGCTTACTCAACATTGATCTATAATGAAGAGTCTGCAGCATTTACCATCACTTCCCCTTCCGGTGAAGAATCGGAAGTTCCGGCAGTTCAGGAGTCCCTGGATCAGCTGGGCATTAAGACGGATCTTGAAAAGCTGGTCGACGGAACCATATGGAAGCCCATTGCCATTCCCAACAGCTATGAGCAGGTGGATCCCCAGCATCAAAGCCTGGTGGACGTGGTCATGTCTACTGTTAACGGTGTTTACGAAACCATCGACATCATGTTCTTTGTTCTGGTCCTGGGCGGATGTCTCGGAATCCTAACCTACTCCGGGGCCTTCACCGCCGGTATCGGTGCATTGAGCAGAGCAACCGCCGGCAGGGAATACATCCTGATCATAGCCATAACCTTCCTGATTTCTATGGGGGGAACAACCTTCGGCATGGCTGAAGAAACCATGGCCCTTTATCCGGTTTTAGTTCCTGTTTTCATAGCAGCACGATATGATGCCATGGTTTGCGTTACCTCCATTTATATGGGATCAACCATTGGCTGTATGTTCTCAACCGTCAACCCCTTTTCTGCTGTCATTGCATCCAACACAGCAGGCGTCGATTTTACTTCGGGTATCTTCTGGAGGCTCGGAGGATTGGTAATCGGACTGATCATCGTTATTGTCTACATTCTTAGATATGCAAGAATCGTTAAAGCAAATCCGGAAAAGTCTCTGGTTTACCAGGAGAGAGATAAGATTCAGGCCGCATTCAATCAGAAGCAGGAAGTGAAGCCTCTGACCACCCGCTACTCCTTATCCCTGGTCGTCTTTATGTCCTGCTTTATCGTCATGATTTACGGAGTCATCAATCTGGAATGGTGGTTTGGGGAAATGACCGCCATATTCCTGGTAGGGGGCTTCATTATGGGTATTCTGCTGAACCTGCCGGAAAAAGTATTTTTCGAAGAATTCATCAATGGTGCTTCTTCCCTGGTCGGCGTCGGTATCATTATCGGATTCTCCCGAAGCGTTAACATCATGCTGGAGAACGGAAGAATCCAGGATACCATTCTTGAATCCCTGATCAGCGGTATCGGCGTCATGAATCCTTACGTATTCCTGATCCTGTTGATGTTTATATTCCTGATTCTTGGATTCTTCATCAATTCCTCCTCTGCTCTGGCTGTACTGACCATTCCTATTATGGCTCCTCTGGCTGATTCAGTTGGACTGCCCCGGGAGCTGGTAATCTCCGCTTATATTTATGGTTTGGGAATCATCACCGCCATATCCCCCTGCAGTCTGGCCCTGATTACTTGTGAAATGGTCAAGGTTCCCTATGTAAAGTATGTCCGTTTCGTACTTCCTCTGGTCGGAATCCTCTGTGTGCTGGGAATGGCCATGCTCCTTCTCCAGGCGGCACTGGGATAAGCGGCACTGGGATAAGCGGCCATGCCTTATATATTTTGAAAGGATAAGGAATAATAATGGACTGGATCCAGATTTTTCAAAACGATCAAAATGATTTTATTGCTGATCTCAAGGGCCTTCTTCGGATACCCAGCGTAGCATCGGAGGCCCGGGGCGAATATCCCTTTGGGAAAGACGTGCAGGATGCGTTGGAGTATATGCTGGAATTGGGAAGATCCATGGGATTTGAGGTTAAAAACATTGACAACTACTGCGGCCACATTGACTTCCCGGGTCAAGGCAGTGAAGTCATCGCCCTTGTGGGACACCTGGATGTGGTCCCGGATGGCGAAGGCTGGGAATACCCGGCCTTCGACTGCACCCATTCCGGAGACTGGCTTTATGGGCGTGGCATCCAGGACGACAAAGGTCCCACCATGGCCGGATTATATGCCATGAAAGTCTTAAAGGACAGCGGTCATAAACCGGTCAAAACGATTCGCCTGATACTTGGATTAGACGAAGAATCCAACTGGGAAAGCATCCGCTATTATCTGGACCATGAGCCGGCACCGAATCAGGGCATCGTCATGGACGCGGATTTCCCTTTGGTCCAGGGAGAGAAGGGATTGCTTCAATTGGATTTGGTTCGGAAGCGATCATCGGCGGCACCTCAAAACGGTCCTTTTCTTATGGAACTGACTGGCGGGACAGCTGCCAATGTAGTCCCAGAATCGGCTCAGGCACTCTTTGGCGGAACCCAGGATGAGCTCCAGGGAATCCTCCTGCAAATTGAAGAAAAGGCTCACGAAAAACAATATGACATAACAGTGGAAAATCAGGAGGGATTGCTGAAAGTACGGTCCAAAGGTGCCGCTGCCCACGCGTCTACTCCCGATAAAGGACTCAACGGAATATCCATCCTTTTTGACCTTTTAGGCGGACTCCCTTTGCCGGACAGAAATCTGAAGGAGTCCATCGACTTTTATAACGATCGGATTGGTTTTCACCTGAACGGAGAAAAGATAGGCTGTTATTTCGAGGATATCCCTTCTGGCAAAACCACCTTCAATGTGGGGAAAGTTTATATTACCCAGGATAGGATTCAGCTTACGATTGACATTCGTTATCCAGTTACTGTAAAGAAGGAGGTCCTTTGGGACTCCCTGAAGGAAGCCATCGAAAATTCTGGCTTCGAACCGGAAGAGGTTGATCATATCGGTCCCATTTACATTGAGTCCGATAACAGCTTCGTTCAAATCCTGCTGGATACTTACCAACAAATCAGCGGAGACAACCAAACCCTGCCTACCGTTATCGGCGGAGCCACTTTCGCCAGAGCTGTTCCGGGCTGTCTGGCTTACGGCCCTCTCTTTCCGGGGGATTGTGAATCCGAACATCAAAAAAACGAAAGAATGAACTTAAACCAACTGTTAAAAGCCGGCGCTATCTACGCCGAGGCTTTATATCGGTTAACATGACCAAAGGGGCTGCCTCAAAATTCTGAGGCAGCTCCTTTGCTATCCTTCTACTTCTTCAAATAGTTCTGTCAAAAACATCCAACGCTCCATTTTCAATTCCAACTGCTGCTCCAGTTCTTCCTTTTCTTCAAGAAGCTGCTGCAGGAGACTGTGATTGGTCGCCGCTTCCGAAATCATGCCTTCTTTTTCCAGGATGACCTCTTCCAGCTTTTGGATTT
>JBLJBD010000096.1:0-6712 GCA_047637815.1 Anaerovoracaceae bacterium
ATAGCCACATCGAATTCCTTTTTAAAGGGAAGGTTTCTGGCATCCTGCCGCAAAAGAGGAATCGAAAGGCCTTCCTTTTCCGCCTTTTCCCTGGCTCTATTCAGCTGCCCTTCTGATAAGTCAATCCCGGTCACCTGATATCCCCGTTTGGTCAGTTCGATAGCATGGCGCCCGGTCCCGCAACCGATGTCCAGTATTTTCTTCGACCGGTCGTGGTTCAGTTCCTTTTCAATGAAGTCGCATTCCCCCAGGGTTCCCTGCACAAATATCTCCTTATCGTATTGATTCCCGTAATTGTCAAAGAGTTCTTCATACCATTGTTTCATTCTGTTCTCCTCTATTTCCAAAAAGCACAGGGTGATGCGGTAATGCACTTTCCGCAGACATCACTGCCGACGCTGTTGGCGGCATCACCGGCTTCCTCCAGATAAGAGCTACCGAAATTGGTATAAATAGCAGCGTTATCCTGGCACAATTCATAACATGTGTACCGATTAAAATCTGAAATAGTCAAAGCCCCTGTCGGGCAATTGCGAACACAAATCCCGCAGCTGCCATTTTTCTTGTAAAGGCAAAGTTCCTCATCGATGGGCTGGTCCGGTTCCAGGGGGAGGTTCGTCACAACCGTGGAATATCGGCCGCAGCATCCGCTTTTGGTGATCAGCATGTTGTTGATTCCGAAGGTCCCCAGACCTGCAGCATAGGCCATATGACGCTGAGACCAGTTGCTGATCAACTTTTCCTGGTTAAAGGTGGAAGCCTCCTTTGAAACGGATCCTATAAAACCCAATCCTTCCAGAAAGCCGATCAGATGCTGATTCAGCAAACCAAACATGGCATTGGTCTGTTCATAGCTTTCGGCCCATGCAGGAGCAGCCAACCTTCCGTATTCGGCATTGACTTTTGCCAGTTCCCGGGTAAAGGGAACGTAATAGGCTATGACTGCGGAGGCATCGGGAAGAATTTCGGCGGGAAGCTGATGGGAAGGGGAAATAACCTCCTTCAGAGAAAGGATGGCGGGATGGAGGGCGTCCGCAAATCCAACAAGTGGAGTACCCCATTTGGTATTAATGCCGGGTTTTTCTTCATATTTCTTGACAAATTCAATTATTTCGTTTCTGATTGCTTCCTTCATTTCGTTCATTTCCATGCTATTTTTTAAATCCATCACTGCTCTGCTTCTCCATATCCTTGTTGCTGTTATTCTGCTGAAATGTATGGGTTCCCTTTGATGTAAAATCGCCAAAGGTAATCCCGTGCTTCCTCGGCATAATCAATGCCGATGCGAGTTGTTTCATGGATCTTAAAGAGCTCACGACTCTGCTCCTCCGCCGGTTCATCAGATTCTTCAATAAACAGATAATTTCCCCGAAGGTCCTCTCCGTTCAGGCTTCGGTCAATGGAGAGGGCATGACAGAGCTTGCCGGGTCCATTGGCCAGCCCTTTCAGCTGACTTTTGGATAGCTGATCCAAGGGCTTTTTATAACGGTTAAGCGCCATATCTTCCTGTCCTTCAAGAGGTTCCAGGGCACGAATCAGCACAGCCTGAGGGTCCCCGTCCGCTCCTGTCACGACATTAAGGCAGTGGTGAAGCCCATAAATCAGATAGATATAGGCGCGGCCAGGAGCACCGTACATGACTTCCACCCGAGGAGTCCTTTTACCACCATAGGAATGGGCCGCCTTGTCGATGATTCCCATGTAGGCCTCTGTTTCCACGATTCGGGCCGAAAGCCGCTTCCCGTTGACTTCATGAACCAGCGTTTTCCCCAGCAGCTCTTTGGCAACGATCAAGGCATCCCGGTTATAAAATTCTGTTTGTAATGTATTCATTAATCTCTTTCTGCTGCTTTCTATTTTCCTAATAGCTCCAGTGCCAGGATGGCCAGCACGACTCCGATGCTGAACAGTACCAGCATCCAGCGACCTCTGTTTTTATTATCCCCACTATTTTTATCATTGATGTCATTCAGATTCTGATTTTTATTCATATATTTTCCATTCCTCTCACTTATAGTTCATTTTCCCTTAGGCTAAAGGTATCCCATTGATCCAGGTCTCCCTCCTCAAATCCTTTCATGAACCAGCGCATTCGCTGCTCGGAAGTCCCGTGAGTAAAGCTGTCCGGCACCACATATCCCTGGGTCTGCTTCTGAATCCGGTCGTCTCCCACTGCACTGGCAGCATTCATGGCTTCCTGAATATCGCCTTCGTCCAAAAGGTCCATATTTTCAGCATAGTGGGCCCATACGCCGGCCAGATAGTCGGCCTGAAGCTCCAGCCGGACGGTCAGTTCGTTAAATTCGGTCTGACTCATTTGACCACGGAGACTATTGTATTCATCCATGATGCCCAGTTGGTTCTGGACATGGTGCCCGACCTCGTGGGCAATGACATAGGCCATGGCAAAATCACCAGGAGCATTAAAAAAGGTCTGCAGCTGTTCATAAAAGCTGAGATCGATATAAACCTTATTGTCTCCTGGGCAATAAAAAGGCCCGGTGGAGGCTCCTGCATTGCCGCAGGCCGACTGGACAAACCCGGAATAAAGGACCAGAACCGGTTCTTCATACTCCCGGTTCAGATCAGTAAAAATATCCTGCCACACGTATTCGGTATCGGCCAGCACAACAGAAACAAATTCGGCCAATTCTTCCTCTTCAGCGGTCTGCTCATAGGCCCCTCCGCTTCCCTGATTCATCATCTGAGTCTGGTTCAGGATCTGTCCCAGATCTCCTCCCCCAAAGAGCAGATAGGCGATGAGAACCAGAATACCCAGTCCTCCGCCCAGGGCACCTTTGCCTCCCATTCCAAAACCACCGCTGCCTCTTCGGTCCTCCACATTGGAGCTCCGGGATCTCCCTTTCCATTTCATGGCTTTGCCCTCCCACTTATCCTATCCCAGTATGGTGTTCATGGTTTCCTATGGTAACATTATACCTCTTATTTCTCTGGTGGTCATCCGGAACTTCACAGAAAAAGGCCGGACATCCCTGTCCGACCTTGTGTTATTTATGGATTTGCTGATCCGTTTATTTTAGGAATTTGACCCGCTTGGAAATATCCTCCTTGGGCTTGTCTTCCGGATGGGAATTAATTCCCCCAAAAGGCATCTGGGCATTAAGGACATAATTCCCCGGGAGGTGAAGTAGTTTGCGAACAGTTTCATCGATTACCGGATTGTAGTGTTGCAGGGAAGCTCCCACTCCCAACTCCTTCAGGCCGCTCCAGATGGAAAACTGAAGCATGGCAGAGGCTTGGGAGGCCCATTCCGGAAATTTAGCTGCATAGGAGGGGAACTGGTCCTGCATGTGGTGGACCACATCCTGATCGTAGAAGTACAAAATAGTTCCGTATCCAGCCTTAAATCCATCGATTTTTTCTTTGGGGACTTTTCCTTCGAACACATTGTAAATGCTGTCCCACAGCCGGTCTTGCTCCTCACCGGTGACGACTACCACCCGGGAGCTCTTCATATTGAAGGCATCGGGTACCAGTTCGGTTGCCCTTTCGACCAGTTCCCGAACTTTTTCTTCGGCTACCGGCAGTTCCTTATTGATATCATAATGGGTTCTTCTTTTTTCTAATGCTTCTAATATTCTCATGATTATCTCTCCTTTTGCGTTCCGCTAAATTTTTTAAAACACTGAATTAGATTTTCCTGTTCCTCCTCCGTGAAGATGCTCAGCATCTCCCGGATGGCCCCTTCATTTTCCGGATAGACCTGGTCCATGAGTGCCCGACCTTTTTCAGTGATATGAAGATAGCACCTTCTTCGATCCTCTTCGTCTTGATTTCGGACCAGCAGTCCTTCCTTTTCCAGGTTCCGGACGATGACAGGGATGGTTCCGCTGGTGCTGAGGATTTTTTCCTGTACTTCTCCGATAGTCAAGTCTCCCTTGTGATACAGGGCTTCCAGCACACCGAATTGGGGAGTGGTCAATCCATAGTGATGGTGGATCTTGCCCGTAACCCGATTGATGTGGTTCAGGGTGCGGCTGAGTCCGATAAAAACTTTAAGTTCCGATTCCCCCATACGGGCACCTCCTTTTTGAATGATTGCGCCAATATCTCTAACTAGTTATAATATACTCTAATTAGAGATATTTGTCAACATCCTTTTCATCTATTTTGTTTCATCACAGAACTATCAGGAATTCTGGTTCTCCTGCTTTTCCTTTTGCCGGCCCAGGAAGCTCAGCCCATAGCTGATAAAAGAAATCAGCTTGGAAGCCACCGCCAGGACCAGGACCCAGTGAGACAGAGTGGAAAAGGGAAAAATCAGCAGCAAGGCGACGGCAATAGTAAATAAGATCGTGGCTGTCTTCCCGAACTTGTTGGCCGGGATCACCCGCTCCGTTTTGCTGACATAAAGATAAATGCCGGTCAGAATCTGCAATCCTTCCACCCCGGCCATCAGAATCAGGATCCAGAGGGGAACCTCCGAGTTGAAAAACAGGCAGACCAGAGCAGTAAGAAGCATCAGCTTGTCCGCCAAGGGGTCCAGAACGATTCCCACCACCGATACCACATCATATTTTCGGGCCAGATAGCCGTCCAGCGCATCGGTAGCTCCCGCCAACAGGAAAATACCCAGGGCATAAAGAAGCCGGTTTTCCAGGGAGGAAAAAAAGACCATCACAAATACGGGTATCAAGAGTAGTCTGAAGAAGGTTATCATGTTGGGTACATGCTTCATATTTGGTTTCCTTTCTATCCGTTTTGGAACTGCCTCTTTCATTCACTTTACTTTTTTCAGCACCATTCCGGTCCTGCTGGGTAAATAGATGTGGATTCCCAGGTCTCCTTCCCTGGAAGGCAGGGCTTGGGTTACGTATTGATATCCGTGATCGATCCTGTTATATCCCCCAAATGGGCCTTCGTCCGTATCCAGAAGGACTTGGTAGCCAGCCTGTTCATGGAGGGGCAGCTCAAAGTCCGGTAAAGAATCCAGGGGATGGAAATTAAAGAGAAAAAGGTGATCCTTTTTTCGGTAAGCCAGGATTTTTCTGGCGGAATCCCGCCAGAGGCACTCCAGCCCTTCCTCCCCCATCATCTTTTCTTCCTTCATCAACCGGACCATGGCCCCGTCAAAGGTATTGAGTTCGTGGTAGCGAAGATTTTCATCATCCGCCAGGCTCCACTGACGGCGGCAGTGCCAGAAGCTCCAGCCATTCCCTTCTCTTGGAAAATCGATCCATTCCGGATGGCCGAATTCATTCCCCATGAAATTCAGATATCCCTCGCACCCCATGGAGATGGTAGCCAGACGGATCATTTTATGGAGTGCGGTCGCCCGTTCTACTTTCAGATTTCTGCTGTTCTTGTTCATATGCCAGTACATATCCTGATCCGCCATCCGGAAAATCAGGGTTTTATCCCCAACCAGGGCCTGATCGTGGGATTCGGCATATCCGATCCGTTTTTCCGCCGGCCGACTGGTGGACAATTCGTGCCAGAGCTGCTCCATATCCCAGTCTTCATCCTTTCGGTCCAGCATTCGGATCCAGAAATCAGGCATTCCCATGGCAAGCCGATAGTCAAACCCGATCCCCCCCTGGGAGATTGGCAGGCACATCCCCGGCATGCCGCTCATATCCTCTGCGATGGTGATTCCCCGGGGCTGGATCTCTTTAATCAGCTCCGTAGCAAACTGAAGATACGTAATGGCATCCACATCGGTATTGAGACTGAAATACTTGTCGTAACAATCAAAGGCTGTACCCAGCCCGTGGTCGTGGTAGATCATGGAAGTCACGCCGTCGAAGCGGAATCCGTCAAAATGATATTCCTCCAGCCAGAATTTCAGGCTGGACAAGAGAAAATGAATCACTTCATGCTTTCCATAGTTAAAAAGCTTGGAATCCCAGGCTTTATGATAACCCCGGTCTCCCGGATGGAAGAATTGCTCCTCCGTCCCGTCGAAACAATTGAGACCCTCTGCTTTGTTTTTAACTGCATGGGAATGGACCAGATCCATCAGAACCTGAATACCCATGGAGTGGGCCTTGTTGATGAGGGATTTCAGTTCTTCCGGTGTCCCGAACCAGGAAGAAGCGGCAAAATAATTGGAAACATGGTAGCCGAAGGACGCATAATAAGGATGCTCCATCACCGCCATGATCTGAATGGTATTGTAACCCAGGGCTTGAACTCTGGGCAGGATATTCTCTTCAAACTCCCGGTAGGTACCAATCCCTTCCCTTTCCTGAGCCATGCCGATATGGGTCTCATAAATGAAGATGTCTTCTTCCGGAGGTATAAAGTGCTGATCCGTCCAGGGGAATTCCTCCTCCGGCCACCAAATTTGTCCCGAAAAATCGTGGCTGTCCGGGTCCTGAATTAATTTCCGGATATAAAGAGGAATCCGGTCCATACCGACTCCCTTTCGGGTAACATGAACCTTCACCCGGGAACCGTGGGTCAGGGTGTCTTTTCCCGGGATGTGGATCTCCCAGACTCCTCCCTCCCTTTCTTCCAAAGGATGGGCATTTCGGTCCCAGTTATTAAAATCACCAATCAGAAACAGCCCATCCGCCCCCGGCGCCCATTCCCGGTAGACCCAGCCATCCAACTCCCGATGGAATCCAAAAAAATGATGGCCGTTGGCAAAATCCGCAAACCGTCCGGTTACTCCCAGCAGCTCACGCCGGACCTTTTCATATTGGTCCATCCTCAGCAGCAAATCCTTTTCATAGGGTTCAATCCAGGG
>JBLJBD010000097.1:0-11863 GCA_047637815.1 Anaerovoracaceae bacterium
AAACAATTCGTGAGGAAGAATATAAAAACAAACTGGTTTCCCGGCTTAATCGGGCAGAAGGACAGATTCGCGGAATCCGGAACATGGTGGAAAAGGATGCCTATTGTGATGATATCCTGAACCAGATTTCTGCTGTTCAGGCGGCCTTGGATTCGGTTGGAAAAATGATTTTGGAAAGCCATATCCGGTGCTGTGTGGCCCGGGACATTCGGGAGGGAAAGGAAGAAATCATTGACGAACTAATGGGAACCATCGGCAGGTTGATGAAATGAAAGGCGGGAGATTGTGGAAAAATTAAATTTAAAAATCAGTGGCATGACCTGTGCAGCCTGCTCGGCCCGGATAGAAAAGGTACTATCGAAAACCGATGGCCTGGAACATGTTTCCGTTAATCTGGCAACGGAGAAAGCGGCCCTGGAATATGATCCCTCTAAGGTCAGCCCTCAGGATGTCATCGATAAAATCATAAAAACCGGCTATGGGGCAGAGGTGATCCTTAAAAGTACCATCACCGATGAGGACAAAGCGAAGAAGGAAAAAGCGGCAGCCGACCTGTGGAATCGATTCCGAATCTCGGCTATTTTTGCTGTACCTCTTTTGTATTTTGCTATGGGTCCCATGGTTCCGGGAATTCGTGTGCCAATCCCCAGTTGGATGGATCCCATGCACCAGCCCCTGACTTACGCCCTGGTTCTTCTGGGCCTGACCATCCCCATCGTCATAGCTGGATACCGGTTCTATATCGTGGGATTTCGGGCTATTTGGATGAGAAGCCCCAACATGGATTCGTTGATTGCCATGGGGACCTCTGCTGCCATTTTATACAGCTTGTACTCCATCTATCAGATCGCTAATGGAGATAGGATGGCAGCCCACGACCTGTATCTGGAAACGGCTGGAGTGATCATCACCCTGATTCTGCTGGGGAAATCCCTGGAAGCGGTGTCCAAGGGAAGAACCTCGGAGGCCATTAAAAAGCTGATGGGGCTGGCCCCTAAAACCGCAACAGTAATCCGGGACGGAAAGGAATATGTCATACCGGTAGAAGAAGTAGAAATCGGCCACTTGATCCGGGTCAAGCCGGGAGAAAAACTGCCGGTGGACGGTATCGTAGAAGAGGGCTCCAGCTCGGTGGACGAGTCCATGCTGACCGGGGAAAGCATACCGGTGGAAAAAGGCCCTGGAAGTCCGGTGTACGCTGCCAGCATGAATAAAAATGGAACCTTTGTATTTCGAGCTTCCAAAGTAGGAGATGAAACGGCACTGGCCCAAATCATAAGGCTTGTGGAAGAAGCTCAAGGCTCAAAAGCCCCTATTGCCCGGCTGGCCGACGTCATTTCCGGTTATTTTGTCCCGATTGTTTTCCTGATTGGTCTTATTGCTGCAGTACTGTGGTTTGTTTCAGGGGAATCCTTTGTCTTTTCTATGAAGATATTCATTGCGGTTCTAGTCATTGCCTGCCCCTGTGCTCTTGGACTGGCAACCCCAACAGCGATTATGGTGGGGACGGGCCGGGGCGCAGATTTGGGAATCCTGGTGAAAAGCGGGGAAGCTTTGGAAACGGCCCATAAGATCGATACGGTGGTGCTGGATAAGACAGGAACCATTACAGAAGGAAAACCGGTGGTCACAGATATTCTCAGCACCCCGGGGTACGAAGAAAATCAGATTCTGGCCTGGGCTGCCGGTGCCGAATCCGGGTCAGAGCACCCCTTGGCTGATGCGATTATGAAGGAAGCTGAGGCTAGAAGCATAATCCTTCCGATTGCCACAGAGTTCATGGCAGAGCCGGGCATGGGGATCCGGGGAAAGATGGATGGGCATCAGGTTCTGCTGGGGAATCCCAGGATGATGGAGCAGAACCGCATTTCCATGGAAGGACTGGTGCTGCAATATGAACAACTCTCCGGGGAAGGCAAAACACCGATGGTGATGGCGGTGGATGGCAAGCCAGCCGGAATCATCGCAGTTGCGGACACTATTAAGGCATCCAGCCATGAAGCCGTCAATCGGCTTCGGGATATGGGGCTGGAAGTCGTCATGCTCACAGGGGATAACCGGAGGACTGCGGAGGCTATTGGACGTCAGCTCGGCATCAGTCGGATTGAAGCAGAGGTTCTGCCGGGGGACAAAGCAGAAGTCGTGAGACAACTTCTTTCGGAAGGTAAAAAAGTTGCCATGGTGGGGGACGGCATCAATGATGCACCAGCCTTGGCCAAAGCGGATGTGGGAATCGCCATCGGTTCCGGTACAGACGTGGCAATGGAATCGGCGGATATCGTCCTGATGAGAAATGAATTGACGGGAGTAGCAACGGCCATACAGTTAAGCAGGAGCACCATGAGAAATATCCGGCAAAACCTGTTCTGGGCCTTTGGCTATAACGTCATCGGTATTCCCATTGCTGCCGGACTTCTCCATCTGTTCGGAGGTCCTCTTCTGAACCCGATTTTTGCAGCAGCAGCAATGTCACTAAGTTCTGTTTCGGTACTGACCAATGCCCTTCGGCTGAAACGGTTCCGACCAGATATGAGAAAAGGAGAAAAATAATGGAAAGAATTGTGATGAAAGTTGACGGTATGTCCTGCCAGCACTGTGTAAAAGCGATCACAGAGACTTTGGATGCCCTGCCGGGAGTCAATGAGGTTCAAGTCAGCTTGGAAGCAAAAACCGTAGCCTTTACCTGGCAAGATGGGGGAACACCCATGGAAGAAATCGTCACGGCTATTGAGGACCAGGGCTATGACGTTGTCTAGACAATAAAGGCAGATTCCTGTATAATGATACAAAAATAGCGGGAGGACAAATGAATGAGTGAAAATTGCGGATGCGGATCCGGTGGCGGCTGTTGCGGACAGCATGAAGGGTGCTGCGGGGAGGAACAAAAGAAAGATATTCTGATTGATTTTTTGTATCTGGATCTGGAAACCTGTGACCGCTGCTGCGGAACGGATGAAGTGCTCTCGGAAGCAATCCGGAAGGTAGCCGAACTTTTTTCTGCCGCTGGCTTGAAACCGGTTTTGAGAAAAGTTAAGATAGAATCCGTTCAGATGGCGGAAGAATATCATTTTGTCTCTTCGCCTACCATTCGGGTAAATGGCAGAGATATTGCTGCTTCTGTTCAGGAAAACACTTGTACATCCTGCGGAGAAATCTGTGGAGATGATGTGAACTGCAGAGTCTGGGAGTACGAAGGGAACCAGTATGAGGTTCCACCGGTGGGCTTCCTGGTAGATGCCCTTCTGAAAGGAGTATATGCCCCGGAAAGCTTGGTAAAACCGGCGAAAGAATACACGGTGCCGGAAAATATTAGAACATTTTTTGCCGGTACTGCCGACTGAAATTGAACGCCATTTCCTGTGAGGTGCTGCCATGTCAGAAGGTCAGAAAAAGCGAATAACCACAAAAGAAATCATCAAAATCCCATTGCTTTATTTAGCCATGGGATTTTTTTGGATTTATTTTTCTGACCGGCTTGTTTCTGCCTTTGTAACGGATCTGGAAGCCCTTCGAATTGTTAATACCTACAAAGGCTGGATTTATGTTTTCGTCACAGGAGTGATTCTTTATCTGCTGATTGCCAGACAATATGAAAAGCTTCGTGAGCGGGAGGGTGAAATCCTTCGAAGTGAGACAAAATACCGGTATATAGCAGACCATGACTTGCTGACAGACCTGTACAACCGCCATTATTTCGTTGAAGAATTGCGGCGGTTGGATGTTCCGGAAAATCTGCCATTGACATTTATAGTCGGGGATATTAACGGAATCAAGCTGGTGAATGATTCCTTTGGTCATGCAACCGGAGATAAAATCATTCGGCTTGTGGCAGATTCTTTACGGAAATGTGTCGGTGACGGTTTTGTTTGCAGGCTTGGTGGCGACGAATTCGGCATCCTGCTAAAAGGGAAAAATGATGAGTACGGGGAGGAATTGATACGGAGGATCAAAACTGAAATAGCTCAAATCCGGCTAGGCGCTCTTGATGTATCGGTGTCTTTTGGATATGGAACGAAGCATGAGCCGGAAGACAGCATGGCAGAGATGATTAAAAAAGCAGAAGATGCCATGTATAGCCGTAAGACCTATGAGAGCCCCGGGGTTCGTGGAAAAACCATCGAAGCGATCGTAACCACTCTGCATGAAAAGAACAAGCGGGAAGAAGAACACTCCCGCCGGGTATCGGAGCTTTGCGAGAAAATTGGCAGAGCTATGGAGCTATCAGAGGACGATGTGAAACAGCTTCGCATGGTGGGTCTCCTGCATGACATTGGGAAAATAGGCATACCGGAAACGGTGCTGAACAAAGAGGGTTCTCTTGCACCAGAGGAACGGCTGGAAATACAAAAGCATCCGGAAATCGGATATCGGATCCTCAGCACGGTGAACAGTCTTTCGGAGCTGGCCGAATATGTGTTGGCTCACCACGAGCGGCTGGATGGGAAAGGATATCCCAAAGGCCTGTCGGGAGATGAAATCCCGCTGAAGGCCTGTATCATCGGTGTGGCAGATGCTTATGATGCGATGATCAGCTATCGAACTTACCGAAAATCTCTGACCAGGGAAGAAGCAATCGAAGAACTGCTTCGCTGCTCCGGTACCCAGTTTCACCCCGAATGCGTTCGTGCCTTGATTGAGCATGTTCTTTAGTTGTTGCAAACAACGGTTGACAGTGATAATTATATTTGATACAATTAAATTGTAAAAAATATAATTGTTTTCTGTGTCTGAAAGGAATGGTGCGATATGAGTATTTATGATTATAAAGTGAAAGATATTGAGCAGAATGAAGTTTCTTTGGAGGAATACCGGGGCAAGGTTCTCCTGATCGTCAATACCGCAACTGGTTGCGGATTCACTCCCCAGTATGAAGGCCTGGAGGCCCTCTATAAGAAATATAAGGACCAGGGATTGGAAATCCTTGATTTTCCCTGCAACCAATTTCTGAATCAGGCGCCGGGAACGGATGAAGAAATATCCAGTTTCTGCTCCCTTACCTATGGAACCACTTTCCCCAGGTTTTCCAAGATTGAAGTCAATGGAAAGAACGAATCTCCCCTGTACACTTTCCTGAAGAATCAGCCGGTGGATGAAGCAGAAGATGAAGAATCCAACTCGTTTAAAAAGGTTCTGAAGGGATTGGCCCAGACTGTAACGGGGAATAACATCAAGTGGAACTTCACCAAATTCCTGGTAGACCGGGAAGGCAAGGTCGTTGCCCGGTTTGCCCCCACCTTTAAACCGGAAATGATTGCGCCTTCTATAGAAAAGTTGCTTTAGGATGAAGCCGATGAGAGATGAAGGACAAAAGATGGATTTTGAGCAACTGAAATTGGAAAACCAGCTGTGTTTTCCTTTGTATGCAGCTTCCCGGATCATAACAAGGAAATATAAACCTTTGCTGGATCCGTTGGGGCTGACTTATACCCAGTACATCGTTATGCTGGCCCTTTGGGAACAGGATGCCCTTTCTGTCAATCAACTGGGAGAAATCCTCTGGCTGGACTCGGGGACCCTGACGCCGTTGCTGAAAAAACTGGAAGGGCAGGGGCTGGTAAGGCGGAGCAGGAATGTTCAGGACGAGCGAATGCTGATCGTGGAAGTGACGGATCCAGGCTGGCGGCTGCAGGAGAAGGCTGCTGAGGTTCCTTTGAAGATGGCTGGATGCCTGGACATCTCCGCTGATGAAGGGCGCTTGCTTCATGGGTTGCTGCATAAAATCATGGAAAGCGAAAAGGAGTGTGCTGGATCATGGACGAAATAAAGGTAAGCATTCCGAAATATCAGCAGATTGCGGCAGATCTGGCTTCAAAAATCGTTGAAGGGAAATATAAGGAAGGGGATAAGATTTATGCCCGCTCCTATATTGCGAGTCAATATGGGGTGTCCCCGGAAACCGCCCGGCGGGCGGTCTGTGTTCTGGCTGATCTGAATATTGTCGAGGCTGAAAAGGGCAGCGGAGTAGAAATCATCTCGTCTGAAAATGCCAGGGCTTTTGTTCGGCAATTTCAGGACATTGAAACGATCAACAGCCTGAAACAAAAGATCCTTCGCAGCATTGACCGGCAGAAGAAAGAAATGGAAAGCTTCAGCGATTATCTTTCCGAACTGATCGGCAAAACAGACCGATACCGATCCATAAACCCTTTTGTGCCTTTTGAAGTTCTGATTGAAAGGGACTGCCCCTATCTTAACCAGTCCATCATGGATTTGAATTTTTGGCACAATACTTCTGCTACGGTAATCGCCATCCGGAGAAATGGCCAGATTTTAATTTCCCCGGGACCCTATGCAACATTGGAAGAAAAGGACATCCTGTATTTTATCGGTGACGACGAATGCATGGAACGGGTTCTGCGCTTCCTGTATCCGGTGGAGTCTCCAGCCGTGGATGCGTAACAAGGACTATAATCCGTTTTTTTAAGATGCCTGTGGACAAGCCCAGGCATTTTTTATTGACAAAAGTAACAACTTGATTATATAATTAGTGTGTTGCTTTACAAAAAGGGGGAATTTAATTGATAAAATTTGAAAATGTCACAAAAAAATATGGCAAGAAGACCATATTGAATAAACTCAGTTTTGAGATCAACCAAGGGGACTTTGTGGTCCTGATCGGTCCAAGCGGATGCGGGAAGACAACCACGTTAAAATCCATCAACCGGCTGATTGAGCCGGATGGAGGCAAAATTTACGTAGAGGGCCGGGACATCATGAAAGAAAATCCGGTGGAGCTGCGAAGAAAGATTGGATATGTCATTCAGCAGATCGGCCTTTTTCCCAACATGACGGTGGAGCAGAACATTGCTGTGGTACCCAAATTATTGAAGGTGCCAAAAGAAGAATGGCAGCAAAGGGTGAAGGATTTGCTCAATCTGGTGGCCATGCCCTATGAAGAGAATGCCCATAAGTATCCTTCCGAATTGTCCGGAGGTCAGCAGCAGCGAATCGGTGTTCTTCGCGCATTGGCTGCTTCTCCACCCATCGTGCTGATGGATGAACCCTTCGGAGCCCTGGACCCCCTCACCCGGGACAGCCTTCAGGAAGAAGTGAAAAAGCTGCAGAAAAAGCTTAAAAAGACCATTGTCTTTGTCACCCATGATATGGATGAAGCACTTCGAATGGCGGATGTCATCATCTTTATGGATCAGGGGGAAATCGTCCAGATGGCATCCCCGGAGGAAATGCTTCAGAATCCGGCTAGCCCATTGGTTAAGAGTTTTCTCGGGAAGCACCTTAACAACGGAGCGGTGTTGCTTGCATCGGATGTTATGAGAAGCCGGGTCCTGAAGGTTCACCGGGAGATGCAGACCCTTCAGTCGGTGGAACTGATGCGAAACAGGGATGTCAATTCTCTGATCGTTATCAATGACGATGAAACCTACGCAGGCACCATTTCTATTGAGCGGATTAAATCCGCCGGAAAAGCCGGGACACAGATCGGCGGACTATTAACCATGGAAGCTCCTGCCGTTCAGGTTTCTGATCCGGCCCAATCGGCTTTTGAACTGCTGATGGAGTCCCCCACTGGCTACGTGATTGTTCTGAATGAAGATCAGACGGTAGCCGGACTCATTACGAAGACCAGTATGGCGAAAGCCATGGGTGAGACTTTGTGGGGAGGGGATGCCGTATGAGTTTTTCGGAATTTATCCAGCTGAATCAACGGGAAATCATGGGAAGCCTCCTTCAGCATCTGAACCTGGTGTTCTGGGCAGTGGCTATTGGGATGGTCTTTGCGGTACCTGTAGGCGTCATCCTTTCCCGTCATCGCAAAATGGCAGCACCGGTCCTGGCTTTGGTAGGGACGATTCAGACCATCCCGGGGTTGGTCATGCTGGGGATTGCCCTGATCTTTTGGGGTATCGGAACCAAGCCGGCACTGATAGTCCTGAGCCTGTATGCCATCCTGCCGATTCTGAGAAACACCTATACCGGGATTACAGAAATCAATCCCGGTTACGTGGAAGCAGCCAGAGGTATCGGGATGACCAGTATGCAGCGGCTCTTTAAAGTGGAGCTGCCTATCGCGACCCCCACCATCATTGGTGGAATACGGATATCCACGGTCTATATCATTAGCTGGGCTACCCTGGCCGGACTCATTGGAGCCGGAGGGCTAGGAGATCTCATCTGGACCGGATTGTCCACTTACAACACCAATTACATCTTGGCGGGTGCGTTGCCCTCGGCGTTGATGGCGATGGTGTTCAACCTATTGATTGGTGGACTTCAGCGGGGAATCATCCCAAGGGGATTAAAGGGGGTGAACTCATGAATAACCTGACCAATTATATCTTAGAGCATCTTGTGATTGTTCTGATTGCCACGGCCATTGCCGTAGTGATCGGAATACTCCTTGGGGTCATTGCCTATTGGTTCAAATGGGCAGAACAAGGGATCCTGTGGCTGGTGGAAATTATCCAAACCATTCCATCTCTGGCATTATTAGCCCTGCTGATGATTTTCTTCGGACTTGGTAATCCAACCATTATTGCCGGATTGGTGCTGTACGCTCTGATGCCTATTGTAAGGAATACTCATATCGGGCTGACCGGAGTAGAGAACCATCTAAAGGATGCAGCAAAGGGAATGGGTATGAGCCGGTTGCAGCGTTTGGTGAAAGTGGAGATTCCCTTATCCTTCCCGTTGATATTTTCAGGGATTCGGATCTCTGTGGTCAATTCCCTCTCCATAGCGGTGATGGGAGTACTGATTGGCGCCGGAGGCTTGGGGTTTCCGGTTTATCGGGGCATCCAGACCAACAGTATGGAACTGATTCTTACTGGTGCAATTCCCGTGGTGCTGATGGCTCTGGTCTTTGACCATTTAATGAATCGATTTGAAAAGAAGTTAACTGGTATTTAGGAGGAAATGATGAAAAAGAAAATAATGATTATGATAGCAGCCCTTTTAGTGATGACCCTGGCCCTGTCCGGGTGCGGGGGAGACAAGAAAAGCGTCGTCATCGGGTCCAAGGATTTTTCAGAAAGTATTATTCTGGGAGAAATGTTTGCACAGCTGATTGAAAACAATACGGACATTGAGGTAGTTCGTAAATTGAACATGGGAGGGACCTTTGTCTGTTTTGAGGCGATAAAAAATGGGGACATCGACATATACCCCGAATATACCGGAACGGGGCTGACTGCTCAGTTGAAGATGGACGTCATTACTGACTCAGAGGAAGCCTACCGGGTGGTTGCAGAGGAATTTAATAAACAATTCAATATCAAATGGCTGAGCCCCCTGGGACTAAATAATACCTATACCCTGGCGGTTACTCAGGAAGTAGTAGAAGAGTACGGTGTGGAAACTTTCAGCGACCTGGCGGCAGTATCAGAAGATTTGATCTTCGGCGCGGAGCACGAATTCTTCAATCGCCAGGATGGATTTGAGGGACTGGTGGATGCCTACGGGATGGAATTCGCCGGTGAACCGAAAAAAATGCAGGTTGCTTTAAAATATCAGGCAATCGGCAATGGGGATATGGATGTAACGGATGCCTTTGCCACTGATGGTCAGATCATTCAGTATAACCTGAAAATCCTGGAAGACGACAAAGGCTTTTTCCCTCCCTATTACGTGGCCCCTATTGTAAAAAATGAGACACTGGAGCAGTTCCCTGAATTGGAGGGGGTCCTTGACATGCTGGCAGGGCTGGTAGATGATGCTACCATGACGGAGCTGAACTACCGAGTGGACGTGGAAGGGGAGTCCGTCGAGACTGTCGCCACAGATTTCCTTACTAATGCAGGGCTGGTATAAAACAACTCAAAACAATGGTAAATTAATGGAACCATCTATACCGGAAGCTTGACTTCCGGTATTTCTATTTGATTGTTAGTTGCTTTTTTGATATAATTAAACTGTTAGTTTAAACAAACTCGGATAAGGGAGGGATGACTATTTGAAAGTATTTGCTCATCAGGTTAAAGAGGTGCTGTACGCAGTACTGCCCATCGTCTTCATTGTATTAGCCCTTCATTTTACCCTGGCACCTCTGGACAATGTTTCTCTTGCCCGATTTGTCATTGGATCGATTATGATCATTTTAGGCCTTTCCATCTTTCTGATCGGGGTGGAAATAGGCATCACTCCTATTGGTAAATTGATGGGTTCTGCAATGACAAAATCCGGTAAAATATGGATCGTCGGTCTGGCCGGAATTATATTGGGGTTTATCATTTCCATAGCAGAGCCGGATCTGCATATTCTGGCAGGACAGGTTTCTTTGGTAACAGGAGGAGCCATCACCAAGTGGAGTCTGGTCATCATCGTTTCCGTAGGAATTGCCGTGATGCTTTCCATCGGCCTGGTCCGAATCCTATACAACTTTCCTTTGTACAAGTTGCTTTTTGTCATGTATGCTGTAATTATGGGTCTATCCTTATTTACAAGCCGGGAATTCCTGGCGATTGCCTTTGACGCATCCGGAGCTACAACGGGAGCCCTCACGGTCCCTTTCATTCTTGCTTTGGCGGTAGGCGTTTCGATCCTCAAGAAGGATACAAAAGCCAATGAAAAGGACAGTTTTGGTTTGGTGGCTATTGCTTCGGGTGGAGCCATCATAGCAGTTCTGATTACCAGCCTTTTGATTGATACCAGCAGTCTGGCCGGCAGTTTGGAAACCAGCAGCCCGGTAAATGAGAGCCTGATGCAGCCATTTATAGATAAACTGCAGCTGATCAGCCTGGAAATCATCCTTGCTCTTTCGCCGGTCCTGATTCTTTTCTTAATTTTTCAAAAGGTATCTTTTCATCAATCCAAAAAATCAGTAGCACGTATCCTCATCGGTTTGGGCTTTACGTTTGTAGGTCTGGTTCTTTTTCTGGTTGGTGTTAATGCGGGATTTATGAAAGTGGGAAGCAGTCTTGGTTTTGCTATTGCAAGTCTGGACGGAAACTGGTATCTTATCCTTATTGGCTTTGCGTTGGGGCTTGTTACAGTGTTGGCTGAACCGGCGGTTCATGTACTGACTGCTCAGATCGAAGAGGTTACCGGTGGTTATGTCCGCCGAAAAGTAGTGCTTGGGACCTTATCTTTAGGAGTCGGCGTAGCGGTGGCCTTATCGATGATCCGGGTACTGGTGCCGGAAATCCAATTATGGCATTACCTGCTTCCTGGTTATATGATTGCTATCGGTCTAATGTTCGTCACCCCCAAGATCTTTGTGGGTATGGGATTTGACTCGGGTGGAGTTGCTTCAGGACCTATGACGGCTACCTTTATTTTAGCCTTCATCCAAGGGGCGGCCTCCGGTGCGGAAGGAGCTAATGTATTGGTAGATGGCTTTGGAATGATTGCCATGGTGGCTTTGGCACCGATTATTGCGCTGGAAATATTAGGATTGATTTTTAAGGTGAAGTCCAGAAAGGGAGGACTTGAAGAAAATGGAATGCAAACTTGAACTTCTCGACATTGAACTGATTTGGGGGATCGTCGACGAAGGATTTGGACATAAATTGGTGATGGCCTCAAAAGATTGCGGAGTTGGTGGCAGGACCATTTTGCCGGGTAGGCGTATGGTAGAACGGCACCCATTGCTGGATTTGTTTGGCCTGGCCGATGAAAAGCGGGACGTGGTACTGATGCTGGCAGACAGCAACCGGGTCAAGGAAACTTTTCGGAAACTGATTACCAGGTTTGAAGAGGAAGAAGGTGATCCGGGGCTGGTGTTCACCACCGGAGTTACCAAAGTGATCGGTACCAGAAATTGTATTGGCAATCCCCAGAATTTTAGTATAAGTGAGGATGAAAAAATGTATAGTCTGATGACCGTCGTCGTTGAACGAGGAAAGGCAGAACGGGCAGTGGAAATTGCCAATAAAATGGGCGCAGTCTGTGTGACCATCATCAATGG
>JBLJBD010000098.1:0-16400 GCA_047637815.1 Anaerovoracaceae bacterium
GGAATACTCCAAAGAACAGGAAAAAGGCGATGAAAATCGTGTCCGTATATTGGCTCAGTACAAAGGTGATGATGGCGGCTGCCAGAAGAAGAAGGTTGAAAATTCCACGCAACTGGTTCCATATAACCAGAAGCAGCGAGTACTTCTTCTCCGGGATCCGATTTTCCCCGTATTCGGCTAATCGCAACGATGCTTCCTGACTGGTCAGACCGGGTAGTTCATTCATGAGATTCACCTCCAGAAGAAGATCGCCGTAGGTTGGTTGTTGTTACCCCCATTATACTCTTGGCGGGTCAAAAAGCAAAAAAAATCTGGGAAAACCAGTACCGTTCGTGATAAACTGAATGAAACGATTTTAGAAAGGGAAAGAAGAAAATGACGAAAAACAACATCGTGCTGATCGGTATGCCCGGATGCGGCAAGAGTACCATTGGCGTGGTACTGGCTAAGGTTCTGGGATACCGATTTTTGGATGCTGACTTGCTGATCCAGGAACAGGAAGGGCGTCGTCTCAGCCAGATTATTGAAGAGGAGGGTATCCAGGGATTTGATCGGATCGAGAATCAGGTCAATGCTTCTATCCGGGCAGAGCGTACGGTCATCGCCACCGGCGGCAGCGTTGTTTACGGGCGGGAGGCTATGGAACATCTGGGTGCAATCGGAACAATCCTTTACATCAAGTTACCCTATGAGGAGATCCGGAAGCGGCTTGGAGATCTGAATGAGCGGGGTATTACTATTAAGGATGGACAGACCCTCTTGGATCTCTACAGGGAAAGGGTTCCCCTTTATGAAAAATATGCCCACCTAACCGTGGAGACAGAGGGGCTGGAACTGCGGGATTCGGTAAAGCGGATCAAAGAGAAACTGGAGGAACAGGCCCTACTGTCAAACTCTGCTATTGAATAAATAGCCAGTCATGGAAATGGAACCCATCAGGCATTCCTTATTAAAAACCTGGATGGCATCTTCCTGTTCGGCCGCTCCCAGAACATAGAGAAGGGGAAGAAAGTGTTCGGTGGTGTAGAAGGATTGTTTCTGACTTTCCCCGGCTTCCTGATATTGGATGACCTTCTCGTAACGGCTTCCCAAAATGTTTTTCTCTATGTACTCATCGAATTCATAGGCCCAGGGATAGCCGTCTCCCTTATTCCAGTCGACCAGAGCAAGGTTGTGGACGATGTTGCCACTGCCCAGGATCAGGACACCTTCCTCTCTGAGCGGGCTGATTTGTTGTCCTAAATCGAAGTGCTCCCGGGCTGAAAGGTTCTGATTCAGACTGAGCTGGATCACAGGGATGTCGGCTTCCGGAAACATATGACACAGAACAGACCAGGTACCGTGATCGATGCCCCAGTCAGAGTCGTTGATCACCTGGTCGGGCAGAAGCTCTGCCAATCTCCCGGCAATGGAGGGTGCTCCTTTTGCCGGGTATTTTTTTTCATATAATTCCCGGGGGAATCCGAACATATCATAAACAATCCGGGGATTTTCTTCGTCGGAAGTCCGGCTGCCCCTCGTTACCCAATGGGCTGAAACGGATAAAATTGCTTCTGGTCTGGGAATCCTTCTCCCCAGGTCCCTCCATGTGTCGGTAAAGGTATTTGTTTCGATGGCGTTCATGGGAGATCCATGGCCGGCAAATAAGACGGGCATTTTCATCGTGGTCTACCTTCCTTTCCAATTTTTCCCCGGGGCTGCGTACTATTTTTATGACTATAAATCCATTCTAACCAATTCTGCCAATTTTGCAAGCAATCCTTCTTGTTGACAAAGGAATAGATATTTGATATAGTTGTACTAAATAGTACTACTATTAATGCGTATGCAGTTGCTGCATCAAGTGGCTTAAGGAGGAATGGAATGGAATTGATTGAAATGCTGACCAATTTCGGCTTGACCCGGCAGGAAGCCGGACTCTATATTGGGCTCCTGAAAGAAGGAGAACAGAACGGCTATGAAGCAGCCAAGGCAACAGGCATATCCCGATCCAATGCCTATTCGGGCCTGGCTTCCCTGGTGGATAAAGGGGCAGCCTATATGGTGGAAGGCAGTGTGGTCAAATACATCCCTGTTCCGCCGGAACAATTTTGCAGCAATCACATCCGCCGTATGGAGGAACTGAAAGAACAGATCCTGGCTGTTGCTCCCAAGAGGCGGGAGGAACCGGAAGGCTATATCACCATAAAGGGAGCCGATTTGATTCTGGATAAGATGAGGGAAATGATCGGAGGGGCCCGGGAGAGAATCTATCTAGCCGGGGACCAACCCGTGATCCGCCAATTGGAAGAGGAACTCCGGGCAGCAGGGAGGCAGGGGCTCAAGGTAGTTCTGCTCACAGACCAGGAAACGGATTTTCAGGAAGGGATCCTATATCAGAGGGAATCCAGGCCGGGACAGATCCGCCTGATCGTGGATTCCACTTACGTATTAACCGGAGACATCGATGGGGGCAAGGATTCCACCTGTCTTTATTCCCGGAAAAAGAACCTGATCGACCTGATCAAGGATTCCCTGAAAAATGAAATCAAACTGTTGGAAGCATCCAGTCAAAAGGAGAGTAAAATATGAAGAAGCCCTTTGTCACCAAAGAAAAACTGGAAGTAATCATTAAGCAGTACCCAACCCCCTTTCATCTCTATGATGAAAAGGGCATTCGGGAAAACGCCCGGAAACTGAAGGAGGCCTTTTCCTGGAATCCCGGGTTTAAGGAATATTTCGCCGTAAAAGCCACTCCTAATCCTGAAATCCTGAGAATTTTACGGGAAGAAGGCTTTGGAGCCGATTGTTCCTCCCTGACCGAACTGATGATGGCCGGCGCCGTGGGATTTTCCGGTGAAGAAATCATGTTTTCTTCCAATGTGACACCGGCAGAAGATTTCAAGCTGGCAAGAAAAATGGGTGCATTCATCAATCTGGATGACATTACTCACATCGATTTTCTGGAGGAAGTGGCCGGATTGCCGGATATCATCAGCTGCCGGTTCAATCCAGGGGGAAGCTTTGCCATCAATAACGCCATCATGGATACCCCGGGAGAAGCCAAGTATGGTTTCACCCGGCAGCAGTTGACCGAAGGGTTCCGGATCCTGAAGAGCAAAGGAGTGAGGGGATTCGGCCTCCATGCATTTTTAGCCAGCAACACCACAGGCAATGAGTACTATCCTGCTCTGGCGGCAATCCTGTTCCAAACGGCTGTGGAACTGAAGGAAGAAACGGGAGCTCAAGTTTCCTTTATCAACCTGTCCGGAGGGATCGGCATACCTTATCGGCCGGATCAGCAACCGGCGGATATCAAAGCCATTGGTGAAGGCGTTCGGAAAGCCTATGAAGAAATACTGGTACCCTCCGGGTTGGGAGATGTGGCGATCTATACCGAATTGGGAAGATACGTGCTGGGGCCTTACGGATGTCTGGTTTCTACCGTGCTTCATGAGAAAAATACCCACAAACGCTATGTCGGCCTGGATGCCTGCGCTGCCAACCTGATGCGGCCGGCCATATACGGAGCCTATCACCACATAACAGTGGCTGGCAAAGAAGAAGCGGAAGCTTCGGAATTAGTGGATGTAACCGGCGGGCTTTGTGAGAACAACGACAAGTTCGCCGTGGACCGGTTACTGCCCCCCATTGAAATCGGTGATCGGATCATCATTCATGATACCGGTGCCCACGGATATGCCATGGGATACAATTACAACGGAAAGCTGCGGTCTGCTGAGATCCTGCTTCAGGCTGACGGGGTATTCCGTCTGATTCGGAGAGCAGAAACCCCGGAGGATTATTTCGCAACCCTATATATTCCCGGAGGGATGGAGAAGAAAGGAGAATAAGGAGTATGGATTTTGTTACCGATAGAATCGCGGAGCGTCTGGGAGGCCAGTCCTTCGGCAAGGACACGAAAATTTATAAGTTTGCCATGATCAAACAGGCTAAGGAAGAGGCAAAAAGAAGAAATCCGGAAAGAAAGCTGATCGATATGGGAGTCGGGGAGCCGGATCAACCTGCCGGTTCGGATATTTTACGAATTCTGGCAGAAGAAGCGGGCAAGTCGGAAAACCGGTTTTATGCGGATAACGGCATCCCGGAGTTTTATCAGGCAGCTGCCCGTTACCTGGAAAGGGTTTACGGTGTCGCTGGCATCAATCCGGAAACCCAAATTCTTCATGGAATCGGGTCCAAGCCCATCCTGGCGATGCTTCCGGCCTGTTTTATCAATCCGGGAGACATTACCTTGGCAACAGTGCCCGGCTATCCGGTCCTGTCCACCTGGACCCGGTATGTGGGGGGAGAAGTCTATGATCTTCCCTTGACCCGGGGAAATGACTTTTATCCGGACTTCCGGCAGATTCCAGGAGATATCCTGAAGAAAGCCAAGCTGCTGTATATTAATTATCCGAATAATCCCACCGGACAGACGGCTACCCGGGAGTTCTATGAAAAAGTAGTGGATTTTGCCAAGGAGAATAACATCCTGGTCATTGCCGACTCGGCCTATGCCCACCTGACCTATGACGGCGAAGCTCCCTTGAGTTTTCTTTCCGTTCCGGGAGCTCTGGAGGTAGGAATCGAACTCCACTCCCTGTCCAAGGCTTTCAACATGACTGGATGGAGGCTGGCCTTTGCTGCCGGAAACGAAAAAATGATCAAGGCCTATGGCACCGTAAAGGACAATTCTGATTCCGGCCAGTTCCGGGCTATTCAGAAGGCGGGCATCTACGCCCTGGATCATCCGGGAATAACCGATCAGATTGCTGAAAAATATTCGAGACGGTTCGAATTATTGGTTCCGGCCCTGCAGGAAGCCGGTTTTCAGGCAGCAAAGCCCAAGGGTTCCTTTTTTCTCTATACGAAGGCGCCCATCGGCGCTGGCGATGTTGCCTTTGACGGAGCCGAAGAAGCAGCTCGTTTCCTGATTGAAGAGGGGGGGATTTCTGTGGTGCCCTGGAGCGATGCCGGTCAATACCTGCGGTTTTCCGTGACCTTTGAAGCGGATTCAGCAGATGAAGAAAAAAGGATCATTCAGGAGGTCCAAGACCGACTTGTCCGTCTTGATCTGAGGTTTTAGCCTTGCAGGCTTGTCGAAACTGGTGAAAAGGTGTAAAATATATCCATTCTGTAAGATGAAGGAGTATCCTATGGCATCATTGACCACCTTTTCCTGGATTACTATTTTTGCCTTTACCGCTATGGTGGTGAACACCATCGGCATTTACTTCATTTATAAAAATAAGGAATGGACCATCAAGAATAAAGATTACTTTCTTTGCTTTGCTGCCGGTGTCTTGATAGCGGCCCCGCTGCTTACGGCTTTTCCGGAAGCAGTGGAGTCCCATCACGATGCAGGATTGGCAGCACTGGCAGGATTTGCCTTTATGTTTTTCAGCAACAAGCTGATTCAGCACCGGACCCATCAGGAGGAGCTGGCCTTTGGAATCACGGCTCTGGAAGGAATCGGCATCCACTCTTTTATTGACGGGGTCATCTATTCGGTGACCTTCAATGTGAACACCATGACGGGCATCCTGGCCGGAGTCGGGCTGGTGGCCCACGAATTTGCAGAAGGGGTCATCACCTTTTCTGTATTGATAGCAGGAGGAATCAAGCCGAAGAAAGCCTTTTTCTTTGCCTTTCTGGTAGCGGCTCTGACTACACCGGTGGGAGCTTTTCTGGCTTATCCTTTGATCAGCCGGTTGAGCGAAGAAGCATTAGGACTCAGTCTGGGATTCGTTTCCGGGGTGCTGATCTATCTGTCCGCTTCCCATTTGCTTCCGGAGGGTCAGCAAAAGGGCCGGCGTCATTCTTACCTGGCTTTTACCTTAGGAATTCTGATAGCACTGGTACTCTTTGCTTTTCACTAAGAATTGTTTGATAAATAGAAAAAATTTCTTTGGAATTTGGGATTTTGGCTTTACAAAAGCCTGTTAAACCTTTATCATAATACAGGATGAAGATAACCATGAAGGTTATAGTGCCCGAAGCTTTCGGGTCTATGTTTTCGTGGTTTTTTTATGTTTCAATACAACTTGGAGGACATTTAAATGATGATCAGAATGAAGAAGGCCTTTGTATTATTGATGATCGTAACCCTGACATTTTCTCTGATTGGCTGTGGATCCGAAAATAGCCAGGGGGAAAGGCCGTCGGATGAACTAATATTAGCGGTGGGGGGAGAACCGGATGATGGCTTTGATCCCACCACTGGATGGGGAAGATATGGGTCTCCGTTGTTTCAAAGCACTTTGCTGGCCAGGGATAACAATCTGAAAATTATCGAAGATCTGGCTGCGGAATACCACATAAGCAAGGATGGTCTTACCTGGACCTTTTACCTGAGGGATGACGTGAAGTTTTCAGATGGGGAACCTCTAACCGGCGGAGACGTGGTGTATACCTATGAAACAGCTGCTTCCAGTGGATCCGTAGTGGACTTGAGTGTCATGGAATCCGTGAAGGCGATCGATGAATATACGGTTGAAATCAATCTGAAGAAACCTCAGTCAACCTTTGTCAGCGTGGCAGCATCTTTGGGCATTGTACCGGCCCATGCTCACGGAACAGACTATGCTTCCAATCCCATCGGATCCGGTCCATACAAATTTGTTCAATGGGATAAAGGGCAGCAGCTGATCGTTGAAGCCAATGAGAACTACTATGGGGCGAAACCCTATTTCAAAAAACTCACTTTTCTGTATCTGAGCGAAGAAGCGGCCTATGCAGCAGCAAAATCTGGACAGGCTGACATTGTATCCATCTCTCCCCAATTGGCATCCCGGGAGGTCAAGGGCATGAACGTGCTGGCGGTGCCTTCCGTGGACAACCGGGGAATTTCATTTCCCTTTATAAAAGCAGGACGGTTCACGGCAGAAGGTATTCCAGTAGGGAATGACGTCACATCGGATTTAGCCATTCGCAAGGCCGTGGATATTGCTGTCGATCGGCAAGCCCTGGTTGACGGAATTTTATTCGGGTACGGCAGCAAGGCTTATTCCGTCTGTGACGGGCTTCCCTGGTGGAACAAAGACACGGTGTTTGAAGACGGCCGGATCGAAGAAGCAGCATCGATTCTTGCAGAAGCAGGATGGGTGGATGAAGACCAGGATGGAATTCTTGAGAAGGATGGAATCAAGGCGGAGTTCAATCTGGTTTATCCTGCAGGTGACAGCATCCGCCAGTCCCTGGCCTTGGCGGTATCCGATCAGATGGCGCCACTTGGAATCAAAATTAATCTTGCGGGGCTGAGCTGGGATGAAATTGAAGCACGGATGTACTCCGACGCGGTGCTTTTTGGATGGGGAAGTCATGACCCTCTGGAAATGTACAACCTGTATCATAGTTCTACAGCGGGTACCGGATATTACAACACGACCTATTATCAAAATCCAACAGCAGATGGGTACATGGAATCAGCGTTGAGAGCATCAACGGAAGAAGAAGCGCTTGAGTACTGGAAAAAGGCTCAATGGGATGGAGAATCCGGATTCAGCTCCAGGGGAGATGTGGTCTGGTCCTGGCTGGTTAACCTGAAGCATGTGTACCTGGTTTCAGAAAAATTAGATTTGGGACAGAACCGTATTGAACCCCATGGCCATGGCTGGCCCCTTACCGCCAATGTTCAGGAATGGAAACGGGTAGAGTAATGAATTCACTGAAATATTTGGGAAAGAAAGGTCTGAGGATGCTGACCCTGCTGATTGCAGTCAGCATTCTTTCCTTTGTTTTGGTTTCCCTTTCCCCCATCGATCCGGTCCAGTCCTATATCGGAGCTGATATGATTCGGGTTTCGGAGGAGCAGAGGCAGCAGATTGCTGAAAACTGGGGATTGGATCAGCCGCCATTAACACGATTTCTGAAGTGGGGAAGCAATTTGATTCAGGGAGATTTTGGGACCTCTTCCATATACCGGTCACCTGTTTTGCAGGTAATAGGGGAGCGCTTCATCGCTTCGGTATTCCTGATGGGAGCAGCCTGGATCCTCTCCGGTGTCCTTGGTTTTATCCTGGGCATATTGGCTGGGATGAACCAGGGTACTCTGTTGGATCGGGGAATTAAGCTGTATTGCCTGATCATGGCCTCGACTCCCACCTTTTGGCTGGGGTTGCTGATCCTGATGGTGTTTTCTGTTGGGCTGGGCTGGTTCCCGATTGGATTGGGGGTACCAGCCGGCGTCCTTCATGGAGATGTCACCCTTTGGGACAGAATTTATCATCTGATACTGCCCGCTTTGACCCTTAGCGTCATCGGGGTGGCCAATATAGCTCTTCACACCCGGCAGAAGCTGCTGGATGTGCTGAGCAGTGATTATGTGCTTTTCGCACGGGCAAGGGGAGAAGAGGGATTTTCACTTGTATGGCGGCATGGGATCCGTAACATCGCCCTCCCGGCTATATCACTTCAGTTTGCATCCTTTAGTGAACTGTTTGGTGGTGCAGTTCTGGCAGAGCAGGTTTTTTCCTATCCCGGATTAGGACAGGCGACGGTTCAAGCAGGGTTGAGGGGAGATGTTCCACTCTTGCTTGGGTTGGTGATCATCAGCACGGCATTTGTATTTGCAGGCAATTTCATTGCCGATATCATCTATTCCATTGTTGACCCTCGTATTAAGGAAGGGAGGAGAAATCATGATTAATCGCCGGCAAAAGGTCTTCCTCTATACCGGTTTCTCCTTGATTCTGATTATGGGAATCTTATTGGTGGATGGCTTTGTGCCGGTCGAAAACCTCAGGACGGATTTTTCCCAGCAGAGCCTCAACCCTTCCTTCGCCCATTGGTTCGGCACAGACTGGTTGGGCAGGGATATGCTTTTGCGAACCGTAAAGGGACTTGCCCTTAGTGTCAAAGTCGGTGTAGTTGCTTCGTTGGCCAGCACCTTAATTGCCTTGGTGCTTGGAGTCTCCGCAGCCGTATTTGGAAAAAGGACGGACGCTTTCATTTCCTGGCTGACGGATCTGTTTCTCGGAATCCCCCATCTGATTCTGTTGATATTGATCTCCTTCGCTCTTGGGGGAGGAGTTCGGGGCGTCATCATCGGTGTTGCTCTGACCCATTGGCCAAGCCTTACTCGAATCATTCGGGCAGAGGTGCTTCAGCTTAAAAGCATGCCTTATGTTCAGGCGTCCATTCGGTTCGGAAAGAGCCCCTTCTATGTTGCCGGAAACCATTTGCTGCCCCACCTGATGCCCCAACTAATGGTGGGATTGATACTTTTGTTTCCCCACGCAGTGCTCCATGAAGCGGCTATTACTTTCCTGGGATTTGGACTGGATCCGGCTCGTCCGGCCATTGGGATCATCCTGTCGGAATCCATGCGGTACCTTACAGGCGGCTATTGGTGGCTGGCTGTTTTCCCTGGATTAGCCCTACTACTCGTCATCCGACTGGTCGACGTGGTTGGTGATAACCTGCATATGCTTTCGGACCCTCAGCAGGGTCAATTGTAGAAAAGGAGAATCGATGGAAAGGAAAGAAATCGGAGCGCCCCGGCAAGAGGCTTTGTTGGAAGTGCGGAATCTTGCCGTATCCTTTCTTCAGTATGAAAAAGGTCTGCGACAGCGCATCGTTCATCCTATTGAGGATTTAACCCTTGATATCCGATTGGGAGAAGTTTTGGCGGTGGTGGGATCCAGCGGCTCAGGGAAAAGCTTGCTGGCCCACAGCATTTTGGGGATTCTGCCCCCCAACGCAACCCAGACCGGAGAAATTTATTATAAGGGAGTAAGATTGACTCCGGAAGAACAGAAAAGACTTCGAGGCAAAGAAATTACCCTGATTCCCCAATCCGTCAATTATCTCGATCCTCTGATGAAGGTTGGAAAGCAGGTACGGTATACAGCGGGAAAAGGGAGGGGGAAATTTATTCAGGAAAGCCTTTTTCACCGATTTCACCTGCCGGCAGCGGCCGGGGAAAAGTATCCTTTTCAACTATCCGGGGGGATGATCCGCCGGGTGCTCATATCTACCGCTATCAGCGGAGGAGCCCAGTTGATCATTGCGGATGAACCGACACCGGGGCTGCATCCCGACGCATTAAAAAAGGTTCTGAAACATCTGAGAGAATTGGCTGATGAAGGAAGGAGTATTTTATTTATCACCCATGACCTGATGGCAGCCCGTTCCATTGCTGATCGCATAGCGGTTATGAATGCAGGAGCTACCCTGGAAATAGCTGAAGCGGATAAATTCGCCGGCAAGGGGGAAGGCTTGATTCATCCTTATTCGAGAGCTTTGTGGAGAGCCCTGCCTGAGAATGAGTTTTTCCCGGTTACGGATGACTTTGCTGATGCTTGTGAGCCAGAAAGGAAATAAGATGCGTTTACAAGGAGAGAATCTTTTTTTTCGTTATGAAAAAGGCCCCTGGGTCATCCAGGATTTTTCCGTGACCATCGAATCCGGAGAAATCCTGGGCCTTTCCGGGCCTTCCGGACAGGGCAAAACAACCATAGCACGTTTACTTGCCGGTTATGAAAAACCGAACCGGGGCCGGATCACCATAGATGACCAAGCCTATCCGATTAAAGGATTCCATCCGGTTCAGTACATTGCCCAGCACCCGGAGAGGGCGGTCAACCCCCGCTGGCGGATGGGGGACATCCTGGCAGAGACGGGGGAACCGGATTTAGCCATTCTGGAGGAACTGGGGATCGAATCCCATTGGATGGACCGTTGGCCGGGAGAACTGTCTGGAGGAGAGCTTCAGCGTTTTTGCATCGCCCGGGCCATAACGTCGGGAACCCGATTTCTGATAGCGGATGAAATCACCACCATGCTGGATGCCATCACTCAAGCCCGAATTTGGCATTTCCTGACCCGAATCTGCCGGGAGAGAAGCATTGGCCTTTTGGTGGTCAGCCACGACCCGACTCTCCTGGGACGGATTTGCGACAATATTGTCGAATTAGAAGGAAAGTAAGGATTATTAAGGGAAATAAAAGATTATTCCCGTATGACATGGGCTTTTCACTGTGCTACATTGAAATCAGAAGGTACGTTTCTGATTCCAACACAGAGCAAAGGAGGATGGTCCTATGTCAGGGAAATTTGTATTAAAAGAAACTTCTTCAGGAATGAAGTTCGACTTGAAGGCCGGAAACGGTGAAGTGATTCTCAGTTCTCAAGTGTATTCAACTATTCAAGCGTGCCGGAAGGGCGTGGAAAGTGTCCGGGCCAATGCAAAGGACGGGGCTATTGAGGATCAGACCCTGGAAGCCTATATTCCGGAAAAACATCCCAAATTTGAACTGTATATGGATAAGGCGGGGGATTTCCGCTTTCGGCTGAAGGCTAAGAACGGCCAGATCGTTGGTACAAGCGAAGCTTATAAATCCAAAGCCAGCTGCCTGAAGGGCATTGAATCGGTCCGGAACAATGCTCCGGAAGCCCCCCTGAAAGAATGATAAGCAATATTCCTTCCCATGAGGCCCCCTGGGGCCTTTTTTCGTGGAAATATCTGGGTAAATACCGGATTTTGAGGTATAATAGGGTTATGTTATTAAATGCAATTAAGGAGGACGACCATGGAGTGGAAATTTGAAGAAGGAAGAATTTTCAGCCTGAGTGACTCAGGCGAACTGATGGCGGAAGCAACCTATGAGGTCCTGGCTAATGGGAATCTGAATATTGACCATACCTATGTCAACCCCAGTCTTCGGGGACGGGGCATCGCCGATGAAATGATGAGGGTGGTGGCCGAATATCTGAGAAGGGAAGGCTGTAAGGCGGTGGCATCCTGTTCCTATGCCCATATCTGGTTTGAGCGGAATCAGGAAAAGTATGGCGATATTTTATCCGGCAATCAGGAGGATGTGGACGTGGCCTGTAAAATAGGCGGACCCCACTGATCAGGAAAGGCATTTTATGAGTATCAAACGGATTGGAATTTCGGGAATGGGTGCCCTGGGCATCTTGTACGGTCACTATTTGACGGAGAAGCTGGGAAAAGATTCCGTTTATTTTATCATGGATGAACCGCGGCTTCGGCGATTTAACCAGCAGCACCCCACCTGTAACGGCAAAGAAACAGATTTTCAGGTATTGGGGGATCCGGGGGAATCACCACCGGCGGATCTCCTTATCTTTGCTGTTAAAGCAACGGATTTGGAGAAATCCATGGAGACAGCGGCACCCCACATCGGGGAGGAAACCATCCTTCTTTCCCTGCTCAACGGGATTTCCAGCGAGGAAATCCTGGGGGAGCGGTTTGGTAAGGGGAGAGTCCTATTTTGTGTAGCCCAGGGAATGGATGCAGTGAAAATCGGCCATCAACTGACCTATACAAAAATGGGCCACCTGCTGGTTGGCGTCCCGGAGGATGAACCGGAAAAGGTCCCCCTTCTGGATGAGGTATGCCGCCTTTTCGATGAAATCCAGCTTCCCTATGAGCGGGATCCGGATATTCGGCGCCGAATCTGGAGCAAGTTCATGCTCAATGTGGGGGTCAATCAGACGGTCATGGTTTGGGAAGGTACCTACGGCACCATCCAGCAGCCAGGACCTGCCCGGGAGCAGATGAAGGAGGCCATGCGGGAAGTGATCCTGCTGTGCCGGTATGAGGGGATCCCCGTTACGGAGGAGGACCTGGAATACTATGTGGCCCTGGTTGATACCCTGTCTCCGGACGGGATGCCTTCCATGCGCCAGGACGGCTTGGCCAGGAGGCCTTCAGAAGTGGAATTTTTTGCCGGTACTGTACTGAAATTGGCAGTAAAACATCACCTGGATCTGCCGGTTAACCAAGAACTATATAACAGGATCAAAGCTATGGAAAGCCGTTACGTCAAGTAGCGGCTGTTGGTGTTTCAAGGAGGAATCAGGATGCAGGACTACGAAAAACTGGGAATCTTCTATCTGGGCAGGGAATACGATCTGGACGGCCAAAAGCAGTCGGATCAGCCGGTGCTCTACAAATCCAAGGATCTGACCACCCATGCAGCTATCATCGGAATGACCGGAAGCGGAAAAACAGGACTGGGGATCGGCTTGATTGAGGAAGCTGCTCTGGACAATATTCCCGTCATTGCCATCGATCCGAAAGGAGATATGGCCAACTTAGCCTTGACCTTCCCCCAGCTTCGGGGAGAGGATTTTCTTCCCTGGATCAATCCGACGGAAGCAGCCACCAAAGGCCTGTCCCCTGAAGAATATGCCCAGCAGCAGGCCGTCTTCTGGAAAGACCAGCTCAGCAGTTGGGACCAACCCCCGGAAAGGATTCAGAAGCTGAAGGATGCAGCAGAAGTCCGGATTTATACCCCGGGAGGCTCTGCCGGGATTCCCGTTTCCCTGCTTCAGTCTTTTGCGGCTCCTCCAGCCTCTGTCCAGGGGGATTCGGAAGCATTCCGGGAAAAAATCCTGATAACCGCCACCAGTCTGCTGACCCTGGTGGGCTGGAACGAAGATCCCTTTACCAGCCGGGAACACATTCTGGTATCCAGTATCCTGGAATCCAGCTGGAGCCAGGGGAAAAGCCTCTCCATGGCAGAGATGATTGGTGCTCTGCAGAATCCTCCTATGGAACGAATCGGAGTCATGGATATGGAAAGCTTTTTCCCGTCCAAAGAACGTTTCGGATTGGCCATGCTCTTTAATAATCTGTTGGCTTCCCCCAGTTTTAAGGTCTGGATGGAAGGGGAGCCCCTGCAGATCGACCGTTTCCTTTACAACGAAACCGGAAAGCCCCGGGTATCGGTGTTTTCCATTGCCCATCTTTCCGATAAGGAGCGGATGTTCTTTGTCACCATGCTCCTCAATGAACTGATTTCCTGGATGAGGAGCCAGTCCGGTACGGGAAGCCTGAGAGCCCTCCTCTACATGGATGAACTCTTCGGCTATCTGCCGCCCACCGCCAATCCTCCTTCCAAAACGCCCCTGCTGACCTTGCTGAAACAAGCCAGAGCCTTTGGCCTGGGGCTGGTGCTCTCCACCCAGAACCCGGTGGATCTGGATTACAAAGCCATGTCCAATATGGGTACCTGGTTCATCGGCAGGCTCCAGACGGAACAGGATAAAGAACGGGTGATTTCCGGCTTGGAGGGAGCTTCTGCCGGTGGTGGATTCAACCGGAAGGAAATCGAGAAAATCCTTTCCGGACTTGGGAAAAGAATTTTCTATCTGCACACGGTTCATGAAGATCAACCAGTGATTTTCACCACCCGGTTTGCCCTGTCCTATCTGGCGGGCCCCCTGACCCGGGAGCAAATCGCATCCTTGCCAAAAGGAACCGACCGTTCCGCCTCTGACTCAGCGGAAGGGATGGCATCCGTACCTGCCCGTGGGGAATCAGCCGGGGCAGGCTTTTCGGATATGTCCTCCGATGCTCCGCCGATCCTGGATCCCAAGATTCAGCAGGTCTATCTGCCGGGCCCGGGGGTATCGGCAAATCCGGCTTATCGGCCCGTGATTCTTGGAATGGCAGAAATCATGTACAGCAACGCCAAATACGGTATCAACACCTCAGAACGAATAGCCCTGACCACCGATATCCTGGATGGACCGGTTCCGGTGGACTGGAACCGATCGGATCCCATGGATCTGGCCCCGGAAGCCGTGGATAAAGGACCCATGGAAGGAATTCCCTTCCTTCCGTTGCCTTCGGCGGCAGCCCTGGCCAAGAATTACGGAATCTGGGAGAAGCTATTTCTTCAGTACCTGAGGACGAACCGGAATCTGGAACTCCTCCGGAGTCCTTCCATGAAAGAAATTTCAGCGGTCGGGGAGGAGGAACGGGACTTCCGAATCCGACTGCAGCACCTGGCCCATGAAAAGCGGGATGCTGAGGTGGAGCAGCTGAAAAAGAAATATGAAACCAAATTCCAGGCCCTTGAAAACCGATTGATGCGGGCTCGCCAGACCATGGAAAGCCGCAGCACCCAGGCCAATCAGAGGAAGATGGAAGCAGCAGTATCGGCGGGAACGGCCATTCTGGGAGCATTGTTTGGCAAAAAAACCATCAGTGCCACTTCCATTTCAAAAGTGGGTACGGCAGTAAAGAGCACCACCAGAGCCATGAAAAGCGGGGAGTCCATCGCTCAGTCCAAAGAAACCATGGAAACCCTGGAAGCTCAAATGGCCCAACTGGAACTGGAGCTGGAACAGGAAATTGCAAAACTGACGGAAAAATATGAAATTTCTCAGGAGAATCTGGAGCAAGTGACGATTAGACCGGCAGCAGGAGGAATTGCCCTTCAGCTGTTTGCTTTGGGATGGATATTGGAGTAAAAGATAGGAACAGTATTGAAGGAAGAGGGGTAATTAGAATGGAAAAAACCATTGATCTGAACCAGACACTTTATCAAATTCATGAGCAGTATCCGGAAATTCGGGATATCATGGCGGAGCTGGGTTTTCAGGATATTACCAAGCCGGGCATGCTCCAGACTGCCGGGCGTTTCATGACCATCCCCAAGGGAGCTGCCATGAAAAAAATCGATCTGGATGTGATCCGCAAAACTTTGGAGGACAAAGGATTTACGGTAATCGGTTAAAGACGGCAAACAATTCCGAGTAAGAGGATAAAAGGAGGATCAAGATGAGCGAGTATATCAACAATCGAGAAATGAGGAAAAATACCATCAAAGAGATCATTCGTCAGCTTCATGAAGGGAAAACGGTAGAGGAAGTAAAGGCTCTGTTCGAAGCCAGCTTTGACGGGGTCTCCGCATCGGAAATTTCAGAAGCGGAAGGGGCTTTGATTGCCGAAGGCCTTCCGGTGGAAGAAGTGCAGAGGCTCTGTGACGTCCATGCCTCCGTCTTTAAAGGAAGCATTGAGGAAATCCATCAGGAACAGGATCAGACGGATATTCCGGGGCATCCCCTGAACGTTTTAAAGAGAGAAAACCGGGAACTGGAGCGAATCATGGCAGAAGAGGTCCGGCCTTATCTGAACCATCTGGATGAACATTCAGGGCTGGAGGGCTTGCGCCACGGTTTGCGGAAACTACTCGCCATCGACATCCACTATTCCAAAAAAGAAAACCTTTTCTTCCCCTATATGGAAAAAGCAGGGATTACAGCCCCTCCTCAGGTCATGTGGGGAGTTGACGATGAAATCCGTCAGATGATCAAAGATGCCCTGGCCTATGCAGAAAGCCAGCCGGAGGATCAGGAAGGAATCCGAAATAAAACAGAGGAAAGCCTGACCAAGGCGGAGGATATGATTTTTAAAGAAGAAAATATCCTGATTCCCATGCTCCTGGAAAATGTCACCCAGGAAGAATGGAAGACCATTGCCGATGAAAGCGGAGAAATCGGGTTTATTATACCGGATGTGCCGGCATTTATCCCTTCCCTTGCAACTGCTTCCTCTTCAGCAGCCGGTCAGCCTATGGAAAACGGTGATGGCCGGATTCAGCTCCCCACCGGATTTTTCCTGGGGCAGGAGTTGACCCATATGCTCAATACCCTGCCTT
>JBLJBD010000099.1:0-4827 GCA_047637815.1 Anaerovoracaceae bacterium
CGGATTTGATCATGGTAAAATCGGTGCTCACCGCCAGCACCTGGCTCTTGTATTCAATCTTGCCGAAGATGTTGTAGTAGTAAGGGCTGGATTCGAAGACGACAGGAGCCCCTTTCCCCTGTTCATTGCTGACGAAAACGTTGACCTTGAACCGGTTGAAGGGGTCTTGCTCCTCCGGATTCAGGAAGGGAGCCATCTGCCCCATCCCTCCATCGGGAATCCGGAAAATCAAGTGGTTTTTTTTCACATCCTCCAAAACCTGGTCCAGATAATGGATCACTTTGGGAAAATCCTTATATTTATCCTTCAGGCGGTTGATCTGAAATTCGGCAGCGGCGGCAGCAACGCTCTGCTCCAGCTGAGCGATGGCTTCCTTGGCCTTGTTTTCATATTTCTGACCCTCTCTCAGGGCTTCATCCAGCTTTTGACCTAAAAACCGTCCCCGCTCCTCCATCTTTTCCCGCTCCTCCTGGGGCAGGCTGTCAAAGTCCTCCTTGGGAATGGGCTTGCCATCCTTCATGGGGATCAACATGATCCGGGGGGGAATCTGCTGGAGGGTGTAGCTGTTTTCTGCAGCCACTTCCTCCATCCTCTGAAAGAGGGAATCCATTTTATTCTGAAGGGATTCCACGATGCTGGTTTTCTTCTTTTCATAGACGCTGCTTTGGAATGCTTTGGGGATAAAGACCTTCAGGTCTTCCACCAGGGCTTCCATGTCGTTCTGAAATATCCGGCCCTGTCCGGCGGGAAGGGACACGGCAAGAGGCTGATCCTGGGCATCGAAATTGTTCAGATAACACCAATCCTCCGGTTCTTTTCCGGCAACGGCAAAATCCGTTACGATCTTCATAGTGCAGGTGCTTTTCCCCGTTCCCTGGGGCCCGGTGACATAGATGTTGTACCCCGGCGCTTCCATGGCAAGACCGAAGGTGAGGGAACGGATTCCCTGCTCCTGTCCGATGAGGCCATCCAGCTCATCCCCCTCCTGTTCCGGATCATAGAAAAGGGCCGCATCTTTCTCCGTGCAGACCAGTTTCAGTTTATCCGAGGAAAGCCGATATTTTTCTGAAGCGATTCTGTTCATGGCAGACACCTCCCCATACCATTCCACTGGGCCAATTTGCCCACGTCTCTGGCTCCATTATATCACCGGGCAAACGGGACCGGCGGCGGGCAAGTCTGACCGGATTCGACGATTTCACAGAATTTGTGCAAATTTTCATGCCAAATTGAAAGAAAAGGCTTGAAACCGGGGAACAAAAATCATATAATATAGAAGTTCGCAGAACAACGGGGCGTGGCTCAGCTTGGTAGAGCACTTGACTGGGGGTCAAGAGGCCGCAGGTTCAAATCCTGTCGCTCCGACCACAGCGAAAAAGACGGAAAATCAACCGTCTTTTTTATTTTTTGTCGTAATTCCATTTTAAGAATAATGTCGATAATCTACGACAAGTGTTGAAAAAATCAATCTTGAATAAAACCAATTGCATCGCTGAATTGGTTAAGATATAAATATAAAAGTTATGCAAAAGGAGGTATCCAAATGAAGAAAATATTGATTCCCGTCGACGGATCCGAACATTCCCGGAAAGCCCTGGCAGAAGGCCGTATCATGGCGGAGGCCTTCGGGTGTCAGATCATGTTGGTCCACACGGTGGAAGGGCTTAATCTTCCCCGCGGTTTCAACATCGCCGTACCGAAGATCGAAAGAGGTAAAGGCGTTTACGATGAAAACGACATGAAGGAAGCCGAGGAAATGCTTCAGGCTTATAAAGAAACCTTCGGAGACAAGAAGGATCTGGTGTCCACCCAGGTGCTCCAGGGCTTCGCCGCAGATGAGATCATCAAACTCCTCAACGAATCCGATGTGGATATGGCCATCCTGGGTTCCCGGGGTATCGGCTCTCCCCTGTACCGGAACATCCTGGGCAGCGTCACCAACAAGGTCCTCCATCATGCCGAAAAGCCGGTACTGGTGGTTCGATAAAAAAGTATCCCAGGCAGGAATTGCTCCCGCCTGGGATTTTTCGTTTGATTGATGATGATTGGGTCAGTTCTGCGAATGGGATTTACAAAAATGGCTATTTGCTTTCTGCAACCAGTTCTGCCAGACAGTCATCCCATCCCTGAATCAGCCGGTCAATGTCTTCGTTGGAAGCGCAAGGCGGTACCAGCATCATGTTGTGGAACGGCGTGATGATCAGGCCTCGGTTGGACAGATATACGTGGGTGTAGTACATCAACTGCCAATCGAAGTGGTTCTTGGCTTCGGTACCGTTCTTCGGCAGTTCCGGCATGAACTGGAGTTCACATCTGGCTCCGCTTCGGGTGATGCTCCACTGAACCCCGTGTTTTTTCAGTACTTCATCCAGACCGTTAGCCAGTCGGTCCAGACCAGCGAACATCTTTTCAAAAGCTTCTTCTGTTGCGACCTTAGTCAGCTGAGCTCTCATGGCTGCGATGGCAAAAGCATTGGCAGATAAGGTGCCGCCGATTCCCATGGGATCGGATACGCCCGCATGTCCGTACGTTGCGTTGATCTTGTCAGCCACTTCCTGAGTGAATCCGTAGGAAGCGATGGGAACGCCGCCGGCGATGGATTTACCGATGGTCACGAAGTCCGGCTTCAGACCGTGAGCCTTGGTGTAACCGCCGTAACCTTCAGAGAAGGTGTGGGTTTCATCGATGATCATATAAGTACCCGTCTTGGTGCACAGTTCTCTTACGGCATCCAGATATCCCGGTGCAGGCAGAACCATACCGCAGTTAGTCATAACCGGCTCCAGCAGGATGGCAGCACAGTCTCTCTTTTCCAGAGCCTTTTCCAGGGCATCGAAATCATTGAATTCGATTACGACGGACAGCTGATCCTTGGGCAGTCCCGGGTTCATATCGTAGTCGGATCGCAGCTTCAGTTTGCCGTCCGGTCCGATGTGGGGCAGAGTCTCATCCAGGCTTCCGTGATAGCTTTCGTTCATGGACAGGATTTTGGGACGTCCGGTCAGCGCACGGCAGTTTCGGATGACGTACCGATTGGCTTCGGTGGCGGTCATGGCAACCTGCCAATAAGGAAGGCCAAATCGCTTGCCCATTTCCTTACCGATTTCCAGAGAATCCAGGGTCGGCATCATGGCGGTGATTCCCTTGTCAGCCTGTTCCCGGATAGCCGCTACTGTGGCATCGGGGGAATGGCCGAACATGGCGCCGGTATCGCCCAGGCAGAAGTCCACGTATTCGTTACCGTCAATGTCTACCAGCTTGTTGTCCTTGGCGCTGGCCAGGAAAATCGGATGATCCGTTCCCCAGTCACCCATCCAGGGCATGGGAACGCCGTTCAGCAGATTCTCATGGGCCTTTTCAAAGGCTTCCTTGCTCTTCTTAGTCTTGCTATGGAAAGTTTCATCTTCTCTTGCTCGTAATTTAGTAAGAGTCTCATCACTGACAATTCGATACGGGCTTTTTAAATCTGTAATCATTTTTGTTCCTCCCTTAATTTGTTGCGCTAATATATTAATTTAATTAATACCTTGAATGATGGGTCCGGGCTCTATTTGCCGGTATTGCTGTTCAGCATCCTGGAATTTTTCGCGGGATATTTTTCCTCAAAGGTCAGTTCCCCGCCGGTCAATTTAATGTCCTGACGCACATAGCCGATTTTTTTAGCCACCATACGGATTCCCGCCGGCACCACAAAGCAGGCCAGAGACAGGAAGAATATGGCCCACTGGGACGAATCCGCCAGCAAGAAGGACAGCCCTACCACCTGGGCGATCATGGATATCACCGGAATCCACATGTGCTTGACGCCGGCCTTCAGATCCTTCACGTCATAACCAGCCTTAACATACTTTCTGCGGAATCGGTACTGGGACATCATGATGCCCAGCCAGCAGACGGTTCCCGTAAATCCGGCGATGCTCAGCAGCATGGCATAAAATGCAGAATCCGGCAGCAAGTAACCTAATATGACGATGGCCCACATAGGGATAACCGTAAAGATGATCGCATTCTGAGGGGCCTGACGCTTGTTCAGCTTGGTCAGGAATTTGGGTGCCAGTCCATCGATGGCCAGGGAATAGACCACCCGGGAGGTGGCGTAAAGCCCCGTATTGGCGCAGCTGAAAGCAGCGATGATGACGATGGCTGAGAACACCCAGGCAACCGGCTCCAATCCGTAGGATTTCAGGACTACAGAGAAGATGGAATCATCCAGGCCAGCCTCCGTATAGGGCAACAGCAGGACTAAAAGGCCGATGGGCACAATGAACAGGAATGCCACTCGGAATACCACCGCTCGGCATGCCTTGGGAATAGCCTTTTCCGGATTATCGGTTTCTGCAGCGGTAATCCCGATGATTTCAGTCCCCTGGAAATTGACCAGAATCTGCACCAGCAGGATCATGACGATGGCAGGCCCATAGGGGAAAAGCTGCTCCGTAAAGGTCTTTTCGGCATTTCCGAAGTTCTGGGAAAAACCAATGAAACCGTCTGTATTGCCCCAGAGTCCAAAAGCGATTCCAGCTGCCAGAATGATAAAGACAATAATAGCAAAAACCTTGGTCATAGCCAGAGACGATTCGATTCTGGCAAAAATATCGACTCCGATCAGGTTGATGATGGTCAGCAGGGTCAATGCGCCCACTGAATAAAGGAATATATTTCCCGGGATGAACACGTTGAGCATGATGCCCACAGCCAGACATTCGGCAGGGACATAGGCCGCCCAGTTGGCCCAGAAGGACCAGCCGATTCCGGTAGCCACCGGTTCACCCAAAAATTCTTTTGAATAGGCCACAAAGGAACCCGTTCTCGGCAGGTTCATCAGCA
>JBLJBD010000100.1:0-2950 GCA_047637815.1 Anaerovoracaceae bacterium
GCCTCCAGCAGATCCACGATGTTGCCGTGGTAGGCGATGGAAATGCTTTCCTTCTTTTCTTTCTTCTCTTTGGCCAGCCGGAAGACTTCCGCCAGGTCCTCCAGAATCACATCCACCCAGCCCTGATGGAGCCGGGTCTCGATCCTGGACCGGTCTACTTCGGCAAAGATGCCCACCGCATTGGCAATGGTGGCTGCCTTGGGCTGAGCCCCGGACATGCCTCCCAGACCAGAGGATACAAAGGTGTATCCAGCCAGATCGCCGTCTGCCGGAACCCCCAGAGTCTTTCTTCCTGCGTTGAGGATGGTATTAAAGGTGCCGTGGACGATGCCCTGGGGGCCAATGTACATCCACCCTCCGGCCGTCATCTGACCATAGTTGGCGACTCCCATCTGTTCGGCGATTTCCCAGTCCTTCAGATTATCGAACATGCCGATCATCAGCGCATTGGTGATGATGACCCGGGGAGCGTCTGGTTTGGACGGGAAGAGGCCCAGGGGATGGCCCGATTCGATGACCAGGGTCTGATGGTCTGTCAGCTCCTCCAGGTACCGTTTAATGAGACGATACTGAAGCCAGTTCTGGCAAGGCTGGCCCGTTTCCCCGTAGGTAACCAGTTCATAAGGGTACAGGGCGATTTCGAAATCCAGGTTGTTATCGATCATCACCTGAAAGGCTTTGCCCTCCACGCAGTTTCCTTTGTATTCCTCGATGGGTTTACCATAGATCCGGCCGACGGGACGATACCGATAGGCATAGATCCTTCCGTAAGTCTTCAGTTCTTCCATGAACTCTTCCGCCAAGGCAGGATGAAGTTCCTCCGGCAGGTAACGAAGGGCATTTTTCAGGGCTGTTTTCGTCTGAGCCTTGGACAGCCGGAAACCCCGGTCCGGAGCCCGTCTCCGTCCTTCTTCAAAGACTGGATACTCGGGGAGCTCATGGCCCAGTTTGATGGTCATGGCTCCGTCTATTTCATGGTTGTTCAGCATAAAGGGACCTCCTTTTCCACTGCTTGAATCAGCGAATTGTCTTTGATCATTTCATCGAATTTTCTTAGCATCGGGTGCATGACGATGTCCGTTTCCACCGGTTCCACCTGCTCCCGAATAAATTGCCAGGCGGCTCTGGTGGCCGGAGCCAGGGTTTCCACCGGATCCCCCTGCCGTTCTTCACTCCGGAGCCAGATGCCCTGGAAGGCGGAAAACAGTTCGATGCCCAGCACCTTCTGGGCGTTGTCCAGAATCATGGCTGCCGTTCGGGCGGAAGTAGTCCCCATGCTGACGTGGTCCTCCTGATTGCCAGAAGAGGGGATGGAGTCCACACAAGCCGGATGGGCATACACCTTATTCTCCGAAACCATGGAGGCCGCCGAGTACTGGGCAATCATGAATCCGGAGCAGACACCGCCGTGTTTGGTCAGGAAAGGAGCCAACCCTTCTGAAAGCTGAGGATTGATCAGCCTTTCGGACCGGCGCTCCGATACATCGGCGAACTCGGCCAGGGCCAGCTTCAGAAAATCAAAAGCAAGGGCCATGGGCTGACCATGGAAGTTCCCACCGGAAATGACTTCGTCCTCTTCCGGAAAGATGATGGGATTGTCGGTTACCGCATTGATTTCCCGGCTGACCGCTTCATAGACGTACCGGATGGCATCCCGGGATGCGCCATGAATCTGGGGGACACACCGCAGGGAATAGGGGTCCTGAACCTTCCGGGGGTTCACTTCCCGGGCATTGCAGCTTCCTGCCAGGAGCAGACGCAGGTTGGCCGCCGAATCCATCTGGCCCTGATGGCCCCGAAGCTCATGGATCTTGGGATCATAAGCTTTGGTGATGCCATTTAAGGCTTCTGCGGTCATGGCCGCCGCCAGGTCGGCCACCTTGGCCAGGTTCATGGCATCCTGCAGAACCAGGGTTCCGATGGAAGTCATCACCTGAGTCCCATTGATCAACGCCAGCCCTTCCTTGGCAGCCAGCTGAACCACCGGAATCCCGGCCTTCTCCATGGCTTCTCTGCCCGGCAGGATTTCTCCCTGAAACTCTGCTTCCCCTTCTCCGATCAGGGGCAGTACCATGTGGGAGAGGGGAGCCAGGTCGCCACTGGCTCCTAAAGAGCCCTTTTCCGGAATGACCGGATGGACCCTTTTATTCAGCATCATCAGCAGGGAATCCAAGGTTTCCGGACGGATTCCCGAATTACCCCGAGCCAGGGCATTACAACGTAGCAGGATGATTCCCCGGACCACTTCCGTCGGCAGGGAATTGCCCATGGCGCAGGCGTGGCTGATGATCAGATTTCGCTGCAGATCGGCCGCTTCATCGGTACCGATCAGGGTATCGGAAAATTTTCCGAAACCGGTGGTCAGGCCATAGATGATGGCCCCCTCATCCAATTTCTTTTCAACATAATTGCGGGCTCGCAGGACCGCCTTTTTCGATTCCTCTGCGATCTCTACCCCCTCGCCGAAACGTGCTACCCGCACCACTTCCTCTACGGTCAGGCTTTTACCGTCAATGATTACCGCCATCCCTTCTCTCCTTCCTGCTTGTTGTATAATTATTCATTTTCTGCATGATTATTCATCCGCCGGCGACTCCGGCCCTCTTTGAGACCATTATAACAAAAAAAACAGATTGTGCATCTGTTTTTTTATTGTTTTTCCTTTTATTTCAATGTTTTTTCAGGAATCTGACAAGTTCTATTGTTTTTCATCAAAAACGATCCATTTATCATTTTAGCGGATTAAAGTAGATTTCATCCCCTTATTGCTTTACTGCATTATAACTTTACCATGCATAAATATAAACAAACTTTACCATTTCTCCGAGACCGTCAGCACGATTTTTCCGGCAGAGCGTCCTTCTTCCATCAATCGGTGGGCCTCCCCTGCCTCTTCCATGCCCATGACCAGGGAAACCTTCATGTCCAGTTCTCCGGAAGCCATCAGCCG
>JBLJBD010000101.1:0-2265 GCA_047637815.1 Anaerovoracaceae bacterium
TTGAAATTTCTTATCCATTGTAATATATTTTCCCAAAAAACACAAGCAACCCCGGGAATCCGGAGCTGCATCCATTTTTTATCCATTTAATCTCAACTTTAATGATAGCCGACGATTACCTTCTGAATGTGTTCATTCCACTCAGGAACAGGGGAAGGCTTCTCCCCTTTGTTTCGATCGTCTATATCTTTCGGGCAGTTGTCCTGTTTTCGCTGATCCTGGCAGGCTGCTCCCACTTTATTTTCCATTGGTATTCCTCCTGTTCTTGCTCTTCATTACTTTATTATGATAACGCAATAAACCCAAAAAGTCAAGAGAAAAGAGGGAACGACTCTGGTTCCCCCTTGCTTTTCAAAGATTCCCGGATCTACAGGATTTCCCGATCGATCTTGACGATTTCCGCCTCGGTATTTTCTTCGATGAAATACAGCACATTGTCCAGGATGCTGTTGCAATGGGAGATTTCATCGGTGACGCAGGCGATTCCCAGCACAATGGTCTGGTGAACATCTTGAGCATCCACCTCAGCGATGGAAATATTGAATTTGTTCCCGGCCTTCCCGCAGATGCTTTTCACCACCATCCGCTTTTCTTTCAGGGAATGGACCCAGGGAACGTAAAATTTTATAGTCATGGCTCCGACGATCACGATTCTGCCTCCTTCCCGGTACGGTTTAAATCAGAATGCCGATATCCTTCCGGTACTGGGCTCCCTCAAAATGGATTTTTTCCACGTTACGATAGGCCTTTTCCCGGGCTTCTTCATGGGTTGCCCCAAGGGCCGTGACACCAAGGACTCTTCCTCCTGCGGTGATGATCTCCCGCCGATCTCCATGAATCACAGAGCCTGTTCCGGCATGAAAAACCAGGACATCTTCATCCACTTCATCCAGGCCTTCGACCACCTTGCCTTTTTCATAAGGCCCCGGATACCCGCCCGCTGCCATTACCACACAGACCGCCCGCCGATCCGACCAGCGGAGCCTCAGATCAGCCAGCCGGTTCTCAGTCACCGCCAGAAAAATTTCTAGCAGGTCCGATTCCAGCCTGGGAAGGATGGACTGGGTTTCCGGATCACCGAATCGGTTGTTGAACTCAATCACTTTGGGAGCACCGTCCCGAATCATCAGACCGATGAACAGCACACCCCGGAATCGAAGCTCGTCTTCCTTAAAACCCCTCAGCGTGGGTTCCAGGATCTCTTTCCGGATCCGTTCCTTCAGCTTATCATCGAAAATCAGGCTGGGGGAATAGGTTCCCATTCCGCCGGTATTGGGTCCCTTGTCCCCGTCAAAAATACGTTTATAATCCTGAGCCGGTTCCATGGGCACGATGGTATTTTCATCCACGAAGCACAGAACCGATGCTTCGATTCCCTCTAAGTATTCTTCCACCACCACCCGGTCTCCGGACTCCCCGAATACCCGGTCTCCCATGATTTCATCCATGGCCTTCAGGGCTTCCTCCTCGGTTTCGGCTATGATGACTCCTTTGCCTGCTGCCAGGCCATCCGCCTTGATGACCATGGGCCATCCGAAGATGCCCAGATCCTTTTTCAAGGTTTCCAGTTCGGAATATTCCTTGTAGCCGGCAGTCGGGATTTGGTGACGTTCCAGAAATTGTTTGGTAAAGGCCTTGCTGGCTTCCAGCCGGGCACAGGCCTTATTGGGTCCAAAGGCCCGGATTCCCGATTTTTCCAGCTCATCCACCAGCCCCATGGCCAGGGGCACTTCCGGTCCCACCACCACCATGTCCAGTTGATTTTCTCTGGAAAAGGCTACAATACCCTCCACATTTTCTGCTGCCAGATCAACGCATTCCGCCAGACCAGCAATACCCCCGTTGCCCGGAGCACACCATAGTTTCTGAACTCCCGGGCTCTGAACCAGTTTCCAGCAGATGGCATGCTCCCGGCCGCCTCCGCCTACCACCAGAACCCGAAGGCCTCCTCGATCTTCTGTTTTCGTCATAACTTCAAAGCAACCTTTCTTCTCATACAGAGGTATCCAATCAGTGTTTGAAATGACGAATGCCGGTGATGACCATGGCCATTCCCAGTTCGTCAGCCTTATCAATGGAATCCTGATCCTTCAGAGAGCCACCGGGGTGGATGACCGCCGTGATGCCCGCCGCTCCGGCAGCTGCCACACAGTCATCAAAGGGGAAGAAGGCGTCTGAGGCCATGACCGCGCCCTGAAGGTCTCCCGTAGCCTGCCGGATGGCATTTTCCACCGCCCAGATCCGGTTGACCTGTCCCGGTCCGAT
>JBLJBD010000102.1:0-2142 GCA_047637815.1 Anaerovoracaceae bacterium
GGCGGAAGGAAAAGGATTCTTCCCTTTTTTCTTCCTCGGTCCGGAAGCAGTTGGCGTGGACCAAAATACCGTCTTCCCCGTTTTCCGTCCGCCCCAGGACAATCTGATCTCCTTTTCGGATGTTTCGGAATTCTTTGACCAGGATGCGCCCTTTTTCATAGACTGCCACGCAGTCCATCCGGGTATCCTCTGCCAGCAGCCAATTCCCGTCAATCTTAAAATATTCAGGGAATATGGAGGTGGCATGATAGCCCACCGGGGCTGCCATATCCTTGGGTGCCGGCTTCAGGACCACGTCCGGGGCTTCTGTCAGTCCCGGCCTGCCAAAATCGGGGTGTATGTATTCTCGTAATGTAAACGCCATTAATCGTACCTTCTTCCTATGGATTTTGTCATAACTCTAATTGATTTCATCATCATACTGGTTAATTTTCTCGTATTTTTCAGTATACCACGTTTTTTCAATCCTTCCAAGCCATAAAAGCTGCAACGACGGCGGGATCAAACTGGATACCGGCATCCTCCGCTATGACTTGTCGGGCCTTGGCGATCCGGGTTTCCAGGGGTTCCTCCCCCTGATTCACGACTCGCTCGTAGGTTTCGGCCACTGCCAGGATTCGGGCCAGAAGGGGAATTTCCTCACCCCGGAGGCCCCGGGGGTATCCGGTTCCGTTCCACCGCTCATGATGGCTGTAAACTGGTTCGGCCAGATCCAGGGTATCATCGAAAAGATTGAGGATTCGGTAGCCGGCAATGGAGTGCTGCTGCATTTTTTCCAGTTCCTCCTCGGTAAGGGGTGTTTTATGCAGAAGATGTTCCTCCAGAACAATTTTGCCGATGTCATGGAGGTAGCCTGCCCGCTTCAATTTTTTAATATCTGTTTCAGGGAGACCCATGGCCCTGCCCAAATCCCCGCTCAGTTGACTGACGATCCTGGAATGCCGTTCCTCTTCCCGGCTCCGTTCATGGAGGGTATGGATAATCCTTTCAATGATTTCCGCATTGTTATTCTTTCGATGCAGCGCTTTATCCCGATACATGGCATCTTCCGCATTGGTCATGATCTCTTCCAGTGGCTGAGCCATAGTTTCCTTGGTGTCCACCCCCAGAGAAATGCTGCATTTGATGGCGGAAACATAAGTGCTGTCCGCCTTTTCCCGAATCCGGGCAATGACTTCTTCTGCCCGTTTTCCATCGGTTCGGGGCATGATCAGGATGAACTCATCTCCACCTACCCGGGCCGCAATCCAGTCTTCCTCCAGAGCCGCAACTTTCTGCAGGATATTGGCGGTTTCCCGAATCAGCTGGTCTCCTGTCCGGTGGCCAAAAATATCATTGGCCATCTTCAGTCCGTTCAAATCGGCGAAAATCAGGGATAACGGCAAGTATTCCTTCTGGTCCAGCCGACTGACATTCTCCTCGAAGCACCGGCGATTATGGAGCCCCGTCAACACATCGTGACAGCGGAGGTACTCCATTTCAGCTTCCCTCTTCTTCCGGTCCGAAATGTCCATGAAGGTCACCACTGCACCTACCACTTTACCCTCCTGAATCTGGGGATAGGAGTGATATTCCACTTCAAAGGAGGTACCATCCTTCCTCCAGAAGACTTCATCACTGGTTGAAGTGCCCTTGCCCTCCAAAAAAGCTTTAAAAATCCGGCAATCCGCTGTCTCCATCCGGGTTCCGTCTGCCTTCTGATAGTGAATGGCTTCGTGCATATCCCGGCCCAGAAGTTCCTGATGGCTGTCATAGCCCAAAATCCGAAGGCCGCTGGCGTTGATGAAGGTGCAGCTGCCCTGATTGTCCATGCCATAGATCCCTTCTGCCGTAGAGTTGAGAATCAGCTGAAGCCGATTCCGGCTATCTGCCAGAATGCCGTTGGCCTGGTTCAGCTCCATCGTTCGCTGAGCCACTGTGCCCTCCAGATTGCCAACCAGGGATTGGAGTTCATTAGCCATATGATTAAAGCTGGCTGAGATTTTCCCAATTTCGTCCTCCCGCTGGACCGGCACTCTCTGAGAAAGGTTTCCCTTGGCAAGACCTTCCGATGCCCATACAAGGGTGGATATGGGGGCCATCAGTCGCCGGGTAACTCTCCAGTAAAGAAGAATCGCCAGCAGGATTCCAAGGATTGCCATG
>JBLJBD010000103.1:0-15435 GCA_047637815.1 Anaerovoracaceae bacterium
CCGGTATGCTCTTGGCACAGATGTGGTACAGCACATTAGAAGCGACGATGAGCAGAATCGGAAAATAGTAGGCCATGAAATTCCTCCTTAGAAATACCGGACCCGGAACTGATCCTCTTCCCAGCTGTGATCCTGTTCCATTTTTTCTTCGCTGACCAGATAATAGTCATACTGAACGGAATTGCCCCTGTCTGGAACCGGATCATTCCATGTGACGTCCAGGTATTTCCAGTCTCCATCCAGATAGACCCGGTTCCAGGCATGGTTGACCGTGTTGTTGTTCTGTAGGGATAGCCCGACGATTCGGTCAGAGGGAATGGCCAGGATGTCCATAAACATAGTAAAAGCTTTGGCGTAGCCATCGCAAACCGCCACTTTGTTAACCAGAGCACCGTATACCATATAGGAGTCGGAAACATTTTCCGACTGGGGACTCAAATTAACAGACAGATCCGAATCATACCGGATGGTCCGTACCAGGTAATCATGAACGGCTTTAATTTTTTCCTGATCCGTCATACCCTCCCGGATGTATTCTTGGAGGAAATCCTCAGCAATCTTTCGTATTTCCTTGTTCCTGGGGGAAAGTTCCGGACTGGATTCCGGATAGAGGATGGCATGGGATACTTCATAACCGTCGCTGTAAAGCCAGCGAACAGAAACCTTTAATGGATAATTCCGATCCTCCACATAGGTGGAAACCAGGTTCCAGCCCCAGACATCCGCGGCAGAGGTCTTCACGATGCGGTCTAACCACTCTTTGATTTCTCCCAGAGATACCCCCTGGGTGCTGAGGGTGGCAGAGTACTGCAGGTTTCCACGCATACGCTGAAAAATACGGGTCATATCATCATAGGAAGAGACCGGCGTTCCGGATTCCACCGGTTCCGGCATCATTCTGCTGTAGGCAGTAATGGCTCCCTGATCCAGAAGCTTTTCATAAAGGGTCTTATCCTGGTTCTTCAGAGCGGCATCCAAGGCAGCGCTGGCCAGCCGGGCGGCATAATCCCGGGTAAAGGTTCCCCGGCTGATCCGGCTGTAATCCTCCTGAGTAATGATTCCAAGGGACTGGAGGGTTCTCAGAGACTGGGACCAGACAAAGTCCCCCCTGGATTCCTCATAGCCCAGCGCCCGGAGAATATAGGCGGCAAACTGGTCCGCGGTCATTCCGCCGGTACCGTAGGTGTTTTCGGAAATTCCCAGAGAATATCCCTGATCGAACATCTGGCCCACATAAGGAGAAGCCCAGCCTTCCGGAACATCCCGGAAGGGATGGGCATTCTTTTCCGACAAGGCTTCCGGTTCTTCGCCCATCAGCCGGATGAACAAGGCGGCGCCCTGAAGGCGGTTGATGGTGCCTTCCAGATCGAAGCCATTACCGGTCCCGAGAAAAAGGCCCATCCGGTTCAGTCGGACGGCATCGGTATCGTAGATCGTTTCATTTGCGGCAAAGGCGGGAGAAAAAGATCCGGCCAGCAGGGCAAGGGTCAGCAGGAATGCCGTTCCCCTTCTGTATAGGGTTTTTCGGATATTATTCATATTGAACATGGTAACTCTCCATTGAATCGATTATAATTGAAATAGTGTAAAAAGATAAAAAAGATTATACCCCATTTAATCAAGAAATGCAAAGCAGGAGGGCGGAATGTCGAAAAGTAGGGTAGCAGTGATTTCCTGTTCATCGTATGAAGAAAGCAAGGTAATGGAGGCTCTGGAATCGGGAATCCAGGCCCTGGGAGGCTGGGAAGGGTTTTTCGGGACCGAAGAGCAGATTCTGCTGAAACCTAATCTGCTGGCCAAGGCCCCACCGGAAAAGTGTGTTACTACGCACCCCGCTGTTTTTGAAGGAGTGATCCGCCTTATGAAGGAAGCAGGATACGGAACCCTTTCCTATGGGGATTCTCCGGGGAATCCGGTAATCGGAACGGAAAAAACAGCCGAAAGCTGTGGCCTGAAAGAAGCAGCCCTTCGCAATCAGGTTCCCCTGGCGGATTTTCATGAGGGGGTCTTGACCAGCTTTGAGGCAGGAAACCATACCAAATCCTTTATCCTGGCCAAAGGGGTCCTGGAAGCGGATGCCATCCTGAATATCTGCAAGATGAAGACCCATCAGCTGGAACGGATCACCGGAGCAGTTAAAAACACCTTTGGCTGTGTATACGGCATCAACAAGATGGCCTTCCATGCCAAATGCCCGGATGCCATGAGCTTTGCCCGGATGCTTTCCGACCTGAACCTGCTGGTGAAACCCCGGCTTCACATCATGGACGGTATTATGGCCATGGAGGGAAATGGTCCCCAGTCGGGAACCCCCGTGGCGATGAATGTATTGCTCCTTTCCCAGGATCCGGTAGCCCTGGACACGGTATTCTCTCTTTTGATCGGTCTGGATCCTGCCCTGGTTCCCACCAACATTATGGGTGAGGCCATGGGAGTGGGTCAGGGAAGGCTGGAGAACATCGAGATCCATGACGGTAAAAGAATCCTGACCAAAGAGGAAGCCTTTGATCGCTTCGGGAAAGCAGATTTCGACGTCTATCGGGGCACCACGGAGGAAACCCAGATTCGATTGCTGCGGCCCATTGAAGGTTTTTTGAAAAAGCGGCCGGTCATTGACCGGGATAAGTGCGTCCGCTGCGGTATTTGCGTGGACAGCTGCCCCATTGGGCACGACGCATTAAAATTCCCCGGCTGGAAGCCGGGGAAAAGAGTTCCCGTATATAATTACAAACATTGTATCCGCTGCTATTGCTGTCAGGAAATGTGCCCGAAGGATGCCATCTGGGTCAAAACGCCGGCAATCACCCGGTTCCTGGACCGGAACTGGAAACTATAACAGGGTCTGGATTCCCTTGTTGGCCAGAGCATCCGCCCGGTTGTTCATTTCTGTCACATAGAGAAAATCATCGTAATCGAATTCTGGTCCGTTCCACTCAACAAATTTTTTGTAAATGGCATCCAGATTGGTGCTTTTAGAATGAAGGTTTACGTGGCCCTTAACCCGATAAAATTCGATGGTGTGCTTTTCAAGAAAAGGGAGAAGCTGTTCCCAGAGATCCCGGTTTTCTACCGGTGTTTTGGAGGAAGTGATCCAGTTGTTCCGGAGCCACTTTTCGTACCATTTCTCCCGGAAACAGTTCATCAGATAAGCGCTGTCGGAAAAAACCCGTATCCGGAGGCCCTCCCGATTGAGGGCGGCCAGGGCTTCGATCAGGGCTTTCATTTCCATCCGGTTGTTGGTGGTATCCCGTTCGCCGCCAAAGAGGGCTTTTTCATGCTCTCCGTATTCCAGGACAGCCCCCCATCCTCCAAGGTTTTCGTCGTTCTGATTGCCGGAGCATGCCCCGTCGGTGTAGATGTTCACAGTTTTCATGTCATGATTCCTTTCCGATTCCCTTTTATTATGCTATAGATAACAGGGAAATGTAAAGGGATTTTAAAGGCAATGTAACACGTTTGTAACATTCATGTTGTATAATAGGGATACCGAAAGGTTCCGCTAAAATTCTGAGAGAGGAGGATAGAAGAATGAAGAAGCTTCTGGTACTGATTACCCTGATGCTTGCTATGGTATTTTCCACAGCGACTTCTTTTGCTGCCTCCGATCCGGCGGTGACCATCGTCAACCCCACAGACAGCAGCACTTCTTATTCCACAAACCTCCTGGTATCGGTTAAGATCACCAAGCCCAAGACCATCCGGGTCCGGGTAACGGAAGAAAAGAAGAAGGTCAATGACGTCCTGTACTCCATGTCCCTGGATGAACTGGAGAAGGCTCAGCAGGCTAAGGCGGAAGGAAAGCCGGCTGCCACAGTGGTCAGCGTACCCCTGGGAGAACCGGAAACCTATACCACCTCCAACAACCTGAGTTTTTATACGAAAAAATTTGAGAAAGTGACTCCCGGGGTTTACCGAATCCGCGTGGAAACCATTTCCGCCGGTCAGGTCGTATTTTCTTCTGAAAACCTGGTGGTGATGAAGGAAAAGGAAGTTGCCGCTACCGATGCGAAGATTTTCAACTCCACCCAGTCCGGGACTACCACATTCCTTCAGAACCTGCTGAAAACCATATTTGGTAACTAAGGGGCAATTCCCATGCTGAAGACAGCTGACCGTAATCTGATTGAACGAATCAAGAGCATATTATTAGTAGTATTGACGTTTTCGACAATACTACTATTGTATTTTTTTTGGGGGAACATTTCTCCTGACAACTGGAGCCTCATAGACCGGGAAGAGGAGTACGAAACCATCCAGGCCCAGGAGTTGCTGACTCCGGACCGGATGATCCTGTCCCAGGGAGAGGATTCCTACCGGCTCCTGCCGGAAGATCAATGGATTCCGTTCCGGGATGGAATCGCAGAGTTTACAGAAGGGGAAACCCTTGTGCTGGAAGAGATTACGGAGGAACAGTATCAAGCGGTCATGTCCCTGCCCTCGGTTCGGGCTAGCTTTGATTACGGAATCCCCCTCACGGCACTGGCTACCGTCTATGGCTTTGAACCCTCTTCGGTTTACAGCGGTGTAGAAACCGTATCCGAAATCGGTTACGGGGAGGTCAGCAGAGAAAGCCTGCTGCTTCGGGATGAACCCCGTAACAAGTATTATCGGATTATTACTGCCGCTGGGCCGGTACGTCTGCCGGAGTTTCTGAAACGCCAGCAGCAACTGGATTCGCCGGCCTATTTCCAACTGGGAACCTATTTGGGGGGAGAAATCAGCAATGACACCCTGATTCCTGTTTTTTTGGAAACAGACCTGGAGCCGTTTACCCTGAACCGGGAAAATCTGAACCAGAATAAGGAAGAGTTGGCTTCCGTGGCCCAGGCTTTTTTTGGAAAAACTTTTGATTTTGTCCGAAAAATTGAAGAGGGCAACGGCACCATCATTTATATGTACGGTTATGGTCAGAAAATTCTTATCAGTCAGATCAACGGCGTGATGGAATATAAGGAGGTTCCGGTGGAGGCCGGCAGGGAAACCGGCTATGGAGAATCCCTGCAGATTGCCCTTAATTACATCACTGGCCACGGAGCCTTTGAAAGCATATCCGGCAGCATCTACACCCCTGTTTTGAAAGAAGTCCGCTATCTTCCGGAAGGCAAGGGGAAATATCGCTTCCATTTTGGACTGAAACTGGGGGGGGCGACCTTGTCCTTCCCGGAAGAAGACCCCTTGATCGTTGAGGTAGAAGGGGGACAGGTGGTCTATTTCCGCAGAGATATTTCTTCCTATGATCAATCGGTTGGAAATGGTGAAGGGGAAATTCGGGAAGCCTATTCCGCCCTGAACGTGATTGCCGAAAACGTAGATTATTTTACACGGGAGATGGGCCTGGCCGGTACTTTTGAAGAAGTAGCGGACCGGATAAGGCACATGGAACCCTGCTACCGGATCCTTCGGGAGGAGAACGATATTGCTGGTGCCGCTTACCCAGCCTGGCGAATCCGTTTCGACGAACAGGAAGCCTATTTTGACTTATATACAGCGGAGCCCCTGGGGCATCAGAAGACAAGGGGGGAATAGCCATGGACTGGACCAAGGCCAAAACCATTTTGATCGTAGCCCTGCTGGCAACCAATCTTTTTCTGATTCTGACTTATGGGTTGGAGCGGCTGGAGCCGGAAAGAGAAAAAAGAGATGCCCTGCTGACGATCCTGGAAAACAACCAGATTACCCTGGAGGGTGAAATTCCTGAAACACCGGGGAAAATCCCTCTGCTTTATGTAGAATACAGCGGAATTACCAAAGAGATTCTGCAGAAGCAGATCCGGGAAAAGTCTTATCATACTCCCGCAGGAAATACCGGGGAAGAGGAACTTGTAAAGGCCGGAGAGAACTTTCTTCGGGACATGGGCTTATTGGAAAGCACCCTTTCTTTTGATAAAATTACCAGCACCGGTGGCCGGAAAGTGGTACAATATATCAATAAAAGCAACGACATGAAGGTAGAAACCAGCTATATCCGTCTCTATTTCCGTCAGGGTATTCTGGTGGACGGGGACATTTACTGGCTGGAGATTCGGGAGATCAGCCAGAAAAAGCGAAACGTCATATCACCCTCGGAGGCCTTGATTCGTTTCATGGGAGAAACCAGGGAACTGGAAAGACCCTTCACTATTCACGGGGTGGAACTGGTCTACTGGTTGGACGATTCCAGCTTTGAGGGAGAGGGAACCACCATTGCCGATACAGCCCTGCCAGCCTGGAAGATTTCCTTCGGCGAGGACCGGGTCCATTACATATACGCCTACGAACAATAAGGAGCGACATCATGAGTATCAATTTCTGTTCTTTTTCCAGCGGCAGCAGTGGCAATAGCTATCTGGTATCCAGCCGGGAGACGGCGCTGCTGATCGACGCAGGAATCAGCGGCAAAAAAATATTGGAGGGGCTGGCCAGTTCTGCAACGCCTCCGGAAAAGGTCAAAGGCCTGTTGGTGACCCACGAGCACATCGATCATGTAAAGAGCCTGTCCGTTGTCACGAAAAAACTTCCTTTTGTCCAAGCCTACGCCAACCAGCAGACCTGGTCCGTATTGGGGGACAAAGTCCGGGAAGAGCGGCGGCAGATCTTTATCACCGGCCAGCGGTTTCAGATCGGGGACATTGAAGTCAAGTCCTTTCCCATTTCCCACGATGCGGTGGAACCGGTGGGTTTTTCCTTCTTTGCCGGAGGGAAACAGATCAGCATCGTCACCGATACGGGACATATCAATGATGAAATCTACGGGGAAATCCAGGATGCCGACATTTTGGTCCTGGAATCCAACCACGATATCAATATGCTGAAAATGTGCAGCTATCCCTGGAATGTCAAACAGCGGATCCTGGGGAAGGCGGGGCATCTGTCCAATGAAGATGCGGCTTCCGCCCTTTGTCGGCTGATTTCTGCAGGGAACAAGAGCCGGCGGATTCTTCTGGCCCATCTCAGCCGGGAAAACAATTTCCCGGAAATGGCGTTCCAGACGGTTCGGAATCTTTTGCAGGAAGAGGAAATCTACCTGGGGGACCGGGTGACTATTGAAACGATCATCAAGGACCAGATCAGCCCCGTCTATGTTTGCCCTTAAGGAAGGATTCGCAAAATCATGAACATTACCATCCTGTGTGTGGGAAAACTCAAAGAAAAATACTGGACAGAAGCCGCTGCCGAATACCGGAAACGGCTGTCCCGGTACTGTACCATAACGGTGGAGGAGCTGAAAGAAGAGAATCCGGAAGCAGAAGGGCAGAATATCCTGAAGCGACTGAAAAAGGATACCTTTGTGATTACCCTGGAGATTCATGGCAAGGCCCTCAGCTCGGAGGAACTCTCTTCCAAGCTTCAGGAACTGGCACTGGAAGGGAAGAGCGACATCACCTTTGTCATCGGCGGGTCTGACGGACTATCCGAGGAAGTATCCCGGCGTTCTGACCTCAAGCTTTCCTTTTCTCGAATGACCTTTCCCCATCAGATGATCCGAATCTTTCTGCTGGAACAGATTTACCGGAGTTTTAAGATCATGAAGGGAGAAACATACCATAAATGAAACGATTTTTTTATCTTCAGAAGGCCCTGCTACGGGAAATCGACCGATATGCTTTGGAAATCCCTGAAAGAGACCTGGATCCGGACTGGGAGCGGGTCCATATTTCCAGTTGTGCCAAACTAGGATATCAGATGGCGGAAGAACGGGGTCTGGATCCGGATTTGGCAGCTTGTGCCTGCGCTGTTCATGATTACGGCAGGATCATCACCGGTCGGCAGGAAAGCCACGCAGAAGCCGGGTATCTGCCGGTGATGGATTTTTTGCGGGAGACCCAATTGTTTTCAGAGGATGAGATCCTGCAGCTGGGCATCAGTACCCGGAACCACAGTAAAAAGGCAGAACAGGGAACAGAGCTGGAAGAGATCGTCAAGGATGCGGATATTCTGGACTTCTATCAGTATGGCCATTTGAAGATGCGGGAGGACCAGAAAAGCCGTTTGGAAAGGCTTTTAAGATAAGGTTGATACACCGAAACCGGACATTGTTAAAATATTAATTATATAATTGTATACAGTATTTTTTTTCTTTACCCTTGCCTCTATTTGTGTTACTATTAGCGTGAGGCGATTTTTTTTTTATCAAAAAAAGAAAAAAGAGGATGGAACATGTTTATCAGAAGATGTCGAGAGTTTTCGATTCCCTTGATTGCGGGAGTCATTCTTGCTGTTGTCTGGGCCAATCTGGCTCCGGAAAGTTATCACCACATTGTGCATACCCCGATCATTGGGGAGCATATCAACCTTCATTGGCTGGTCAATGATGTGTTCATGGTCTTCTTCTTCGCCATAGCCGGTGTAGAAATCGTCAATAGCCTCTCTCCGGGAGGTGCTTTGAATCCGGTGCGAAAAGCGGTCACTCCGCTGATGGCTACCGCCGGAGGAGTTCTTGGGCCTATTATCGTTTTCTTTATTCTGAACACATTTATAGGAAGTCCTGAATATGCAAACGGATGGGGAATCACCACCGCTACCGATATTGCCCTGGCTTGGCTGCTGGCCCGAATTATTTTCGGACCCTGTCATCCTGCCGTAAATTTTCTCCTGCTGCTGGCAGTAGTAGATGACGGAATCGGACTGGCTATCATTGCCATATTCTATCCGGATCCCCTGAATCCTGTGGAGCCGATCTGGCTGATCCTGGTGGCCATAGCCATGGCCATTGCCTTTAACCTAAGACGCAGAGCCGTGCTGAGTTACTGGCCCTACGTATTGATTTGCGGTTTCATCAGCTGGCTTGGCATGTACAGCGCCCACCTGCACCCGGCCCTGTCCTTGATCTTCATCGTGCCCTTCCTTCCCAGCGCCGGGGAGTCACTGCCGAACCACAGCGCCCACGGAGTGGATGATGCGGTCTGCTGCTCTACCTTAAGCAAGTTTGAAGAGCAGGTATCCCCCTTCGTGGACTTCGGACTGCTGTTTTTCGGCCTGACCAACGCTGGAGTAGAATTCGCAGCCATATCCAATCTGACTTGGATTATTCTGATTGCCATCGTTCTGGGTAAAACCTTAGGAATTTCCCTGTTTACCTACATTGCCCTTCTCCTTCAGTTTAAACTGCCGGAAGGCATGAATAAACGGGATGTTCTGATGGCCGGTCTGATTGGAGGCATGGGGCTGACCGTAGCCCTCTTTGTAGCAGGAGCCGCTTTTGTTGATCCCATCCTTCAGGGAGCAGCGAAGATGGGGGCTCTGTTTACAGCCGGCGTCTTTTTCCTGGCCTTTATCGTCGCCCGGATCCTGGGAATCAAGCGCCTGCACTAACCAACTGTATAAGCAGCTCTGCCAACTGGCGGGTTTTTGACACAAAAAAGCCCCTGCAAATCCTTGCTTTGTCTTGGAATTGCAGGGGTTTATCTTTTGTGCTTATGCAGAGCTTTCAAAAACCCGCCAACCATCAGAGCTGCTTATACAGTTGGTGATTTGTAGTTTTGCTTATATCGGTGGATTTTTTCGTAGGAATGAGGATTGGTTTTCATCCTGCTGGACAGTAGGATGAAGATGACCCCGTTCATCATAAGGGCCAGCAAACCGCAGTAGCTGGCGGGCAGGCCAAGCCCGAAGCGAAGGATGATGAGCAGGAAAAGCCCGGATAATATCCCCCAGATGGCCCCGCGGGGATTGGATTTTTCCCAGAATAATGCACCTATTACCGGAATAACCACCTGTGCCGTTCCGCTCATGGCAATGGTTCCCGTATCGACGATGACTACCGGGCTGTTGATCAGCAGCAGAAAGGCGAAGGCTGAAATAAAGAGTACGGCCCATTTGGCCATAAAGACCAGCCGTTTTTCTGACGCCTTCGGGTTGATGTACCGACGATGGATATCGATGGTGTAAATGGCAGATACCGCATGGATCTGAGAATTAGCCGTGGACAGAGAAGCTGCGGCAACTCCGCAGAACAAAAAGGCAGCAAGGGGTCCGGAAGCATACTGGACAAGAATAGCGGGTATGACGGTCTCCGCTTTCTGGATATCCGGAGCCAAAAGAATACCGGCGGAGCCGGACAAAATGCTGCCCAGGTACATGATCGCTGCGAAGGTCAGCAGGAAGGGCATGATCCGGAAAGTGGATGGCTGCCCTACGGCATAGGCCCGGACCCACATCTGTGGTCCCATGATGGCACCGACGGGAATGACGAAAAACATGGTGAGCCAGGAAAGGACCTGGCTCTTGCCCTGGGAATCGGTCAGGGTCACGTGGTGAGAGCCCTTTTCCAAGATGGTTTGAAAGACCATATCCGTTCCTCCGGCCATGTAGAGGGCAAAGAAGCCGATGGTCAGCATGGAGATGAATATCAGCACTCCGTAGAATACATCGGCAAGAGCTACAGCCCGCAAGCCGCCCGCCCATAGATAGATGATGATGATCAGGTAAAATAACAGGCCGCTGACCTTCCATGGAATCAGTCCGTTTGTGGCAATCTCAATAAGGTAGGCCCCGCCGGAAAGCTGAATCTGAAGATAAGGGATGGTGAACACCAGCATGATAAAGGTAATCAAAAGATTCAGGCCCGGAGACCCATAGATATCGTCGAAAAAATCCGTTGGTGTGATGTAGCCGTTTCTCCGCCCATGAAACCAGAGCCGCTTCCCCAGCACCATAAAGAGGATTCCGAAAAGGGCATTCCAGGCAAAGGCCGTCAGATAAACCGGTCCGTTGAAATAGAAGGACGAAGCAGAGCCCAAAAAAGCAAAGGAACTGACCCAGGTGGCATATACGGTAAAGATCACCAAGGGCAGAGACATCTCCCGGTCCTGAAGAAAAAAGTTTTCCAGAGTCGGAAGGGCTTTGTTTCTGGCGATCTCAGCCAGCACCAGGGGGACGAAGGTAAAAATAAAAATAATCATCAGGGCAGAGGTGGAAGGGGGCATGGATGGCTCCTTTCATGCAAGGGCTTCGGGGAAATTTTCGAAAGAACCCCGGGCCCTGTTTGGTATAGATTATACCATAAAAAAAGAGTATAATGATGGGAAGACTTGAAAAACCATTCTAAAGGAAAGGGAAGGCGCCCATGTACCAAACGGCCATTATCCTGCCTTTCATCTTATTGAACCTGATTATGGCATCCTTCTACTTTTTTCTGTTTTCTACAGACAGTCGGGGGGGCTTTATTAAATACTGGGGCTTCTGTTGGATTTTTTATTCAGGAAGCCTGCTGTTCCTGTTTCTTTACATGAGCCATCCATCCATCTATTTTCTTGGCCTTCGGAAAACCATGGATATGCTCAACATCTCGTATCTCCTGTTCGGGGCTTATGCCTTTGCAAGGCTCCCCATTCCCGGCTATTGGTACCGATTTTCCCTGTACCTGCTTCTTTGGATGGGAATCGGGGCTTACTATGACTTTGACCTGATTTCTCTTTTTCTTCCGGTGGCTTCCTATCAAATCATTTTAACGGTGATGCTGTGCTATGTCCTATACACCAGTTGGCCTGCTACCCAAAGGGAAAAAGCCATATTTACCATCATTTTTCTGATTTGGGGTATTGGCAAAGCGGTATTTTCTTTATTTGAAGCCCAGTATGCGCAGGTCTTCGGATTCTACTTGGTGGAAATCCTCTTTTCCAACGTACTGAATGTCTGTATTTTTGTGATATATATTTTAAAGACCCGTTCGGAAATTTCCAGGGCAGACCGAATCTTTAAAGTCATCGCTGAAAATGCCACCGACGTGATTTTTTACTATACCCTGGTGGACCAGAAGGGATTCACCTACATCTCCCCCTCCATCGAACGAATGACCGGCCATCCCCCTGCAGCCTTTTACGGCAATCCGAAGTTTTACTATGAACTGCTGGATTCCTCTGACTACCATCTGGCGGATGAGATTTTCGAAGGGCGAAGCACGGAACCCAGCCCGGCGAACTATCTTTTGACCCTCTATCATAAAAATGGCAAACGGATTTATGGAGAAATTACGGTAACCCTCATAATGGAAGGGGATGAACCCGTTGCCTTGGAGGGATTTATCCGGGACATTACTATCACCAAGCTGGCGGAAGACGAACTCCAGGCCTCCAGGAAATCCAGAGAGCTGCTCCTCTCCTATGTGTCCCATGAGCTCAGGACGCCGATTACTTCCATTCTGGGATATGCCAGTGCCCTCAAGGATGGTACGATACATGAGGAAGAGGATGTCCGGAAAGCCATGGACATCGTCATCAACAAATCCATCACTCTGGAAAGGCTGATCAATGACCTCTTTCAGCTCTCCAAGCTGGAAACCAAGCAGTTTTCCTTCCGATTCCGGAAGATGGAGGCCCTGGACCTGACCATCGGCCTGGTCAATAAATATTCCATGGATATTGAAAAGGGTAATTTGAAACTAAAAACAAAAATCGATTATGCAGGGCTTTCAGAATGGTTTCTGTTCGTCGATCCGGAAAGAATCGAGCAGGTTTATGCCAATCTGATTTCTAATGCCATTAAATATACAAGGCCGGGGGATCGGCTCCTGTTACAGTTTCTCACCGATAAAAAAAAGGAAAATATGCTGATTCATATCAGCGATTCAGGAATCGGAATCGCCAAAGCCGACATTCCCTATGTGTTTGAGCGGTTTTACCGGGCAGAGTCCCCACCGGAGATCCGAAATGCATCCAGCTCCGGACTGGGGCTGACCATCTGCAAGGAACTGGTGGAGGCCCACGGAGGCAATATTTCCGTAAAGAGCAGAGTCGGGAAGGGAAGCACCTTTTCGGTGAAGCTGCCCATTTATTCGGCCGATCAAATCCAGCAAAGAGAAGGGAAGGAGAATTCAGATGCCCAACGAGAGAATACTGATCGTGGATGATGAAAAAGAAATCAACGACCTGATCCGTTCCTATCTGACCAAAGAAGGCTTTCAGCCTTTTTCAGCCTATAACGGTCATGAAGCCATGGAACTGATTAAGAAAGAAGAAATGGACCTGATCATTCTGGACGTCATGCTTCCGGATATCGAAGGCCCCAACCTGTCTCTGAAAATCCGGGGAATCACCAACGCCCCCATCGTATTTCTCAGCTGCAAGGGGGAAGAAATGGATAAAATCGTGGCCCTGTCCGCCGGTGGAGATGATTATATCACCAAACCCTTTCTCCCGGGGGAGCTGATTGCCCGAATTAAGGCCCACCTCCGCCGAAACCAGTCCCTGTCCCAGCTTGAAAAGCAACAGGAGGAAAAATCCATTTACCGCTATCCGGGGCTTTTGGTGAATCTCCAGACCCGGGAAGTCATGGTGAATATGAAGGCGGTTGCGCTGACTGCCAAGGAGTTTGATATCCTGGCCCTGCTGGTCAGATCCCCCAGGCAGATTTTCACAGCTGAACAGATTTATGAGGCGGCCTGGAACTGCAGCAGCCTAGAAGGGGACGTCCGCACCATCATGGTCTATATCAGCAACTTGAGAAAAAAGATCGAAGAGAACCCTTCAAAACCAAACTTTATCATCAGCATCCGGGGTGTGGGGTATAAGTTTAACCACAGCCTGTTGGATTCAAACCAATAAGTTACAATCCGGACTGATAAAAAAAGAGCTCCTCATGAAATGGGTCATGAGGAGCCTTTCTGTTATAAGAATTAATATCTCTTGTTGTAGAAGTCATCAGCCTGTTTTTCGTGTTCATCCATCAGGCTCTGAGGTCTTGCCTTGGTGAAACTGCAAACTAGCAGGAAAACGATGACATTCAGAATCAGGGACAGCAGTCCGCCGCCTCCGAAGGCAAAGAAGCCGGGAACCGTTCCGGGAACAAAGGTAAAGATGACCAGAGTTCCAACACCTACCAGCAAGCCAGCGATGGCTCCTGCCGTTGTGGAACGCTTCCAGAACAGAGCGCCCAGAGTTGGAACGATGACCTGGGCGGTACCGGCCAGGGCTACCAGGCCGATGTTGACCAGCAGTCCCGGTACATAGAGGGCCATGACATAAGCAATGGCGGACAGGATCAGGATGGTCCATCTTCCAACCCAAACCAGCTTATGTTCAGTCAGATTCGGGTTGATGTAGGCTTTGTGGAAGTCAACCGTGTAAACGGCAGACATGGAGTGAATCTGGGAGTTGGCCGTGGACATGGCAGCTGCAGCACCACAGGCGATGATGAAGGATGCCAGTACAAAGGGTGCATACTTGTAAAGGATGACCGGAAGGACCTTGTCTGCCTGTTCGATGGTCGGCTCCAGGATGACAGCAGAGTTTCCTACCAGCATGGATCCAATGTAGGCGATGGCCGCGAATCCCAGCAGGAAGGGCATCAGATTGAACAGCTTGGGAGATTTAACGGCATACATTCTGGTCCAGAGCTGGGGTCCCATGAAGGATCCGACTGGAGTGATAATGAACATGGCCAGCCAGGCGACCCAGGCATTTTCCTGAAGAACCAGGTTTTCAGGCTTGATTTCCCGAATCTGTTCGAACATTTCGGCTGGTCCACCAAGAAGGTTGGCAATGTAGAATCCGCCGAAAATCATACCGAAGAACAAAAGGATTCCATAGAAGATATCGGTCCAGGCTACTGCCCGGAGGCCACCGGACCACACATAGATGATGATGACCAGGTAAAAGAGAAGAGCCGCAAATTCAAAACGGATCAATCCGCCGGAGGCCACTTCAATCAGATAAGCGCCACCGGTAAGCTGGATCTGCAGATAGGGCAGAGTGAATACCAGCATGATGACAGCGACGATGTTACCCAAGGCTTCGGAGCCGTATTGATGCTTGAAGAAATCTTTTGGCGTAATATAATTGTTGACTTTACCATAGAACCATACTCTTTTTCCGACGCCGAAATAGAGCAGACCGAAAAGAATATTCCAAGCAATAGCGGTCCAGTATAAGGGTCCTTTCAGGTAGAAAAAGGCGTTGGAACCCATGAAGGCGAAGGCGCTCCACCAGGTAGCAGCTACGGTAAAGAACACGGCCAGAGATCCCATGCCCCTTCCCTGAAGGAAGAAGTCCTCCGTGGTCGGGACGGATTTTTTACCGGCAATGGCACCCATGGCCAGCGGAATAAGCATAAATAAAGCAATAATTGCTAATGCTCCAATGTTTTGTGCAGTCATTATTCGTCCCCTCCTTCCCCTTTGGGCTGACCCCATCTGGTTTTATAAGCAAAGAGCAGAATGGCGCACATGTACGCCCACCAACAAAGGATGTACCCATAGATGAAGGGCATCCCTAAAATAAAGGGATCGGCTTTGTCCTGGAAGAAAAATACTCCTGGGAACTCCATGGCCGCAAGGCCAATGAGCAAAAGAATCCAGATGAGCTTTGACTGTCCAGACATTTTGCGTTTTGACATAGTTTCTTACCTCCTTGAATAATTTGGAATAAGAGCATAGATGTTCTGACTCCATTATAGGAAACGGACCTTTAATCCCAATTAAAAGAACCTAAAGATTACCTAAAGGTTACCAACTGTATAAGC
>JBLJBD010000104.1:0-2234 GCA_047637815.1 Anaerovoracaceae bacterium
GTCTTGATCGCTCCCCCCACTCCCGTAGAGCCATACCCGTGGACCAGAACGACGGCCCGGTATCCGGCTCCCTTGGCGGTGGAAAGCTCGTTGACCAGCCGCTTCATGGCGGTTTCCACGGTGGGATTTCCCCGCTCCAGATTGATTTCCTTTACTTTAACTGCTCCAATCATAGGCTGTTGACCTTCATTTCAAATTCATTAAAATCCATCTCATAAATCACCGAATCGTGGTCACTCTCCCCAATACGGGTGAATCCCATCTTTTCGGAGAACAGTTCCCCGGACCGGGTCACGTTGTCGGTGATGATCCGGCCTACCTTCAGGCCTCTGCTTTCCAGGCACCGATAAAACTCCGTCTGATGCTGCAACAGCCTCTTCAAAACCCCCGATTTTCGGTATTCCTCGTCCACTACGATGCAGGAAAGGAACAGCCCCACCGGATGAGCCGGCGGTTTTCGGATGTCGATGATGTCCTCTGCTTTCAGGTCCGCATCGTTGAAGGTTCCTTCCCGGATTTTTTCGTAGACATTGGGAGAAACGGGAAACAAATCCAGAAATCCGGCCAGCCGGTCCCCGTCATAAATGGAACAGTTGCTCCAGGGAAACGCCAAAAACCACCTGTACGCTTCTTCGTAAGGTGTTATATGGCTTTCATCATAGAATTTTAATTCCAGATCGTGCATGCGGATGAAATCCGTCAGATCCAGATCGTTTCGGACCTCCATGTATTAACCCTCATTACAGTGACCGTTCTATTATACCATAAGTCACTAGGGGATTAACACTTTTTTTAGGATGGAAAGGCCCTTTTCCAACTCATTGCCGATGATATTCAGGGGAGGAAGCAGCCGCACTTTATCCTTTGCCGTCAAGACGATCAGGCCCTCCTTCAGGCAGGCTTCAGCAATTTCCGAAGCGGTTCTGGTTTCATGGAGAAATCCCAGCATCAATCCAAGACCGCTGACTTCCTTGATTCCCGGTACTCCCTTCAGAGCTTCCCGGATCCGATGACCCTTGGCCGTCACCTGGCTCAGAAATTCCTCATCCATGGTTTTCACGATATAGGCTCCCCCAGCGCAAACTACCGGATTCCCGCCAAAGGTGGTTCCATGGTCTCCATATCCCAGTACTGCCTGGGTTTTTTCTGAAAAGAGGATGGCACCGATGGGCAGGCCTCCTCCTAATCCTTTTGCGGATGTGACCAAATCCGGCTGGATTCCGTACTGCTGGTAGGCGAAAAAGGTTCCGGTCCTGCCGATTCCCGTCTGGACCTCATCCACGATCAGCAGAATGTCTTTTTCTCTGCAGATGGCTGCCAATTCCTGAACGAAGGCTTTGTCCAGGGTATTGACGCCTCCTTCTCCCTGAATCAGTTCGATGAGAACCGCGCAGATGTTCTTGGTCAGTTTCGGCTTAATGTCCTCCATGTTTCCCGCTTCCCCATAGACAAAGCCCTGGGCAAAGGGGTGGAAATGCTTGTGGTACTGCTCCTGTCCCGTGGCGGTGATGGTGGTCATGGTACGGCCGTGGAAGGAGTGGAGCAGGGACAGGATGCCGTGACGGCCCTCTCCGTATTTGTCGTTGCTGTATTTTCGGGCGGTTTTGATAGCTCCTTCGTTGGCTTCCGCCCCGGAATTGGCGAAAAAGATTTTGCTCATACCGGTTTTTTCAACCAGAAGCTCTGCCAGTTCCACCGCTGGCTGGGTGTAATACAGATTGGAGGTATGCTGGAGCTTTACCGCCTGGCGAGTGATGGCAGCCACCCATCCCGGCTCGGAATACCCCAGGGAATTGACCCCGATGCCGGAGGAAAAATCGATTACTTCCCGGCCTTCGAAAGTAAATCCGGTTGCTCCCTCGCCCCGTTCCAGGCAAAGGTCGCTCCGCTTGTAGGTGCCGGCAATATACCGGGCATCCAGTTCTTTTAATGTCTGGCAGTCCATGGCTCTTCCTTTCTCTGCTGTCCGCTGCTTCAGAAGACTCAGTTTTTATAGAATAGGGTGCCGATTCCTTCATTGGAAAACAGCTCGATCAGAATGGCGTGTTCGATACGGCCGTCGATGATGACCGCTTCCCGGACTCCCTGGAGGATGGCCTCCACGCAGCTTTCCACCTTGGGAATCATGCCTCCCATGATGATCCCTTCTTCAATCAGCTGAGGAATCTCAAAAATGTCTACGTTGGTAATGAGGGAATCTTCATCCTTCTTTTCCCGAAGCAGTCCCACGATGT
>JBLJBD010000105.1:0-6351 GCA_047637815.1 Anaerovoracaceae bacterium
TCGCTGAGCTGCTCCACGAAATGGGTGGGAATCCCCTTTTCTTCCAGCATCTGAAAAATGATATTGGCCATCACATTATTGACCGCTCCCTTGCCCAGGATCTGACCCTTTTTCTGGCCGTTGAAGGCCGTGGCATCATCCTTGTAATCCACGATCAGCAGGTCTTCTTTATCCGTCCGGAAAACCTTTTTGGCTTTTCCTTCGTACATCATTTCTCTCTTTTCCATCTTATTTTTTCTCCTTCTGAAATTCTTCATCCATCCGATTGATTTCTTCTTCCATCTTCTGCTTATAGGCGATCATCCGCTCCCGGAGCTCCGGATAACGGAGAGACAGGATCTGAACTGCCAGGAGTCCGGCATTTTCCGCTCCGTCGATGGCCACCACCGCCACCGGCACCCCTTTGGGCATCTGAACCATGGAAAGGAGGGAGTCCAAACCGTCCATGGTGGAGGACTTGATGGGAAGACCGATGATCGGCAAGGGGGTAAAGGCTGCCATGACTCCACCCAGGTGGGCTGCTTTTCCCGCTGCCGCGATCAGGACTTCCAGCCCCTCTGCCTCTGCATTGGTGGCAAATTTTTCTGCCGTTCTGGGGGTCCGATGAGCCGAGATGATTCTGGTCTCATAATCCACCCCGAATTCCTTCAGGACCTTTTCTGCCCGCTCCACCACCGGATAATCCGATACGCTGCCCATTACGATTCCGACTTTCATCCAACTTCCTCCTTCATCTTATCCCTGGTTGAACCGGGGTTCTTTTATTTAAAATAGTGGACTCCGGAAACAAAAATCTGCTGATCGTAGTCTCCCGGAACATTTTTATACAGGTTCTTTCCAATCCGTTCCGAATGGCCCATCTTGCCCAGGATCCTGCCATCGGGTGAAGTGATTCCTTCTACCGCCCCGTCCGAATAGTTGGGGTTATATGGCAGGTCCATGGTGGGCCGGTCATCCAGATCCACATACTGGGTAGCGATCTGGCCCTTTGCCGCCAGTTCTGCCAGCAGGTCCCTGCCAGCGATGAATCGCCCTTCTCCATGGGAAATTGGAATCGTATGGATATCCCCCACTTCCACTCCGGCCATCCAGGGGGATTTCACCGATGCGATCCGGGTTCGGACCAGGCCGGAAACGTGCCGGCCGATTTTATTATAGGTCAGGGTAGGGCTGTCCTTGGTCATGGGGCGGATTTCCCCGAAGGGAACCAGTCCCAGTTTGATCAGAGCCTGGAATCCGTTGCAGATTCCCAGCATCAGCCCGTCCCGATTGTTCAGAAGTTCCATTACCTCATCCGAAATGGCTGGATTTCGGAAAACAGCGGTGATAAATTTTGCCGATCCATCCGGCTCATCTCCCCCGCTGAATCCGCCGGGCAGCATGATGATCTGGCTTTGTTTGATTTTTTTTGCCAGTTCTCCAATGGATTCCTTCAGCTCATGTTCCGTCCGGTTGCGGAGCACGAATATTTCCGGTTCTCCGCCGGCTTTACGAAAGGCCCTTTCCGAATCTACTTCACAGTTAGTACCGGGGAATACAGGAATCAGGATCCGGGGCTTGCCTCCCCTTCCAATGGCCCCCGAAAATCGGCTTGTCCAGGAATAGGTTTCCACCGGCGTTTTGTCCCGGGTGTCTTTGTGATCCGGCGTACGGAGAGGGAATATAGATTCCAGGGTCTTTTCCATCAGAGAAGCCCCTTCCCCCAAACGGATGGACCAGTTCCTTTCCGGAATTTCAAAGGCTCCCGCTCCAGTGGTTTCCCCAATTCGGTAAACCGGATGGTCCCCCATCAGTTTTTCCGGGTCCGCCGATTCCGGCAGCTGAAGAATCAGTCCACCATAATCGGGACAGGACAAGGCCTTTTCCCAATCAATCCCACCATCCAGATTTACCGGCCTGTTGATCCGAAGGCCGATCCGGTTGCCCACCGCCATATTCATCAGGGAAGTCAAAATGCCGCCCAGGCCGATGGTGGAAGCCGCCAGCAATTTGCCCTTCCGGTTCCATTTGGTGACCAGGTCCATATTTTTCTTGTACTGATCCAGGTTCAGGATGCCTCCGGCTTCGCGGGGCCCGGGCATCCAATATAGGAAGGAGTTGCCGTGCTTCAGTTCATTGGTAAGCACCGACTCCGAATCGGTCACGCTGACGGCGAAGGAAATCAATGATGGAGGGACATTGATTTCCTTAAAGGTTCCCGACATGCTGTCCTTCCCGCCAATGGCCGGAATCCCCAGTTCCTTCTGAACCTTTAGCGCCCCCAGAAGCGCGGAAAAAGGCTTTCCCCAGCTGATCGGGTTTTTGCCTAAACTTTCAAAATATTCCTGGAAGGACAGGCGGATCCTATCCCGATGACCACCCATCGCAACCTGTTTTGTCACCGAATCGATGACAGCATAATAGGCTCCGTGGAAGGGGCTCTGTTCCGCCAAAAACGGATCGAAGCCAAAGGTCATCAGGGTGGCCGTTTCCGTCTCCCCCGTAAGAAGGGGAAGCTTGGCCGCCATGCCCAGGGCGGTGGTCTGCTGATACAGTCCCCCTGCCGGCATCACCAGGGTCCCGGCACCGATGGTGCTGTCAAACCGCTCGAACAATCCTTTTTGAGAACAGGCATTGAGATCCTGCATCCCATCCTCCGGACTCTCGAGAACACTCCAGGCCTGATCCGGTTCTGCCGGAGATGCCACTAGTACCCGGGCCTTCTGCCTCACCCCGTTGGTATTCAGAAATTCTCTGGACAGGTCCAGGATCCTCTGCTCCCGCCAGTGCATCCGGATTCTGCCGGAATCGGTTACCTCCGCCACCAGGGTGGCTTCCAGGTTTTCCTCATCGGCCAACTTTAAAAAGGCTTCCACATCTTCCCGGGATACTACCACCGCCATCCGCTCCTGAGATTCGGAGATGGCCAGCTCTGTCCCGTCCAACCCTTCATATTTCTTGGGAATCCGATCCAAAAAAATCTCCAGGCTGTCGGCCAGTTCGCCAATAGCCACCGACACGCCGCCGGCGCCAAAATCGTTGCACCGTTTGATCAGCCGAGCTGCTTCCTTTCTGCGGAATAGTCGCTGCAGATTTCTTTCAACGGGAGGATTTCCCTTTTGGACTTCCGCTCCGCACTGAAGGATGGATTCCTCTGTATGGCCTTTGGAAGACCCTGTGGCTCCACCGCAGCCGTCCCGTCCGGTCCTTCCCCCTACCAGGATGATTCCGTCGCCGGGAGAAGGGGTTTCCCGCCGGATATTTTCCAGAGGAGCAGCTCCGATCACCGCTCCCACTTCCATTCTTTTCGCCACGAAACCAGGATGATAGAACTCCCGGACCTGACCGGTGGCCAGACCGATCTGATTTCCGTAAGAGCTATATCCCGCTGCTGCCCCCCGGGTAATCTTGCTTTGGGGCAATTTCCCGGGCAGAGTATCTGCCAGTGGGGTTCGGGGATCACCGGCTCCGGTGACCCGCATAGCCTGATAGACGTAAGACCGGCCGGAAAGGGGGTCCCGAATGGCCCCGCCCAGGCAAGTGGCCGCTCCGCCAAAGGGTTCTATTTCCGTAGGATGGTTATGGGTTTCGTTCTTGAACATAACCACCCAGTCTTCGTCTTTCCCGTCGATATCCGCTTTGATCCGGATGCTGCAGGCATTGATTTCTTCCGACTCATCCAGGTCTTGGAGCAATCCTTTCTTTTTCAGGTATTTGGCTCCGATTACCGCCATGTCCATCAGGGTCACCGGTCGATTTTCCGGCTGATGACCGTAAACCTGACTTCGCAGGTCCAGATAATCCTCATAGGCTCCTTTGATCACCTCCGCGTAGGGACCTTCCTCCCACTGAACCTCCGTCAGCTCGGTGAGAAAGGTAGTATGACGGCAATGGTCCGACCAGTAGGTATCGATGACCTTCAGTTCCGTGACCGTCGGGTCTCTCTTCTCTTCCCGGACAAAATATTCCTGAACGAAAGCCAGGTCTTCCCGGCTCATGGCAAAGCCTTGCTCTGCTCGCAGTTCCTCCAGCCGGTCTTGGTCCATGTCTCTGAATCCGCCAACGGCTGCAACAGCCTCCGGCTCTTCCATCCGATATTCCAGGGTTGACGGCTTCTCCAATCCGGCAATTTCTGAATCCACCGGGTTGATGCAGTAATCCTTTATTTTCACAAACTCTTCCTCGGTGATTTTTCCCGTCACGCAGACCACCCGGGCAAACCGGATCACTGGATCCGCTTCCGGCTGGATCAGCTTGATGCACTGTACCGCAGAATCCGCCCGCTGATCGTACTGGCCCGGCAGATACCAGGTGGCAAAGGCCTGCTCCTCATGGCCCAGGGGAAGATCCTCTTCATAGTATAAATCTATGGCCGGTTCCGAAAACACAGAGGTCCTTGCCATCTGATAGGTTTCCTCATCCAGATTTTCTATATCATACCGGTTGACGACCCGCAGACCTTTCAATCCGGGAATCATCAGATCCGTCCGGATATCCTCCAGCAGTTTCCCCGCCTCAACGTCAAACCCTTTTATTTTCTCCACAAAAATTCTTCTGACCATGGTGGCCTCCTTTTTTACTTCCTTCGCTTATTTTCAGTATAGCACCCCCATCCAGGGATGTTAACGTATTTTAAGAAAAATATGACTATAATTTTCTATTTTACGTCAAAATATGGCTAATTTACGAACATTATTTTTATTTTTTGTTTTAATTGTACGTTTTATTTTGTCGAAGAAAATAAAAAGAGAGCCCGTCCCATGTGGACGTTCTCTCCAGGCTTTAAAATTCTATGGTCAGCTGACCAGTCTCTACCCCTTCTTCCGCTTCCTCCAGGTTCATGACACCGGCAATGTCTTCGATGTCCGGGAGCTCCTTCAGATTTTGGAAGCCGAAATGTTTTAAAAAGGCATCGGTGGTTCCGTAGAGGATCGGTCTGCCAATGGCCGAAGACCGGCCGGCTTCCTGAACCAGGTCCCGCTTCATCAGCCCTTCCAGTACCCGGTCACAGCGGATTCCGCGAATGGCTTCGATTTCTCCCTTGGTCACCGGTTGACGGTAGGCAACGATAGCCAGTACCTCCAGGGCTTGTTGAGAAAGCCTCTTTTCCCGCACCGGGGTGCAGAGTCTTTCGATATACTCCACGTTTTCACTGCTGGTAACCAGCTGAAAGTTTTTGTTGATTTCCCGAATCCGAATTCCCCGACCCTCCCGGTCGTATTCCTCCTTCAGCTCGGCAAAATAGTCATAGGCCTCCTTGTTGCTGATGTTGAACAGTTCTGCCGCCGTTTTTACATCCAGGGGTTCTCCCCAAACGAACATCAGAGATTCAAAGGCGGATTTGATGGTTTTTTTACTGGTCATGGGCTTTTTTCTCTCCTGCTTCTTCCCCGATTCCGATGACGATTTCTCCGAAGGTTTCCTGCTGCTTCACCTTGACCAGTCGCTGCTTGGCCATTTCCAATAAAGAAACAAAGGTTACTACCCGATTATAACGAGAATCCTCCTCTTCCACCAACTGAAGGAAGGTGATTTTTTTCATAGCTTTTTGCCGAAACAGCTTCAGGATGCTTTGGATCCGGTCTTCGATGGTCATCTTCTGACGCTCCACCCGTGCATAGTTTTTCCGGATTTCCTCCACCTTTTTTCTTTTATGGAGGAACAGGTGGAAGGCCGCAGCAAACTGACGGATATCCAGATTCAGGTATTCGTCCGGTTCCTTTGTGTAAGGGCTCAGATCCTCCTTTGGTTTCTCCAGAACTGCTTCCATGGCTTCCTGCCGATCCTCCAGAAGGGCTGCAGCCCGTTTGAACCGCTTATACTCCAGGATCCGTTCCACCAGCTCTTCTCTGGGATCTCCCTCTCCTCCGGCTACCCCCTCCGGTTTGATCCTGGGGAGCAGCATCTTGGATTTGATTTCGATCAGAACCGCGGCCAGGACCATGAATTCTGTGGCCACTTCCACATCCAGCCGCTGCATCTCCTGAATGTAATCCATATACTGACGGGTAATAGCCGCCACCTGGATATCATAGATATTCATTTCCGAGGTTTCAATCAGATACACCAGCAGGTCAAAGGGCCCCTCGAACCGATCGATTTTCACTTTATAGCTCATCCGTTACCGCCTTCATCATACTGGAGACATTTTATCACAATTCCTTTTTACCGGCAAGTCGGCGGGCCAGGTCCGGTTCATCCTCTTCATGCCGGTTATAGTAGAGCAGGCCCAGAATGGTGACTCCTCCTCCCACCAACTGCCAGATTCCGGGGATTTCCGAAAAGAGGAAGGCGGCAAGCAAGGCGGCTATCAGCACCTCGGGTCTTTGACACTTTCTAAATAAAAATCACCCTCAAAAGCTTGAAAAAGCT
>JBLJBD010000106.1:0-2217 GCA_047637815.1 Anaerovoracaceae bacterium
ATCTGCAGTTGTCCGTTGCCGGCTTTTACAGTAGCTTGTTGGTCCCGGAGAACATGAACTCCTGCTGCTATCATTTGGGATTCCAGCAACCCGTATTCCTCCGGAATTCGGGATTCGTGATTGCCGGTGGCGTAATAGACCGGTGCCAGTTCTGTGGCTTGTCGGATGAAATCCATCGCTATTTCCACATTGGGTTTTCGGGAATCAATAAGGTCTCCGGTGACCACGATCATGTCCGGGGAGGATTCCTCGATGGCGGAGATGAGATTTTTTTGATTTTTGCCAAAATTGTCGTTGTGAAGATCGGAAACCTGGGCTATGATAAAATGGTCAAAGCCCTCCGGAAGATCGGGGGACGAGACTGAATAATGGGTAATGCCGATGGCCGTGTTGCCAGTATAAATCCACCCAATCAGTGCTATTGACAGGGCAGCTAAGGTGGCTAATAGGAACCGACGGCTTTTTTTGATTTGTATTCTTGATTTCATATTCAACCAACCTTTCCCTCTAATGGTAACCCAGAGAAGGGAAAGGAACAAGGGATTTTTCAAAGAACGTCGATGATAGTTGATAAGGAGACCTTGATATGAGCCCGATTCGAATCAAACGGATTTATGACCCGGTGGAACCAGGTGACGGATACCGAATCCTGGTGGACCGGCTTTGGCCCAGAGGGATGAGGAAGGAACAGGCGGCCTTGGATCAATGGGCGAAATCCATCACCCCCAGTACAGAAATCCGTAAGGAATTCCACCATGATCCTTCCAGTTTTTCAGAATTTCGCCAGAAATATCTGTTTGAACTGGAAAACAATCCGGAATCGGAGGCCTTCCGCCGCCAGGTCCTTGAAAAGCTCCATGACGGACCGGTGACCCTGCTTTATGGTGCCAAGGATCGGGAAGTGAATCATGCAACGGTCCTGAAGGAATGGCTGGAGAGGGAAGGCTTTTCTGAAAGTTAAATACATGTTAATTAAATGACAGGAGGTTTATGGTGCTGGATTCCAGGGTACCAACTATAAAGCTAAAAAGAAAGGAGCGTACAATTAATTGAAAAAACAAGTAAAGAATAATGTATATTGGGTGGGTAAAGTAGACTGGGAGCTGAAAAAATTCCATGGGGATGAGTATTCCACCCACAAAGGCTCCACCTACAATTCCTATCTGATCCAGGAGGAAAAAACCGTCCTCGTTGACACGGTCTGGCTCCCCTTTGCCAAAGAATTCGTGGAGAATCTGGCCAAGGAAGTCGATCTGAAAAAAATAGATTACATCATTGCCAATCACGGGGAAGTGGATCACAGCGGTGCACTGCCGGAGCTGATGAAGCACATTCCCGATACACCGATCTACTGTACCGAAAACGCTGTAAAATCCCTGAAGGGTCAGTACCATCAGGACTGGAATTTTAAAGTGGTGAAAACCGGCGACAAGCTGGATCTGGGCAACGGCAAAGAGTTGATTTTCGTTGAAATGCGGATGCTTCACTGGCCCGACAGCATGGCTGCCTATATGACCGGGGACAACATCCTCTTCAGCAACGATGCCTTTGGCCAGCACTACGCTACGGAAATGCTGTACAACGACCTGGTGGACCAGGGTGAGCTGATGACGGAATCCATCAAGTATTTCGCCAACATCCTCAACCCCTTCAACCCCATCCTGCAGAAAAAACTACAAGAGGTCCTTTCCCTGAATCTGCAGATCGACATGATCGCCACCAGCCACGGGGTCATCTGGCGGGAAAATCCCTTGCAGATTGTGGAGAAGTATGTCCAGTGGTCAGCGGATTATCAGGAAAACCAGATCACCGTCATCTATGACACCATGTGGAACGGTACCCGGGAACTGGCTGAGCGGATCGCCCTGGGCATCCAGCTGCAGGACCCGGCGGTAACCGTAAAGATCTTCAATCTGTCCAAAAGCGACTTCAACGATGTGGCTACGGAAGTATTTCGCTCCAAGGCCATCGCGGTGGGCTCCCCCACGGTGGGCAACGGCCTCCTCCATTCGGTAGCCGGATTCCTCCACTACCTGAAGTCCCTGAAGTTCAAAAAGAAAAAGGCCGCGGCCTTTGGCTGCTACGGCTGGAGTGGTGAATCGGTCAAGATTATCAATGAAATGCTGGCCGATGCCGGCTTTGAAATCATCGGCGAAGGCATGCGCCAGCTGTGGAACCCGGATGATGCAGCCAAGAAGGCCGCTGTGGAGCTGGGCA
>JBLJBD010000107.1:0-13883 GCA_047637815.1 Anaerovoracaceae bacterium
CAAATATCTATTCTATTTCCTTGCTTTTTATACTATAATAGTACCGTGCAATAATCTATTATAGCACAATCTGAAAGGAAATAGAAAGCATGAACAACAGCCCCATCGGTTTTTTCGACTCCGGTCTGGGAGGCCTGACCTGCATACCTCATTTGATGAAACGGCTTCCCGGTGAGAGGGTGATTTATTTTGGGGATACTGCCAGGACTCCTTATGGATCCAAAGCAGTTTCCACGATTCGATGTTTCTCTCTGGAGATAGCCGATTTTCTGGTTCATAAAGGGGTCAAACACATCGTTATCGCCTGTAATACGGTGAGTGCCACCAGCCTGGACGAACTGCGCAATCGCTATCCGGACCTCACGGTTACCGGTATTATTGAACCAGCAGCTGCAGCAACGGCCAAAGCAGCGGCGTCCGGCAGCCGGATCGGGATCATCGGAACCAAGGTCACCATAAGAAGCGGTATTTACGAAAAGGAAATCAAATCACGAAATCCACAGGTTCAGGTTTTTTCCAAAGCTTGTCCCGCATTCGTACCCCTTATCGAAGAGGGAATCATCAACAACGAAATCATGAACCTGACTATTCGTTATTACCTGGATGAATTCATTGAAAAGAATAAAATTGACACATTGGTGCTGGGATGCACCCATTATCCGCTGATCCGGAGCAATCTGGAAAGCCTGTATCCCGGATTAACCATTGTGGATCCGTCGGAAATCGTCATCGATACCCTGGAAAGAGAACTGAGGGAACAAAACGCATTGGCCTGCTGTCCTACTATTGACAACACCTTTTATGCCAGCGACCTCTCAGAGAATTTCCTGAATATGATCGATACCATTTTTGAAGCCGAGCCGGTCAAGGTCAAGTTCAAGAACTTTGATCTGGAAGATGTCAGAATGGAGGGAAAATAGTATGAGTCTGGAAGAACTGCTGGAAATACTGGATTTGGAAGAAGCGGAGGATTTTCAGTTTTTTGAGAATTTTGCGGACCTGATGGAATATGACGGAGAGATTCGGTATGAAGATCTCTATGCCCTGATCAAGAGAGTGGATATGGTCAACCTGGGAGAGTTCATCGAAACCTATCTGGATGAAATCCTGGAAGGCGTTCCATCGGAGTATGGCATTGAAGTATATACCTTCCTGACATCGGTTAAGATGATGCTTATGGGCCTTGCTGAATCCATTGCTGCAGCCGAGGAAGATGAAGAGAGGGATGAAATGTCCGTCTTCGTGGAGGAGCTGTACAAGTTCCGCAACTGGCTGACCCAGGAAAGCGAAGTCCGATTAATTCGGACAAAAGATAAGAAAGTCCTGATAGTGACCTTGCTGGAGGCAGTAACTGCCTACCGGGTGGAAAAGCTGGGAGATGAAGAATACGAGTATGATTTTTCCGAGTGTATTCCCTATGAAATAGACGAATATATGGTTTCAGTAGCATCTGCTCTGTCCTCCATGGAGGATGAAGAGGAGGAAGAAGAAGACTACGGAGACGGAGACGAGGAAGCAGTGTTCGAGGAATGAGGACTTATGGGCAATCGGGAATATAAGCTTGGAATGGCAGCTGCCCTGGGCAGCGCTGTTATATGGGGGTTTCTGCCAATCTATTGGCAGGCCTTAAGACCCATCGACTCCGTCGTCATCATTTTTTACCGGATTGTGTTCGTAGCATTGGTGACCTTTCTGCTGTCTCTTCGGATCTATGGTTTAAAGGCGATACTTGCTCCACTGAGGATCAAAGGCAACAAGCCGAAATTTTTTCTGGCCGGCCTGCTGATTACTGTCAACTGGAGCATTTATATTGCTGCCGTCAATGCGGATTACGTGATACAGACGGTTATTGGTTATTATATTGAACCTCTGATGGTATCCGTCTTCGGGGTTCTGATTTTTCATGAGAAGCTGAATCGATATAAGGTGATTTCCCTGTCCATGGCCCTGCTTGGGGTACTGATCATGGTTTTGTACTATGGCAGATTCCCGGTCATCGCCCTGAGTCTGGCATTGACCTTTGCTATCTATACCGCATTCAAAAAGAGCTACCGGCTGGAAGCAGTACTGTCCCTTTTTTATGAAACCATGTTTCTGGTTCCACCGGCTCTGATCATGGTTTTTTATTATGAATACAAGGGAATCGGCGCCTTTGGCGTAGGCAGCGGATTTCAGATCTTCCTGCTGAGCCTGATCGGAATCTGCACCTCAGCCCCACTGATCCTTTTCACCATGGGAGCCAACCGGATTACCATGGTAAACTTGGGCATCATCGAATATGTCTCCCCATCCATATCCCTGATCCTGGGAATTTTTCTGTTCCGGGAGCCTTTTGACCGGGTACAGTTTCTGTGCTTTGTCATTATATGGATTGGTTTGGCGGTGTTTACCTATGGGGAGAGCAAGGAACAGAAGAAAATGAATGAGAGAAAAGAATTATTCCGGGATTTTCCCGGTCAGGATCGGCTAAAGATGCCGGATAAAGTAACCAGGGTTACCGCTGGAGCGGGGGGAGAAGCCCTGCTGATTACCGGAAGCAGTAAAAATGCTCTCCTGGATACGGGCATGGCCTATTGTGGCGAGCAAATGATCATGAATGTAAAGGAACAGTTGAAAAAGACCGGGGGGACACTGGACTATATCCTACTGAGTCATACCCATTACGATCACATGGGAGCATTGCCCCTGGTGCTTCGGGAATGGCCGGAAGCGGTGGTCTGCGGTGCTCCCTATTGTAAGCGGGTATTTGACAGCCCGGGGGCTCGTAAAAAAATGGAGGAGCTCAGCCTGGTCGCCTGGAAGAAATATACGGGTACTGCCCCAGAATCCTTTGATATGAACGGGCTCCGACTGGATTTGCCCCTGGATGAATCAAGTATAATATCTTTGGGAGAGGAATCCATTCGTGCTTTTTCCACCAAAGGCCATACCGACTGCTCCATGACTTATGCCCTGGAGCCGGACGGAATCCTGTTTACCAGTGAAAGCACCGGTGTACTGGAGTCATCTTCCTATATGCATATTCCTATATTAAAGAGTTATAAGGATTCGATGGAATCTTTGGAAAAGTGCCGAAAGTATCCGGTCCGGGTGCTGATCTCACCCCACTATGGAGTGGTCCCCGGTTTTTTTACGGAGGATTATTGGGAGATGTTCCGACAGGGAGCAGAGGATAAGAAGGATTTTATCCGGGAACTCTATGAAAATGGCCTGGGGGAAGAAGATATGCTGGATCCTTATACAAAGCACTACTGGAATGATGCCAGAAGCGCGGAGCAGCCCAAGGAAGCCTTCCTGGAAAATGCACGAAACATTATCCGGGCAGTCCTGTCGGACGTGATCAGGGAGAATACCGGAGAAACAGGAGACGGACATGCATGACAGGATTCGGAAAACCACCTTCGACTTATTTTTTGAAGAACGGGAAGCTCTGATTTTCAAATATAAGAAAGGGGATCTTTCCAAACGGGAATTTATCGAAGAACACTATTATTATATCACCCGGATGGGTTTGAAGCCCTTTCAAAAAATCGACTCTTTTGAAAAGGGAATCTATAATTATCAGTATCATAATGTCATTGCCAAGTACAATCAGCTGCGGATGCGGGATAAAAAGTTGATGGAAAAACATCCGGAACTGATCCGGGAACTGGATGCCAAAGTCAACTTCCATTATCGAAAAAAGGATGATGCCATCCGGCAGCTGCTCCGTTACCTGGATTTCACCAATATGGAAGCCTATTACATCAAAGCCAAGTCCGACTTCCTGGATAATAAGCTGATTGAAATTCTTCTCCATGATTATGAGGGAGTCATCCTGCACACCATCAATCCTGGTATTGTAGAAGAGCTGAAGGAGGAAGGGGTCTTTCAACCCATCCGAAAACGATCCCGGATCGACGATTACGTCAACAAGAAATACTAGAGAAAGAGACCGGTGGCCGAATGCTGTTTTCATCACTGATATTTATATTTCTGTTTCTTCCCGTGGTGGTCATCCTCTATTATGGGATTTTTCGCTTCAGCCGGAAGCTTCAGAATGTTTTTTTACTGGTAGTCAGTCTGGGTTTTTATGCCTGGGGAGAACCCTGGTTCGTTCTGGTTATGATAGGTTCCATCTTGCTTAACTGGATTTTTGGATTGTTGGTATTCCGGTTTCGGGAAAACATCATTCAGGCCAGACTGATCATCACCACCATGCTCCTGGTCAATCTGGGCATCATCTTTATTTTCAAGTACCTGATGTTCACCCTGGAAAATCTGAATCACTTCTTTGGTTCATCCTTTGGCGTTCCGGAGATTATGCTGCCCATCGGGATATCCTTTTTTACCTTTCAGGCCATATCCTATGTGATTGATGTTTACCGGGGGAAGGGAAATCCCCAGAGGAATCCCCTGAATGTGGGGTTATATATTTCCTTTTTCCCCCAACTGATTGCCGGGCCCATCGTCCGGTATGAAACCATCGCCGATCAGATTATGAATCGAAGGGAGACCTGGACGGGATTTTCAGAGGGGGCAACCCGATTCCTCATTGGTTTTTTAAAGAAAGTCCTGCTGGCTAATAATTTTGCCTTGCTGGCGGACAAAGCCTTCAGCATGCCGGCAGATGAAATATCCTTTTCTTTTGCCTGGTTCGGAGCGATCTGTTACACCCTTCAGATTTATTATGACTTTTCCGGATATTCGGATATGGCCATCGGCCTGGGGCGGATGTTCGGATTCCGCTTTCCGGAAAATTTCAATTACCCCTATATATCCCGATCCACTTCAGAATTTTGGCGTCGCTGGCACATATCTCTCGGTTCTTGGTTTCGGGATTACGTTTATTTCCCCCTTGGAGGCAGCCGGGTTAACAGCCGGAAAAGGATCGTCTTCAACCTGTTGGTGGTCTGGTTTCTGACCGGACTCTGGCATGGCGCCAACTGGACTTTTATTTTATGGGGATTGCTTTATTTTGTTTCCATATCCGTTGAAAAATTAACCGGTTTTGAAGGGCTGGAACTCAGAAATCATCCATTTTTTTCGGTGGTGATGAAGCATCTTTATACCATGCTTTTAGTGATTTTCGGCTGGGTGTTATTCCGGTCTGAGAATCTACCCTACGCTGCTCAGTATCTTTCGGCCATGCTGGGATGGTCTCCTGGTTCTGCCGCCTCTGGGGCAGCCTGGGTCTATGCTCTGGAAAACTGGGTGTTCCTGGCTGCCGGAATCTGCTTCTCCATGCCGGTGGCTCCGGCTCTTCGCCGCTGGTTCACCCGGAACAGGAGGGATCCGATTCTGCAGAAAATGATCATTCCCGGTCAGATCGCCTTTGGGCTGACGGTGACCGGTTTGTTCCTCATCGGTGTCACCTATCTGGTGAAAGGTTCCTATAATCCCTTTATTTATTTCAACTTCTGATCAGGAGCCCGGATTTATGAGAAAAGAAAAACTGACCACAATTTTATACATAGCGTTGACCATGATTTTTCTGGTGGGGATGTTCCTTTATGAGGATAATCACCCTCTGGAGGATTTCCTGACCGAGTACCGAAACACGGTGCCGGCCGGAACACCGGTGCTGGAGCGAATCCAAGGGGCTATTGATGCAGCGGAAACCATCATGATCCGGGACACCTACCGGCGAGAGGATATGAATGAGCTGTTCGGCCTGACCCAGCGTCTCCTTGGAAAATCCATACTGCCGGATCCCGCCTACGGAGAGATTTACCGGACGGACTTCGGACAGATCACCTATCGGGTGGAAAAAAAGGATGTCCGCGGGGCTGTGCAAAAGACGCTGGAGTTTAAGGAAAAACTGGATCAGGAGGGTATACCCCTGCTGTTTGTTTTAGCTCCCTTCAAAGTTGACGGAGGCAACAGCGGGCTTCCACCTCATGTGACCGACTATGCCGACGTCAATGGGGATCGATTCCTGGCAGAAATACAAAAAGAAGGGGTAGCGGTCCTGGACTTGAGAGATAGCCTGAGAGGCGGTAACGCCAATCAAAAGGAGCTCTTCTTTGATACGGATCACCATTGGCGGATTGAAACCGCCTTCGATGCTACCTGGACCATCGGGCGGCAGCTCAATGAAGCATACGGATTTCAGATCGATGAAAAGCTGATGGATATCGGATCCTATGGATCCAGAACCTACGACGATTTTTTTCTCGGCTCCATGGGGAGGAGAACCGGTTTCCGGTATGCGGGTGTCGACGACTTTACCTACATCTACCCGGAATTTCCCACGGATATGACCGTGGAACAAATCGATGGGGCACAGCATCTTGTCACCCGGGGCGGCTTTTCCGCATCGATGATCAATCCGGATAATCTGTCTCCTGAAAATCCTCCGGACACCAACCGTTATGCGGTGTATAAGGGGGATCATGAAGAACTGATTTTCCGGAATCATCTGGAGGGGGAGGGAAGGATCCTGATGATCAAAGACTCCTTTGCCCTTCCGGTATATTCCTTTCTGGCACCAGCTGTTTCAGAACTTCGGGCTTTGGATATGCGGTTCTTTAAACGGAATGCCGGGGACTATGCTGCGGACTATCAGCCGGACGTAGTAATCATCCTGTACAATGGAGATTGCTTCAATGAAGAAATGTTTGACTTTAAACTGGAAATGAGGACTGAAAATGAAGAACAATAAGGCAAAAAGAATAACGGCACTGATGATGGTAATTCTAATGAGTTTTTCCATCCTGAGTGGATTTGCATATCAGGACGGTTTTGGAACGGTGACCTTCCGCTCGCAAATGGAGCTGTTTGAGGGAATGTCCTATGGAGAAATCGTCGGTTACAACAGTGCTGGTATCCAGCATGCCTATGTGGTAGAAGCGGACAACAATGGCAACGGAATAAGGCCTATGGTCTTTTCCGGTGAAGTTCGGGCTACTTATACCATCGGGGATATGATCCGATATGCGGAAGAACAGGGCTATAAGGTGGTGGCAGCCATCAACGGGGATATTTATGATACTTCTACCGGAACGCCCAAGGGACTAACTATAAGCAACGGGAATATCGTTACTTCCGGCTACAATCCGGAAATGTCCCTGACCTTTGATCAGGATGGAAAAGCGGCCATGCTGAAGACCAGCGTCAGTTATTCCATGAAAGGCATCGTAACGGAAATCCCAACGGCGCCTGCAGCAGCAGAAGGTACCACGGAAGGGGCGCTGGAAGGAACCTCAGAAGCGGCGTTGACGGCTCCGGGGGCTGCCGTTGATAAGGAGATCAACCTGCCCGTGGGCTTCATCAACGTGCCCCAGGGTGCAGCCAATGGCCTTCATTTCTACAACCGTCATTATGGAACATCAACAAAAACCACCACCGACTGTGTGGAAATCGTCATTGAAACCGGCAGCAAGGACAATATTCAATTAAAGGTTAATTCATCTATTAAAGGAATAGTTAAATCTGTCAATACCAAGACACGAAACACCCCCATCGGGGATACGGAAGTGGTTCTTTCCACCGTTCTTAATTCGGCCACCGCAGGAAAAGTGACGGGGCTGAAGGTTGGCAGTGAAATCGAGATTTTTTCTCAGGATCAGCGGAATGAAGGTCTGGCAGATGTCCGGGATGCTCTTGGAATCTATTATTCCATCGTAGCAGACGGCCGGGTGGATACCACTGGAACCAATCCCAATCCCAGAACAGCGGTGGGTATCCGCCAGGATGGCAGTTTGCTCTTCTATGTCTTGGACGGAAGGCAACCTGCAGTTTCCAATGGGCTTGGGCTGATTGACACAGCAAAGCATCTGATCGCCCTGGACTGCGTATCCGGTTTTAATATGGACGGAGGAGGTTCTTCAGTCCTTTATGCCCGCTTACCGGGCATGGACGGAAAGGCCGTGATTCGAAATTCACCTTCCCAGCTTTCCCAGCGGAAGGTAGCCAATGGTCTGCTTCTGGTTTATAAAGACACAGCTCCGGCCACGGCAGAAAATCTGCACCTGTATCCCGGAAACGCCCTGTTGATGGCGGGAGCCGATGTTCAGATCACTCCAACCGCATCCAACCGGCTCTATGAAAAAGTCAGTCTTCCCGGTGGAGTCACCTACAATGTAACCGACGGACTGGGGACGATTTCATCAACTGGTCTTTTTACTGCAGGAGCGAATCCCGGAAAGGTGACCATCACCGGAACTTCCGGTGGCTTGCGGGATACCACGGAGGTGGAAATCATCCATCCCTCCAATCTCACCTTAAAAGCTTCCGTGACCAAACTTAACATGGATATCGGTCAGACGGCTGAAATCGATATGACTGCCCGAATGGGTTATTCTCCTGTTATCACCAAAGACAGTCTTTTTACCTGGAGTTGTGATGAAAATATTGGCACTATAAATCAAGAAGGAGAATTTAAGGCTGTTTTGGCCCATGGACAAAAGGGTAATATATACATCGGGTATAACGGGAATCAAATCACCATTCCGGTAACAGTCGGAAAGGAACTGATTGAATTTGGCGATACCACTAGCCACTGGGCTAAAGAATACATCGGGAAACTAGCCTCGAGAGGCTTGGTAGAAGGTGTCGGAGACAACATGTTCATGCCCGACGCCAATATTACCAGAGCCCAGTTTCTGGCTATGCTGGGCAAGACCATGAACGGCGGCATGGGAACCGATTATCCGGCCACCGGGTTTCAGGATGTGAAGCAAGGGGACTGGTACTATAATTATGTCAACTGGGGTTTTGCCAACGGAATCGTCAGCGGTCTCGATGAAAAAACCTTTGCTCCCAATGACAATATTACCCGGGAACAGATGAGCATCATGCTCTGCAATTTCTCAAGGGTACTGGGTTTTGCCATACCACAGGCCTCACCGGGAATCCAATTCCCGGACAGCGGAAGGATCAGCCCCTGGGCAGCCGATTATGTGGCTACCGTGGTCGGGGGAGGCATCATGAACGGGGATTCCTCGGGGAATTTTTATCCCCAGGGACTGGCTACCAGAGCTCAGGCGGCTAAAGTCATATACGTCTACACTAATATCAGGAGCGGCATCGAATAAGAGGGCTGCCCTGGAATAATGAGGTTACCATGATTAAACTAAAAAATTTAAACTGCGGAATCCGGGTGGCTATGGAGAAAATTCCCCATGTCCAGTCGGTTTCCATGGGTATTTGGGTGAGAGCAGGCGCAGTGGATGAAGCAGGAAGCAACGCGGGCATCTCCCATTATATCGAGCACATGCTTTTTAAGGGAACAGAAACCAGGAGTGCCAAGCAGATTGCCGAGGACGTGGATAAAATCGGAGGCCAAATGAACGCCTTCACCGGCAAGGAAGCCACCTGTTACTATATCAAAACCCTTTCTTCCAATGTGGAAAAATCCGCAGAAATTCTGCTGGATATGTTCATCAATTCCCGATTCGATAAAAAGGAGATGGGTAAGGAAAAGAAAGTCATTTTTGAAGAAATCAAGATGATCGAAGACTCTCCGGAAGACGATATCCATGACATCATATGCGAATTGCTCTTTAAAGGACATCCCCTGGCTAATTCCATTATCGGGACTCCTTCTTCCCTTCGTTCCATTAACCGGGAGGTCATCCTCCGATATCTGGAGGAAGAATACACTCGGGATAACATCGTCATCTCTGTTTCCGGGAATTTTGATGAGGACCATATCTGCTCTCTTTTTGAAGGGAAATTGTGCCAGCTGAAGCCGGAAAAAACGAAGAAGGATAACCCGACCGTTGCCTACGAGCCTCGTTTTCGTGTTAAGGTGAAGGAAATCGAACAAAGCCATCTCTGTATGGGAGTCCCTACCTTTGGTTTGGATGATGACCGTCATTACGGCTTGGTTCTGCTGAACAATATCATGGGTGGATCCATGAGCTCCAGGCTGTTTCAGAATATCCGGGAAGAAAAGGGCCTGGCCTACTCAGTTTACTCCATGGCCAGTTCCTTTGCAGAAGAAGGATACTTCAACATTTATGCCGGTGTCAGCCATGACAAGCTGGAAGCAGCCATACAGGCAATCCGGGAGGAACTGATGGCCCTGAGAGAAAAAGGCGTCACAGAAGAAGAACTGAGCATTGCAAAGGAACAGCTGAAGAGCAGTTATATCTTCAGTCAGGAAAATGTGAACAGCCGCATGTTTGCCATTGGAAAAAACAGCATTCTACTTGGCAAAGTTTACACAGCGGAAGAGATCATAGCCGGAATCGACCGGGTCACGATGGAGGATCTTAAAGAGCTTTCAACCATGATTTCAGATGTTTCAGCCTATTCAGGGGCAGTGATCACCAATCGAAAAGTGAATTTGAAAAAAATCATTGCCGGCTGAGGAGTACAGGAGAATCAGGATGTTTAAAATTCAGAGCAAAAGTGGAATTCTCCCCCAGTATGCCACGGAAGGGTCAGCCGGAATGGACCTAAGAGCTTTTCTGCCGGAAAGGGTAAGCCTGGAGCCAGGTGAACGAAAACTCATACCCACAGGGATTTCCATCGAACTTCCGGAGGGGTATGAAGCACAGGTTCGGGCAAGAAGCGGGTTGGCCCTCCACCATGGCATCGGTATGGTCAACGGGGTAGGAACGATTGATCGGGACTACCGGGGAGAAATCGGGGTATTGCTGATTAATCTGGGATCTGAAGCTTTTTCCATCCAAAATGGTGACCGGATCGCCCAACTGGTGATCAGCCGTGTCGAACGGATACAATGGACCACCGGTCACCTGGGAGACACCGGCCGGGGCGGTGGAGGGTTTGGGCATACGGGCAAATAAGCAGATTAATATATCGAGAACGTTATTGCTGTCACAGGAGAGGAAGGTTTAGGATGCTGGGATTCAAGAAGGAAAAAAACGACAAGAAGGAAGATGTATTTTATGAATTGTTTGATGAATTCATCCATAAAATCATCGCTGCCGGAGAAGCCTTTTCCGATTTAGTCAACAACTTTGACGGTGTGGCGGATAAGGTCGCCAATATGAAGGTCATGGAGACAGACTGCGATATGCAGGCCCACAAAATCCTCAAAAAGATGAATGAATCGGAAGATCTGCCCTTTGACAAGGAAGATATGTACGCCCTGACCAGAGACATGGACGATATCGTGGACTCCATCGAAGAGGTTTCCAACCGGTTCGTTGTCTTTGATATCCGGGAAATGAAGCCGGAGGCGGTAACCATGGCTGAACTGCTTCTTCAGTGCATCCGGGAACTGGATGTACTTTTCAAGAATCTCAAGGACATTAAGACCAATCCAATTGTCATGACGCAGATCATCGAAGTGAATCGTATCGAAAACGAAGGAGATATTGTGTATCGGAGAGCTTTGACCAAATTATTCCGCAATGAAGAAAATCCGATTGAAGTCCTGAAGTGGAAAGAACTCTTCGATGTATTGGAAGACAGCCTGGATGCCTGTGAAAATGTGGCCAACATCGTAGAAGGCCTTGTAATGAAACACGGCAGAGCCTGAGGAACGCCTATGATACTACGGGAAGACATCGAAAAAAAAGAAGGGGACACCCTATCCCCCTATGCTGCCTGTGCCAGTCAGACCAGAGGCAGGGTCCATCCGGAGGAAAAATGCCGGTACCGTACCGATTATCAGCGGGATCGGGACCGAATCGTCCATTCCAAGTCCTTTCGAAGGCTGATGCATAAGACTCAGGTTTTCCTGGCGCCGGAAGGGGATCATTTCCGGACAAGGCTGACCCATACCCTGGAGGTGTCCCAGATTGCCAGAACCATCGCCAGAGCCCTGGCCCTCAATGAGGACTTGGCAGAAGCCATCGCCCTGGGCCATGACCTGGGCCATACCCCCTTCGGCCATAATGGGGAGGATTTCCTGGCGGAGATCCATCCCGGCGGCTTCCGTCACAATGTGCAGAGCCTTCGGGTGGTGGAAGTGCTGGAAGGAAATAAAAACTACCTGGGGATGAACCTGACTGAAGAAGTTCGGGACGGGATCCTGAACCACACCGGCGGAGGGATTCCCTTTACCCTGGAAGGACAGGTGGTCAAGCTCAGCGACCGGATAGCCTATATCAACCACGATATCGACGATGCCATTAGAAGCGGCGTTATCCGGAGGGAAGACCTTCCCGCCGAATGTCTGGACGTTCTGGGGCAGGATCATCGAAGCCGGATCAACCATCTGGTAGGGGACGTGGTTCGTCAGAGTGACGGGAAAGATAGTATACACCAAAGTACGGAATCCAAAGAAGCCATGAATCAGCTCCGGACCTTTATGTTTGAAATGGTTTACCACAACAGCGTGGTCAAGAAGGATGAAGAACTGGATAAAGTCCGTCAGATCATCCACCGTCTTTATGAATATTTCCTGTCCAGACCGGAGCAGCTTCCGGAGGACAGCAGCCGGTTGATCGACCGCTACGGAATCCATGAGATCGTCAAAGACTATATTGCTGGCATGACCGACCGGTATGCTATGAATCTGTACGACGAACTTTTCACGCCAAAGCCCTGGAAAAGCTTTTGACAGCCGGCAACGGGAGAGGAAAAAAATTTGGTGCAACGGGATAACATCACTGAAGAAATAAAAAGCAGGTGCAACATCGTGGATGTGGTGGGACGGGTCGTCCCGCTGAAGAAGACCGGGGCCAACCACAAAGGGCTCTGCCCCTTCCACAATGAAAAGACACCTTCTTTTGTTGTGTCCGAGGATAAGCAGATCTATACCTGCTTTGGCTGTGGCGCTGCGGGAGATGTGATTCAGTTTGTAGAGCAGTATTACAATCTGGATTTTCGGGGTGCTATGGAAAAACTGGCCGATGAATATGGGATTCCCATTCGGGACCAATTTCAGAAGGATGCCCGTCAGGAGCAGTATCTGGAAATCAATCGGGAAGCCGCCACTTTTTTCTATAAAAATCTCTGGAAGGAGGATAATCCGGCTTATCGTTATATGATCGGCAGAGGAATTTCTCCGGAAACCATGAAGAAATTCGGAATCGGTTATGCAGAACCACAGTGGGACAGCCTCCTGAAACATTTCGAAAAGCTGGGCATAGAACCACAGCTTCTGGTAGATTTAGGTTTAGTTTCACAATCTAAGGGTAAATATTTTGATAAGTACAGAAACCGGGTGATTTTCCCGATTCTTAATACACGAGGCAAGATCATCGGTTTCGGAGGGAGAGCCATTGGGGATGATAATCCCAAGTACCTCAATTCATCTGAATCCTCGGTTTTCATGAAAAAAAATAATCTGTACGGTTTATCCCTGACCCGGTCTGAAATCACCAAGGAAGGGTCCGCGATCCTGGTTGAGGGATATATGGATGTAATCGCTCTGTATCAGGGGGGAGTCCGGAACTGCTGCGCATCCTTGGGAACTGCTCTCACAGAGAATCAAGCCCGGTTGCTGAAGCGCTATACAAACAGTGTATACCTATCCTATGATGGGGATCAGGCAGGTCAGAATGCTGCTCTTCGGGGGATGGATATCCTCTATCGGGAGGGCCTGCAGGTTAAAGTCCTTCAGATGGAAGGGGCAAAGGATCCGGATGAATTTATCAAAAAAAGAGGCAGAGATGCCTTTTTGCGATTGATGAAAGGGGCCTTGCCCTTTATGGAATATAAGCTCCAGGTACTGAAATCCGCCCACGACCTGGTTTCCACCGAAGGGCGGATCCGCTTTCTCAAGGAGGCGGCAATCCTCCTGAGACAACTTTCTCCAGTGGAAATCGATGCCTATATTTCCAAGTTGGGAGAGGACACGGGCATCGCTCCGTCGGCCATTCGGCTGGAGGTGTTCCAAAAAGATGAATCCAGGGAACCGTCACGGTACAAATCCAGCCCCAGCCCAGAGGAAGACCTGGAATCAACGGCTTCCCGAATGGATATGGGGGAACGTTGCATCCTGAAACTGATTCTTCGGAATGGGTCTTTTCTTGAAA
>JBLJBD010000108.1:0-41056 GCA_047637815.1 Anaerovoracaceae bacterium
GGACTCGGCTTCCTCTGGGATTGATCAACAATAAGCTGAAGGAACATGGATTGAAAGCAAAGCTCAACGTTATAAAAGCCGGAGACACCATTAAGCTTGGTAATTTTAAAGTGGAAACCATTCGGACGACCCACTCTATTGCTGATGCGGTATGCCTTTCTATCGAAACACCGGTTGGCGTTGTTTTTCACACCGGCGACTTTAAAATCGACTACACTCCGCTGGACGGGGAACCCATCGATTTCCATCGTTTGGCAGAAATCGGAAATAAAGGAGTTCTGCTTCTGATGGCAGACAGTACCAATGCTACTCGTCCCGGGTTTACTGCTTCGGAAAGAACCGTCGGCAGAGCACTGGAGAATATTTTCCGTGATTCCAAAAGTCGTATTATTATTGCCACCTTTTCCTCCAACGTGCACCGGGTGCAGCGGATCATCGACAATGCGGTGAAATTTGATCGTAAGGTGGCCATTTCCGGCCGGAGTATGGTCAATGTTGCCAATCTTTCCATGGAACTGGGATATCTGAAAGTCCCGGCAGGAACCCTGGTAGACATTAATAAGATAAAGGGGATCCCCGACAAGAATCTGGTCATCATTACCACCGGCAGCCAGGGAGAACCCATGTCGGCTCTTTCCAGAATGGCTGCAGCAGAGCATAAAGCGGTTCAGATTAAAAAGGGGGATATGGTTATCCTGTCCTCCAGCCCCATTCCCGGCAACGAAAAAACTGTTTCCAATGTTGTCAACCGGCTTTATGAAAAGGGGGCGGAGGTAATCTACTCTGACATTGCGGACATCCATGTTTCCGGCCATGCCTGTGAAGAAGAGTTAAAGCTTTTCCATGTGCTGCTGAAACCGAAATATTTCGTGCCGGTACATGGGGAGTATCGCCATCTGAGAGCCCATGCGGCATTAGCTGAAAATCTCCGGATGGATGCCAAAGATATTTTTATTCTGAAAAATGGCAATGTTTTAGAGATGACACCCAATTCTGCCAGAGTGACCAATGAAGAGATTCCTGCATCACCAGTACTGGTAGACGGCCTTGGAGTTGGAGACGTAGGAAACATCGTTCTGCGGGACAGAAAACTCTTGTCTGAATCCGGTCTGATTATCGTGGTGGCTGCCATTGACAGAGCCTCCGGTGAAGTGGCTTCCGGTCCTGACATTATTTCCAGAGGGTTTGTCTATGTTCGGGAAAATGAGGATCTCATTGAAGAAGCCCGGGCTGTCGTGGCAAAAGCTTTGGATAAGTGCATGAGAGAAAATGTCAAGGAATGGAATACCATGAAATCAGCCGTAAGGGACGCTCTGCGGAACTTTATCTATGAAAAAACCAAAAGGAGTCCGGTCATCCTGCCTATTTTCATGGAAGTATAAGACCAGAACCCTATTGGTTCATAAAATAATTTAGAGGAGAAAAGAGATGATGAATGTCTACGATGCGGCTCATAGTCTGGCTAAGGCCATTAAGGAGTCGGAAGAATACAAACAGTATCACGAGATGAAGCAGGTGGTGACCGGTAACGAAGACCTGTCCGACATGCTCAACGATTTTCAGGCTAAGCAGTTTGAAATCCAGGCGAAACAGATGATGGGAGAAGAAATCGGCGGAGAGATGATGGAGCAGATCCAGTCCCTCTACGGCATCATGATGCAGGACCCGACAGCAGCCCAGTATCTTCAGTCCGAAATCCGTTTTTCCCTGATGATGAATGACATCTATAAGATTTTAGGAGAAGTGATCAGCCTTGGAAACAACCAGCCTGCCGAATAATATCATCAAAACACCGGAGGAGCTGATGGCTATCCTGAAGGCATCGGCGATGGGGGATATGTGCTTCAGCCATCTGATGGGATATATCAAGGAAGGAATGACGGAAATCCAGATCGCGGAGGAAATCCATCGGGTCCTGATGAGCCTGGGGGCTCAGGGACTGGCCTTTGATACCATTTGTGTTTCCGGTCCCAACTCCTGTGAACCCCATGGAATTCCCTCGGACCGGGTCATCCGGAAAGGAGATTTCATCACCCTGGATTTTGGTGCAGTGGTGGACGGTTATTGCGGAGATATGACCCGGACGGTGGTCATGGGTCACGCAACACCGGAACAGAAGAAAATTTATCATATCGTTCTCGGCGCCCAGCTGGCTGCTTTGGATACTGTTCGGGCCGGTGTGGCCTGCGTGGAAGTGGATCGGGCAGCCCGGGATATCATTGAGGAAGCCGGTTATGGTGAGTACTTTGTCCACGGTACTGGCCACGGTGTAGGACGGCTTGTTCATGAACCGCCTACCCTCAACCGGAAAAGCGAAGAAATCCTGGCCTCCTACATGCCGGTTACCATCGAGCCGGGGATTTATATTCCCGGAAAGTATGGTGTTCGAATTGAGGACTTGGCAATAGTGACGGAATTTGGTATAATTAATACCGTAAATTCGCCCAAGGATTTGATTATTCTTTAAATACAAATATTCTGACTAAGATAGGAGAAAGAACGATGATTTATGCAAGCGACTTCAGAAAAGGGATCACCTTCGATTTGAACGGAGAGCCCCACGTAGTCCTGGATTTCCAGCATGTAAAACCAGGAAAGGGCGCCGCCTTCGTCCGGACAAAGTATCGGAACGTCCTGACCGGTGCTACCCGGGAAGAAGCCTTCAACCCCAACGATAAATTTCCCAAGGCTCATATCGAGACCAGAACCATGCAGTATCTGTATTCTGATGGAGAACTCTACTATTTTATGGATCAGGAAACCTTTGAACAGGTTCCTCTGATGGAAGAACAAGTAGAAGATGCCATTAAATACCTTCGTGAAAATGACGAAGCCACCATTAAATTCTACAAGGGCAGTGCTTTCCTGGTAGAAGCCCCCAACTTTGTCACCCTGAAAGTAGTGGAGACTGAGCCGGGAGTCAAGGGAGATACGGCTACTAACGTGACCAAAGCAGCCACGGTGGAAACCGGAGCAGTCATTCAGGTTCCCATCTTCATTGAAGAAGGAGAAACCATTCAGATCGATACGAGAACCGGAGAATATCTGGGCCGGGCAAAATAACTTGCCTTTTATAAGATAGTTTGAAAAGGGGCGTGAAAACGTCCCTTTTAAAAAATGAGGGTAAAATGGGAAGAACAAATAGTTTAAATGGTAAGACCAAATTGCTGATTGCTGTGGCAATCATGATTCTCCTGGGCGCTTTCGGTGTCCGAATGGCCTTGGCGGAGGCTGTAAAACCGATGGATCCCCAGAATACAGCCGTAAAAGTAGTAACCATACCCCTGGGATCCGGCGCATCCTCCATTTCCCAGATATTAGAAGACAGCGGCATTATAAAAGACAGCCGGGCCTTTCGCATCGTTTCAAAGATTACGGGTAATGACAGCAAATACAAAGCGGGATCATACTCTTTATCCCCATCCATGAACGCCTATCAGATTATGGAGAAGATGAAGACAGGGATTTCCGCCGGTAATATGGTAACCATACCGGAGGGTTATACCGTCCGGCAGACAGCCCGTCTCCTGGCAGAAAAGGGAATCGCCGATGAGGCGGAATTTCTGATGGAAGCTGAAACAGGAACCTTCTCCCAAAGCTTCGTTGCAGATCTTCCGTCAGGTCCGGACCGGCTGGAAGGATTCCTTTTTCCGGAAACCTATGAAATCCCCCTGGACGCCTCTCCTCATGATGTCATTCAGATTATGCTGAACCATTTTGAAAAGGTTTTCACTCCGGAGTATTCGGAGATGGCTTCCTCCATGGGCTATTCCATGAGGGAAATCATCATCATCGCTTCCATGGTGGAACGGGAGTCCGTTGCTGCAGAAGACCGACCATTGGTGGCCAGCGTGGTATACAACCGTTTTGCAGCAGGGATGCCCCTGCAATTTGATTCCACCGTCCAGTACGTACTGGGGGAGCAAAAGGACCGGCTTTATTACACCGATACCGGAATCGACTCTCCTTATAATACCTACGTCAACCGGGGCCTGCCTCCTGGACCCATTTGCTCTCCCGGGGCGGATTCCATTAAGGCCACCCTATACCCGGCGGACACGGATTACCTGTATTTTGTTGTGGATCCGGAGGGTCAGGGGACTCATAACTTTACTAATGATTACAATGAATTTCTGGTTTATAAGCAGAAATACATCGACTCCCTATAGGATTAAATTATGAATATCATCAACGAAGAGGCCATCCGATTTCTGGATGACCTATACCGACCACTGACCGATACCCTGGGAGTTTTACGCCACCAGGCAGAGGAAAGAAAGATACCCATTATCCTGAAGGATACGGAAGCCTTGCTTCTGCAACTGCTTCGAATCAGAAAGCCAAAACACATCGTGGAAATTGGTACGGCAGTAGGCTATTCTGCCTGTTGCTTCTGCCAGATTTGTCCGGAAGCTACTCTTTGGACCATTGAATATCAGGAAAGAATGGCCCTGGAAGCCCAAAAAAATATTGAAGCTCTTGGAATGGATCATCAGATCCGACTGATCCAGGGGGATGCCAGAGAAGTGCTGCGGACCTGGCCGGCGGATAAAAAAATTGATTTTGCCTTTATTGACGGGGGTAAAAGTCATTATGAAGAATTTTTCAATGGTCTGCTTCCCTTGTGCAATCCGGGAGCCATGATCGTATCGGACAATATTTTCATGAGCGGCAAAACCCTTTCTGAACGGTATGACCCTCGAGGCAGAGCGAAAACCAACATAAGAAAAATGCGAGAATACATAGGGATGCTCAACAGCAGAACCGATTCATCGACGGCATTCCTGCCCATCGGTGACGGTCTGGCAGTGACCATCGTCGGAGAATAAAATGAACAAGATTGAATTGCTGGCCCCTGCCGGTGACCTGGAAAAACTGAAGGCAGCCATCGATTATGGTGCCGATGCCGTATATTTCGGGGGGGAGATGTTTTCTCTCCGGGCAGGAGCCGGAAATATGACCATCCAAGAAATGGGTGAAGGAGTCAAATACTGTCATGAACAGGCTAAAAAAGCGTACCTGACCATGAATATCTTCGCCCATAATGAAGACATTTCGGAGCTTCAGATTTATGTAGAAAAAATCAGGAATATTCCCTTTGACGCCTTCATCGTATCGGATCCCGGGGTCATGATGACCCTGAAAGACGCCTTTCCGGAGGCAGAATTTCATCTCAGTACCCAGGCTAATCTCACCAATTATCAAACGGCTCTTTTTTGGTATCGCCAGGGAGTCCGGAGAATCGTACTGGCTCGGGAGCTGACTTTTCCCGAAATCCGGGAGATGCGAAATTCCATCCCCCAGGATATGGAAATAGAGGCTTTTGTACAAGGAGCCATGTGCATTTCCTATTCCGGCCGTTGCCTGCTGAGCAATTTCATGATCGAGCGGGATGCCAACCGGGGAGCCTGTGCCCATCCCTGCCGATGGAAATACAGCCTGGTGGAAGAAAAGAGACCGGGGGAATATTATCCGGTGGAAGAGGATGAACGGGGAACCTATATCATGAATTCCCGTGATCTGTGTATGCTGGAACATATACCGGAATTGGCTGAATCAGGAATTACCTCCTTTAAGATTGAAGGCAGGATGAAAAGCGCCTTTTACGTTGCTACAATAGTCTCCGTCTATCGGAAAGCGCTGGATCAATATCTCCGGGATCCTTCCGGATACCGATTCGATCCGGCCTGGATGAAAGAGCTGAAAAAAGTCAGCCACCGGGAATTTACCACCGGATTCTACTTCAATAAGCCTACCAACAAGGACCAGGATTATACCTCCAGTGCCTATACCCGGGAATATACCTTTGTTGGGGTGGTCCGGGAATACGATGCAGAAGCCGGTATTGCCATCGTGGAGCAGCGTAATAAAATGTCCCTGGGGGATGTCCTGGAAGTCTTTGGTCCCTATACGGATTTTTTCGAACAAAAGCTGGAATGGATGGAAGATCAAGATGGGAATCCCCTTGAATCCGCTCCCCATCCCCAACAGATCCTGAGAATGAAGATGGACCATCCGGTCAAACCGGGATTCATGCTGCGAAAAGCCAAATAACCCCGGAATTAGAAAGGAAGATATAACCGAATCATGCAGGAGAATGCTATGTCGAACAACCCTGACCCTAGTTGGCCATTTGGCCTATATCTATCCCTGATCGTTGTCCTATTATTAATCAATGGTTATTTTGCAGCGGTGGAGGGCTCTTTATCCGCTGTCAGTAAAAGCCGGATCCGGCAACTGGCTGGAGAAGGGAATAAGAAAGCCACTCACCTATTAAAATTACTGGAACATCCGGAAATATCCCTGCCGACCATTCAGACTCTGATAACCACTGCAGGATTGATGGCAGGAGCCTTGACAGCCTATGGCCTGGCCGGGCCGCTGGTAACTGCCGCCGGGCTGGAAGGGGAAGTTTACAGCATGCCTCTTGCCGTAGTGGTGCTGACCCTGGCGTTGACCTATGTCAATCTGGTGATCAGCGAATTGTATCCCAAACGGATAGCCCTATGTCACGGAGAAAAGATCGCTCTTTCTTCCGCCGGCTTGATTCTGGGTCTGGGGAAAATCGTCGCTCCCTTCAACTGGATTCTTTCTGCATCGGTCCATCTTCTGCTTATTCTGACCCGGCAAAAAAGGGAGACCACTGAGGAAAGTTTTTCTGAGGACGATGTAAAATCCATGTTGGAAGTGGGGCAGGAAACGGGTGTCCTCAACGAACAGGGTAAGAGAATGATCAACAGCATATTTGCCTTTGATGATAAAAAAGCCCTGGAAGTCATGACCCCCAGAACCGATGTCTTTTATATCGATATCAACGATCCACCGGAAGAATACCTGGAAGAGCTGATGGAACTCCGCTACTCCAGGATACCCGTCTACGATGATGACAACGACAACATCATCGGCATTCTGAACATCAAAGATTATCTGATCAAAGCCCGGGAAGTAGGGTTTGAAAACGTGGATATCCGGTCGATTCTGAGAAAGCCCTTTTTCGTGCCGGCCACGAAAAATTTGGAAACCTTGTTCTTCGACCTCCAGTCTGCCCGTCAGCAGATTGCCATCCTGATCGACGAATACGGGGGATTTTCCGGAATCGTCACCATGGAGGACCTGATTGAAGAGATCGTTGGAGATATCGACGATGAATACGATGATGAGGAGCCGGATATCGAACAGATAGATGAAAATATTTACCGGTTGGACGGTTATGTCTCCCTGAAGGAGCTCAACGAGGAACTGAAACTGAACCTGACTTCCGAGTACAGCGAGACCATCGGCGGCTTTATTATGGATATTCTTGGGGAAGTCCCGGATGACGATGACGAAGGACACCGAATCATTGAGATGGAAAATTGCCAGTTTATCATCGAATCCGTCAAAGATAGGCGAATCGAAAAAATTCGCCTGAAGATCAAAAATGATTTGGAAACTGAGGTTTCATCAGGTAATAATGAAAATGGGAAGAAGGAATAAGCATGAATCCGGAACAGGAAGAAAAACTGGGAACCGTTAAAATATCGGAAGATGTAATCAGTCTCTGTGTGCTGGATTCCGCCAGAAAAGTGGAAGGATTCAATGGATTTATCCGAAAGGGAATACGAATCAACCAGACAGAAGAAGGCCTGATGCTGGACCTTTACATCACTGTGGAATATGGGGTGAAAATCCCGGAGATAGCCTGGAATATCCAGGAGCGAGTAAAAAAAGATGTGGAAAGCGTAATCGATCAGCCTGTAAAAAAGGTAAACATACACGTGCAGGGAGTGCATTTTCCCGAGGAGGTTGCAGATGAACAGAAGTGAAGCCAGGGAACTGGTAATGAAATTGATTTTCCAGATGGATGCCCAGAAGGATTTTAGCGATGACCTGAGGGATCGTTTTCTGGAAGAGCATTTCAAGGGAACTTCCCAGCGGGATTACTTCCTTCGATTGACTCAAGTATTGACGGATAAGCGGTCTTTGATCGATGAAACCATTGAAAATTCAAGCGATCACTGGAAACTGAGCCGGATCGCCAAAGTGGATCTGGCTATTACCAGAGCCGGGGCCGGGGAGATTCTCTTCATGGAAGATGTACCAGACTCCGTTGCCATTAACGAAGCTGTCAACATGGCTAAAAAATATAGTACCGAAGAATCGGGCAAGTATATCAACGGCATTCTGGGCAAAATTCAGAAGGGAAAACAGGCAGAAACCATTGGAGAGGAATAATCCGGTTGAAGCAGTGCTGGGCATTGACACCAGCAATTATACCACCTCAGTAGCCCTGACCGACCGGAATGGCCAAATTCTGGCCGATGCCCGGCGGCTTCTCCCTGTTAAAGAGGGAGCCCGTGGAATCCGTCAGTCAGAGGCCCATTTCCTTCATATAAAAGCTCTGCCGGAATTGATCAAAGAAGCTTTCAGCCAGGGATTCTTTCAAGTGAGAGGAACCGCGGCCTCTTCCAGACCCAGACCCGTTGACGGATCTTATATGCCTGTTTTTACCGCCGGTACGGCGATTGGGTCTTCGATTGCACTGGCTATGGACATCCCATATCTGGAGTTTTCCCATCAGGAAGGGCATCTGGAAGCAGTGAAGCGATATTCGGATTTTCGGGATGAGAAGGAACTGATTGCTCTCCACTTGTCCGGCGGTACCTGTGAAATCCTTCAGGTCCGTTCCGGAGAAATTTCCATCATCGGAGGAAGCAGGGACATTTCCTTCGGTCAGCTCGTTGACCGCTATGGGGTGGCCCTGGGTTTAGCATTCCCTGCGGGAGCAGCCCTGGAAGGGATTGCAGAAAAGGAAATGCCGTCGTCCTGCCTCACGAATATCAAGACTCAAGGGCTTTGGTTCAATCTTTCCGGCATGGAAAACCAATTGATGAACAATCTGGGCAAGGAAGGACTGGCATCGGAATTATTTGAGAGAATCAGCAGTCTGCTGATTCGGGTACTGAAAGATGCCCGAAAAGAAACCGGTATTAAAGGTATCTTATCCTCCGGTGGTGTATCGGAAAATCGGATTATCCGCCAGCGGCTCCAGTCTGAATTCGGAGACGGTATAGCCTTTGGCAAACCGGGATTGTCCAGTGACAATGCAGTAGGGATTTCCCTGCTGGGAGGAAAAACACTATGGCCATGAAACCCATCCGTATTTCTCAGCTGAACAGCTACATCAAGCGGCTCCTTCAATCGGATCCCCTGCTGGGCAATGTTTCTGTAATCGGTGAAATATCCAACCTCAAACATCATGGAACCGGTCATGTCTATTTTACCCTCAAGGATGAAAGCAGTAAAATCAATTGTTTTCTCAACAGCGATACCCTGAAGGACATCCGGTTTGAACTGGCCGACGGCTTGGAGATCATTGCAGACGGATACATTTATCTGTATGAACGGGGAGGGACCTACTCCCTCAACATTCGGGACATCCGGGTAGAGGGAATGGGGAATCTCAGCATCGCTTTTGAAAAACTGAAGGAAAAGCTGGCAGCAGAAGGGCTTTTTGACGAAAAGTACAAAAAACCCATTCCGATGTTTCCACAAAATATCGGGGTTATCACTTCGGAGACCGGAGCAGCCGTCCGGGATATCATTACCATCATCAAGGGACGAAATGATGTGGTCAACGTGACGGTCTTTCCTGTATTGGTTCAGGGACCGGGAGCTGCAGCGGACATAGCAGAGACCATCCGATTGGTCAATCAACAATTTCCCCACTTTGATACCCTGATCGTGGGAAGGGGTGGTGGATCCAAAGAGGAGCTCTGGGCCTTCAACGAAGAAATCGTGGCCCGCAGCATTTTTGATTCAGTGATACCGGTCATATCTGCCGTCGGTCATGAAATTGATTTTTCTATTTCTGACTTTGTGGCGGACAAGCGGGCGGAAACCCCTACAGCAGCTGCCCAGATGGCCGTACCGGATACCCGGGAACTAAGGACAGCCCTTGGTCAATACCGGGAATCTCTGGAACGCCGGCTGGACAATCAGCTCCGGATGCTGGATCTGAAACTCCGACCCCTTAGCCCCGAGCAGTCGGCCACCGTACTCCTCCATCGGATCCAGCGAGAAAGGATGGGCTGTGATCATCGGCTCAAGGAATTGGAGCAACATGTGATAACGGCGATAAGAACGGGAGAGAATCGCATCAATGGCATCCGGGAGCAGTTGGATGCTCTCAATCCGTTAAACATTATGGAACGGGGATATGCAGCGATACTGGATGGTCAAGGGATTCTCCGAAGTTCAGCAACGGATTTCACAAAGGATGACCCGCTGACTGCCCGATTCCGGGATGGGAAGGTGGACTGTATCGTCGTAGAAAGTTCAGGTGAAATAAAATGGCAGTGAAAAAAAAGTTAAGCTTTGAGGAAGCACTTGGCCTGCTGGAGGGTTCCGCGGAATCCTTAAAAAAGGATGGGGTGACCCTGGAGGAATCCTTGAAGAATTTCGAGGCTGGTATGGACTATTACAATCAGTGTATGGAAATCCTCTCAGAGGCCAAACAGAGGATTGAAGTTTACACTAAGGGCGGAGAGGAATAACAATGGATAATACAGATCTGAATCTCTATAAGAATTTGATTGAAGAACATATTCTGGACTTCCTGCCGGAGGTGGACCACAAGAGCTTTACTGTTTATGAATCCATGCGGTACAGCCTTGCCGCGGGAGGGAAGAGGATTCGTCCCACCCTGCTGCTGGCAGCCTGTGATTTTGCCGGAGGAGATGTGAAAAATGCCCTGCCCTATGCCTGCGCAGTAGAATACATCCATACTTATTCTCTGATTCATGACGATCTGCCGGCCATGGACAACGATGACCTTCGTCGGGGAATCCCAACCAATCACCGGGTATTTGGAGAAGCGATGGCTATTTTGGCTGGAGACGGACTGCTTACATCGGCTTTTGAAGCCATGAATAAAGACATGCTTCTGTATTTTGATAACGAGACCAATCTGAAAAGAAGGGTCAAGGCATCGTACGAACTGGCCAAAGGAGCCGGATGCCGGGGTATGGTAGCCGGGCAGGCAGCAGATATCGAAGCAGAGAACAAGCAATGCTCCAGAGAAATGCTGGATTACATTCATATCAATAAGACCGGGGCATTGATCGTGGCAGCTGTACGGGCAGGAGCTCATCTTGGTGGTGCCGATAAAAAAATGCTGGAGGATCTGACCGATTATGCGGAAGTCCTGGGGTTGGCTTTTCAGATTGGGGACGACATCCTGGATGTGGAAGGTACGGAGAGCATCATGGGAAAAAAGGCAAACGTGGATAAAAACAAGAACAAATCCACCTATCCCTGCTGCTATGGTTTGGAAGAATCCCGAAAAAGGCTGATGGAACTGACCGAAACCGCCAAAGAAATCATGGCTCCTTATTATGATGAGGCTGAATTTTTTAATAAGCTGGCGGAAGAACTGGCTGTTCGGGTTAAATAAAATCAATTGAAGGAGCAAGAATGCTGAAAAAGAAAATAACAGATTATCATTTTCCCGATGATCTGAAGGATATGACGGATAGGGAGCTGGAGCTGCTATCCTATGAAATACGGGATTTTTTAATTGAAAACGTTTCCAGGACTGGTGGACACCTGGCATCGAATTTAGGGGTAGTGGAACTGACCATTGCCCTTCATCGGGTTTTTGAAAGTCCCCGGGACAAGATTGTCTGGGATGTGGGCCATCAGTCCTATATTCATAAAATTCTTACGGGACGGGCCTCTGAAATCGGCAGAATTCGATGTTTTAACGGAATCAGCGGTTTTCCCAAACGATGCGAGAGCGAGCACGATTGCTTCGAAACCGGCCACAGCAGCACTTCTATCTCTGCTGCAGCCGGATTTGCCGCGGCCAGAGATCTGAAGGGTGAAGACCATCAGGTGGTAGCCGTCATCGGCGACGGGGCTCTGACCGGAGGACTGGCCTACGAGGGACTTAATAATGTGGGTGATTCAGGACGGAAGATGATCGTAATCCTGAATGATAATCAAATGTCCATCAGCAGAAATACCGGTGGCATCGCAAAACATCTGAATAAGCTGAGAACCTCCAGCACCTATCTGGATTTCAAAAAGCAGATGAAGAAGACCCTGAAGGGCATTCCCGGAGTCGGTGAAGGTCTCTACAGCGGGGTGGAACATCTGAGGGATTCTATTAAATATGCCGTGGTTCAGGGTGCCGTATTTGAAGAATTCGGCTTTAAATACCTGGGACCAGTGGATGGGCATAAGCTGTCGGAGCTGACAGAAACCCTGGAACTGGCGAAAGCCCTCCCCGGGCCAGTACTGGTCCATGTGCTGACTCAAAAGGGCAAAGGCTATAAAAATGCAGAGAACAATCCGGACCGTTTCCACGGAATCGGTCCCTTTGATCCCACTACCGGCATTCCGGTAAGCGCTTCTCTGGATCTTTCCTTTTCCCGGGTTTTTGGGAATAAACTGGTGCAGCTGGCCTCTCAAGATTCCAGGATCGTGGCTATTTCTGCAGCGATGGTGGAAGGTACGGGATTGGAAAAATTCCGGACCCGTTACCCGGAACGGCTCTTTGACGTCGGCATCGCTGAGGCTCATGGGGTCACCTTTGCGGCAGGGCTGGCCCAATCCGGATTTCGCCCGGTGGTAGCCATCTATTCCACTTTTTTGCAACGGGCTTATGATCAGATCCTGATGGATGTCTGCCTCCAGAATCTGCCGGTGGTATTTGCCGTAGACCGGGCTGGAAATGTGGGACAGGACGGGGAGACCCACCACGGTATTTTTGATTTGTCCTATTTGAGCCATATGCCTAATCTGACGATTTTTGCTCCCAGGGATGGTCAGGAACTGGCAGAAATGCTGGAAGAATCCCTTTCCTTGCCTGGTCCCAGTGCCATCCGATATCCCAGAGGGGCTGCAACCAACGTCCTGATCGGTAACAGCCAGGGCAGGGACGTTGAAATCTGGGCGGTGGGTACCATGGTTTCGGCAGCAAGCAAAGCCTGCAGCCTGCTCAAGGAAAGAGGAATTGATGCGGGATTGGTCCCCATTGGACAGGTCAAACCCTTGGAACAGAAGGAACTGCTGGAACGGATCGGTCAGGTTCCTCACATCGTCACCCTGGAGGACAATACGGTAATCGGCGGATTTGGCCAGATGCTCCGTAGTTTAGCTGCAGAAAAGGGAGGGCGGGATGTGATTATTTCCACCATAGGATGGCCGGATAAATTTATAGAGCACGGAAGCGTGGATGAACTTTTTGAAAAATATGGCCTGAACCCGGAAGGCCTGGCAGAAAGGATACAGAAAATCATTGAAGGATAGATTGGATATCATTCTGGTACAAAAGGGATTTTTCCCCTCCAGAGAAAAGGCCAAAGCTGCCATTATGGCAGGAATTGTTTATGTAGACAACCAGAGGGTCGACAAAGCCGGAACCCCCGTGAAAGATGATCAGACCTTTGAGGTTCGGGCGGATGTTTGTCCCTATGTGAGCCGGGGAGGACTGAAGCTGGAAAAGGCTTTGGACATTTTCGGATTCAGGCTGGAGGGCATGGCAGCCGCAGATATAGGAGCTTCGACGGGAGGCTTTACCGACTGTATGCTTCAAAAGGGTGCAGTCCGGGTCTATGCCATCGATGTGGGGTATGGGCAGTTGGATTACAAGCTGAGGATCGATCCCCGGGTCATCAATATGGAAAAGGAGAACGTTCGGTACCTGGATCCAGCTAGGATTCCGGAACAACTGGACTTTATCAGTATCGATGTATCCTTCATTTCCCTGAAGCATATTTTTCCCGTTGCGGCTGGTTTACTGAAGCCGGATGGTGGTATAATATGTCTCATCAAACCACAGTTTGAAGCAGGAAGGGAACAGGTAGGCAAGAACGGCATCATACGGGATCCGGTTATCCACGAGGAAGTCATCCGGAACGTCCTGAAGTATGGGGAAGAACAGGGGCTGTATCCCCACGGATTGACCTATTCACCGGTTACAGGTGCCAAGGGGAACATCGAATATCTGCTTTACCTGAAAAAACAGGAATCAAAAGGGTTTGAGGCCTCCCGAATAATCGGTGAGGTGGTGGAAGATTCCCACCAGGGACTGGTAAAAAATACCAATATGTAAGGAGATGAGCCTATGAGATTATCAAATCGGGTGCTGGGGATTAAGCACTCTGCCATCCGGAAATTCTATGTGTATGCCAACAAAGCAAAGGCTGAAGGGAAGAAAGTTTATTATCTCAATATCGGTCAGCCGGACATTACCACACCGGAAATCTTTATGGAAGAAGTACGAAAATACGATTCCCGGGTACTGGAATACGCGCCGTCAGATGGTATCCCGTCCTTAATGGATGCGATCATCGATTATTACCGGCGATACGGTATGGAGTATGACCGGCATAATGTGCTGATTACCAACGGTGGAAGCGAAGCCTTGACCTTTATCATGTCCTGCATTCTGGATCCGGGAGACGAGGTCATCATTCCGGAACCTTATTACACCAACTATTCAACCTTTATCGCTATGTCTGACGGAAAAGTCCGTCCCTTGACCACCATTCCGGAAAATGGTTATCACTATGCCGATAAAGAGAAAATCCTTCCGCTGATCAATGAAAGGACCAAAGCGATCCTGTTGGCCAATCCGGGGAATCCCACAGGCAATATCCTGACCAGAGCTGAAATGCGAATGATCTGTGATCTGGCCAAAGAACACGACTTTTATATCATTGCGGATGAAGTGTATCGGGAGTTCGTCTATGATGGCAAGGAAATGACCAGTTTCGGACAGTTTGAGGATGTGGAAGACCGGGTCATTATCGTAGACAGCATTTCCAAACGGTTCAGTGCCTGCGGAGCCCGGGTGGGCTGTGTGATCACGAAGAACCACGAACTCCACGGAAACCTGCTGAAACTGGCCCAGGGAAGGCTTTGCGCTCCCACATTGGAACAGATCGGAGCAGCGGCGCTGTACCGGATGGATCCCTCCTATTTTGATGAAGTCCGGGCAGAATATGAGCATCGACGAAATGTGGTCGTGGATGCACTCCGCAGCATCGATGGAGTAGTTTGCGAAAAACCAGGGGGCAGCTTCTATGTTACCTGTAAGCTTCCGGTTGAAAACGCTGAAGAATTTCTGATCTGGCTGCTGGAAGAATTTGATGATCAGGGGGAAACGGTTATGTTCGCCCCGGCAGAAGGCTTCTATGCCACACCGGGTCTGGGAAAAAGTGAAATGAGAATTGCTTATGTCCTCAAGGAAGAAGACATGAGAAGAAGCATCGAAATCATCCGATTGGGATTGGAAGCCTATAAGAACAGAAAATAAAGGACTTGATGATGGAACTTTCACCAATGATGAAACAATACAAAGAAATCAAAGAACAGTATCAGGATTGCATACTGTTCTTTCGTCTTGGTGATTTCTATGAAATGTTCTTCGAGGATGCCCTGTTGGCATCCCGGGAACTGGAAATCACCCTGACGGCCCGAAATGCCGGACAGGAGGAAAAAGCTCCCATGTGCGGCGTTCCCTATCATTCGGCAGACAATTATATTGGCCGACTGGTAGAGAAGGGATATCGGGTCGCCATCTGTGAACAGGTGGAGGATCCGGCTTTAGCCAAAGGCATCGTCCGGCGGGAAGTGACTCAGGTCATTACCCCTGGCACAGTGGTCAGCCAGACCATGCTCAACGAAAAGGAAAATAATTATCTGGCATCCCTCTTTTTATCCGGGGAAGAAGCAGGATTGGCCTATACGGACATATCCACCGGTGAAATGTTCCTGACCGATTTAACCGTTCAGGGGGGGACCCAGGATTTGCTGAATCAGCTGGCGGGAATCCAGCCCAGGGAAATCCTGATCAATACGGAGTTGGAAACCATGCTGGACCTCGTTCAGCTACAGTCTGAAACGGATGCCTATGTACACGTTCTGCCCGAATCCTTTTATTCCGGGCCTGCTGCAAGCCGGATTTTTGAAAGTCAGTTCGGCGTTCCTTCCCTCCAAAATCTGGGAATCCCGGAAAACAGCGGAAATGAAGGAGCATTGAAAAATCTTCTTCTGTATCTCCTGGAAAACAAGAAGCAGCCCCTGGAGCATCTGAACAGCGTCAAATACTACAGCCTGGGAAGCCATATGGTGCTGGATAAGGCTACGATCCGTAATCTGGAACTGACGGAAACCCTCTTTGATAAGAAAATCCAGGGTTCTCTTCTCGGTGTGCTGGATAAAACCAAGACGGCCATGGGATCTCGAAAAATCCGCCAATGGATACGGGAGCCCCTGAATCGGCTGGAAGAAATCCAGCGGAGGCTGGATGGGGTGGAATATCTGACGGAAAACATCCTGCTCCGAAATGACCTGCGGGAAATGCTTAAACAGATGTACGACCTGGAGCGGCTTTCCGGCCGAATATCCTTCGGCAACGCCAACGGGAAGGACCTTTTAGCCCTGGGAATCTCCACAGCTGTACTGCCGGATATCAAGGAGAACCTTCGAGACTCTGGTGACCAGCTTCTGGAAGAATTGGAAATGAATATTTCCGCCCTGGCTCCGATTCACCAATTGATTCAGAGGGGTATCCGGGAGGATGCGGGCTTCAGCCTTCGGGAAGGGGGCCTGATTCGTTCCGGCTATTCCGAGGAACTGGATGACATGAAAGAATCCATCCGCCATGCTCAGGAATGGATTTCCGGGCTGGAAGGAACGGAAAGGGAGCGGACGGGCATCAAGAACCTGAAGGTGGGCTTCAACAAGGTCTTTGGCTACTATCTGGAAGTGACCAGATCCTATTATGAACTGATTCCTGAGAACTACATCAGGAAGCAGACCCTGGCCAATTGTGAACGGTTCATCACGCCGGAGCTCAAAGAAATGGAGAGCCTGGTCCTGAACGCAGAAACCAAGATCAATCAGCTGGAATACCAGCTTTTCCAGGAGATTCGGGATAGGATAAAAGGCTTTATACCGGAAATTCAAAGGACCTCCAAAGGGATTGCCGAACTGGATGCACTGCTTTCCTTTGCAGAAACCGGAGCCAGAAATGGGTACGTGAAGCCTCTTGTTACCGGAGATGACCGGCTGCTCATCGAGAAGGGCAGACACCCGGTGCTGGAGCAGATCATCCGGAATGGGGTTTTTGTTTCCAATGATACGTATCTAGATAGCAATGAATCCAGCCTCCTGCTTATTACCGGCCCGAATATGGCCGGAAAATCCACTTACATGCGCCAGACTGCCCTGATCGTTCTGATGGCCCAAATCGGCTGTTTTGTGCCTTGTGAGCGGGCTGAGATCGGAATCACGGACCGGATATTTACCCGAATCGGTGCTTCCGACAATCTGACTCAGGGGCAGAGCACCTTTTACGTGGAAATGAGCGAGCTTGCTTATATTCTCCATGGGGCTACCAGCAGAAGCCTGATCATCCTGGATGAAATCGGAAGGGGCACCAGTACCTATGACGGCCTTTCCATTGCCTGGGCTGTAGCCGAACACCTGTGCCTTCCCGATAGAAGGGTGCGTACCTTGTTCGCCACCCATTACCATGAACTGACGGTTCTGGAGGCAAGGCTTCCGGGAGTTCGGAATCTCAACGTAGATGTGGCAGAAGAGAACGGGACGATCATCTTCCTCCATAAAATCATTGAGGGAAGTGCCAGCCGGAGCTATGGAATCCATGTAGCCAAACTGGCGGGGGTTCCGGAGCCGATCCTGCTGGCAGCGGAAGATAAGCTTCTGGAATTGGAATCCGGCAAATCGGATACGGGAGCCATTCTGCCGGATGAGATTGCGGAACGTTTCCCCGCCGGAATAAGTAATGTCAAGGAAGAACCGGTTCAGCTATCCTTCTGGGGCAAGGACCAAGATCCTCTGATTCAGAGGATTCGAAAACTGAATCTGATGGAAATCACCCCCTCCCAGGCAATCAGTATCCTGGAGGAATTAAAGGCGGCAGTAGAATGATTCAATTATTATCCAAGGAAGTATCGGATAAAATAGCAGCAGGAGAAGTGGTCGACAGGCCCTTGTCCATCGTCAAGGAACTGGTGGAAAATGCCCTGGATGCCGGTGCCGATTCTCTGGTTGTAGAGATCCGGAATGGTGGCAAATCCTATATTAGAGTTTCGGACAATGGCATAGGAATCGGGCCGGATGAGGTGGAGATCGCCTTTCTGCGTCATGCAACCAGTAAAATCCGCCAGGCAGAAGACCTGAACCATATCAGGACTTTGGGATTCCGTGGAGAAGCCCTCTCCAGCATCGCAGCGGTGACCCGGATTGAGTTGCTGACCAAGAGAAGGGAAGACAAGACCGGGACCCGGCTTATCCTTTCAGGGGGACAAATCATCGACCAAAAACCGGTGGGCTGTCCCGACGGAACCACTATCGTGGTGGAAGATCTCTTTTACAACACCCCCGCCAGGCTGAAATTCTTGAAATCCGATGCTGCAGAAACGGGAGTCATCACCGATTTCATGTCAAAGATCGCCCTGGCCTACGATCAGTGCCAGATTCGTTTCATTTGCAATGGAAACACCCTCTTTACCACCATGGGAAAGGGGAACCGGCTTCAAAACATCCTGACCGTCTATGACAGGACCATTCAGGACCATTTGCTTCCGGTAGAATCGGAAGGCGAGGATTACACCTTGAGGGGCTATGTATCCAAACCTTCCTTTACGAAAACCAGCCGTAAATACCAGATTCATTTTGTCAACGGTCGGGTCATCACCAGCCGGCTGCTGGATCAGGCTGTAGAGGAGGCTTACCGGGAAAAAATGTTCGATGGCCGCTTTCCCGTAGTTTTTCTGTTTCTGGACGCAGAACCGGGAAAACTGGATGTAAACATCCATCCCAATAAAAAGGAAATTCGCTTTGAAGAAGAGGATCGGGTTCGGGAATTAGTAGCTCAGGCAATCCGCCGGGGTTTGGACCGACCGGAATCGGTGCCGGTCATAGAAAAGAAAAACAAAAGGGAAAAAACCTTTGTATTTCCTGATTCTGTTTCAGTTTCGACCCCCATCCCTGAAGAACCCATCGAATTAAAGGCTTCAGCACCAATAAGGGAAGAACAGGTTGACATAAAAAATATATTGTCAACCATGAGACGGGAAGAAGCCCAAAAAGAAACCTGGACTGTTAAAGAAACCATGGAATTGCCGGTTATGGCCCCTGCCATGGAGGAATTGACCGTTTTGGGTTCCGTTTTTTCCAGTTATATCCTGGCTTCCGGTGAACAGCACTTTTATCTCATCGACCAACATGCTGCCCACGAGCGGATCACCTATGAGAAGCTGCTGATGGGCTCCAGAAATGGGAATCAAGCAGTCCAGCATCTGCTGGTGCCTTTTATTCAAAGCCTTACCTATGGAGAAAGGCAGCATTTGGAGGATTGGATTCGGTTTTTTTCCCGATTGGGATACGAGGCAGAAGAATTTGGCCCCAATGATTTTCGGATTACCGGTGTTCCGGCATTTTTATCTCTGGAAGAAGCCCGGGACTTTCTTCGGTACTTGACGGAAAATATCCAGGAAGGTGCTGATTTGAATAATCCCGCCATGCAGGAAAAAATCGTAGCCAGGGCTTGCAAGAGTTCGGTGAAGGCCGGGGATTCTTTAAAAACGGAAGAGATGGACCACCTGATCAAAGAATTATTTCGCTGTGAAAATCCCTACTCCTGCCCCCACGGGCGCCCTACGCTGATCCGCTTAAGCAAGGGGGAAATAGAAAGGATGTTTAAAAGGATCTGACGATGAAGAAGGAAGTCATCATATTATGCGGCCCCACGGCGGTGGGAAAAACCGCCTGCTCCCTCTATTTGGCTGAGGCTTTAGGAGGGGAGATCATCTCTGCGGACTCCATGCAGTTATACCGGTTTATGGATATTGGCAGTGCCAAGCCGACCCGGGAAGAACTAGCCAAAATTCCCCATCATCTGGTGGATTTTCTGGATCCTCGCACTCCATTTTCCGTAGCAGAATATCAGCAGCTGGCCCGGAAAGCCATCCTGCAGGTGCTGGAGCAAGGGAAAACCCCCGTTGTTTCAGGGGGAACCGGACTATATATCAATTCCATCCTTTATGAAATGGATTTTTCTGTTCCGGTCAAGGATCTGGCTTTCCGAAAGGAAATGGAAGATCTGGCTGAAAGGGAAGGGAAGGAAGCCGTCCACCAGCTATTGATGGAACAGGACCCGGATGCAGCTGAAAGAATCCATCCAAACAGCCTGAAACGGGTGATCAGAAGTTTGGAAATCCTCCGGGAGGGGGGTAAAATCCGGACCTTTGAGGAATCCTTTGTCAAAACCGACCTCTACGACTATCGATTGGTGGGACTGACCCGGGACCGAGAAGAACTTTATCACCGGATCAACCGTCGGGTCGATTTGCTGATGGAAGCCGGACTTGTGGAAGAAGTCCGTAATCTGATGGATATGGGACTGTCGGAAGGAGATATTTCCATGAAGGGCATTGGATATAAGGAAATCATCGCCTTTTTAAAGGGGGAATGCTCCCTGGAAGAGGCGGTTTTCCTGATCAAGCAAAGCACCAGAAACTATGCCAAACGGCAGCTCACCTGGTTTCGGCGCTATGACGATATCCAGTGGTTCGATCTTTCCCTTTATCCGTCGGAAAAAGAAGCGGGAGAGGACATACTCCAATGGCTCAGATCAAACAGATAAAAATTCATAATAAGAGCGACAAACCGGATAACATCCTGGAAAAAGAGTCGGAAATCATGGAAGAATGCCTGGCCATCGAGGCAACCCTCCCCCGGTTCCTGCGCGGTTTTTTTGCTTACCTGCGGGGCAACGTGCTCCCCATGACCCGGCTGGCTTACTTGCGGGATATCCGGTTCTTCTGCCACTACCTGATTCAGGAAACGGATATTACCCGGGCCCAAGAGCCCGCTGAAATCTCTCTGGAAGAATTCAACCGGCTGAAAGGGACAGATATCAACCTGTTTCTCGATTATTGCCGCCGATACAAAGTAGAAACGGAAAAAAACATCTATATATACGAAAACAATAAGCGTTCCCTGGCCAGAAAAAAATCCTCCCTCTCCGTCCTGTTCAAGTTTTTATACCGGGATGAACTGATGGAGAAGAACATCACCGATGGATTCGATCCGATTCGGGTACCAAAGCCCGGTGAAAAGGAAATCAAGGCGCTGCAGGATGATGAAGTCATGGTTATGCTGGACAGCGTGGAATCCGGCGAGGGTTTGACGGAAAAGGAACGGCAGTTCTGGGAAAAAACAAAAAAACGGGACAAGGCAATCCTGATCCTTTTTCTTACCTACGGACTGCGACTGTCGGAGCTTCAGCAGCTGAATGTATCCTCCTTTAATTTTTCCCGGGATGAATTCATCATTTACCGGAAAAGGGGAAAGGAGTCAACGATGCCTTTAAACCGTTCTGCCCGAAAGGTCCTGGACGAATACCTGCACCAGGAAAGGCCGTCCTCCGATTCCCTGGGAGAATCGGAAAAGGATGCCCTGTTCCTCAGTCTTCAGGGAAAAAGAATGACCGAAAGACAGATCCGGGAACTGGTGAAGAAATATACATCCATCGGCCTTCAGACCAGCCGGAAAAGCGGATACAGCCCCCATAAACTGCGGGCGACTGCAGCCACCAGCCTGATTGGAAGAGGAAACTCGATTTTCGATGTCCAGGCGCTGCTGGACCATGAACAGGTTACCACGACACAGTTATATGCAGCCCACAAGAAAAACGTCAAACGGGACCTCGTCAAGGACATGGAGTGGGAAATAGAAAGGGAAGAAAAGTAAATGAAGAGCAACACTCAGGATTACTTAATCAAGGAACTGGGAATCTATCCGGAGGTGCTGGACCTGATCAGCCGGGCAGAGGACCAGATATCCGATATTTTTATCGAACTGGAAGACCGCCGTTCTTTCAATCAATACAAGGTTCTTCGGGCATTCCAGAAGCATCAGATCAGCGACATGCATTTCGGCTGGAATACCGGGTATGGCTATGACGATCCGGGTCGGGAAGCCCTGGAGAAAGTATACGCCGATGTATTCGGTGCAGAAGCGGCTCTGGTCCGACCTATTATCGTCAACGGCACCCACGCCCTGACTCTGACCCTGGCCGGGATTCTGCGGCCGGGAGATGAACTGATCTACTGTACCGGCGGCCCCTATGACACCCTGGAGGAAGTCATCGGAATCCGGGGAGAAGGGAAGGGGTCCTTGAAAGAATTTGGCATCACCTATAAACAGGTGGAGCTGAAGGAAGACGGGACCATCGATTTTTCTGCTCTGGAAAAGGCTATTTCACCCAGCACCAGAATGATTTCCCTTCAGCGAGCCACCGGCTATGGCTGGAGGAGGGCCATTACCATTCCCGAAATCCGTCAATGGGCGTCCTTTGTCAAATCCATCCGTCCGGACATCGTCTGCATGGTGGATAATTGCTATGGAGAATTTTTGGATGTGGAAGAGCCCACCCAGGTCGGTGCTGATATCATGGCCGGCTCCCTCATAAAAAATCCGGGGGGCGGACTTGCTCTGACCGGAGGCTATGTGGCCGGCAGAAAAGATCTGGTGGAAAAAATCTCCTACCGGATGACCTCTCCGGGAATCGGAGGGGAATGCGGATTGACCTTCGGTCAGACCAGAACCATGTTCCAAGGGCTGTTTCTGGCACCCCAGACGGTTACCGGCGCAGTCATGGGCGCCATCCTCTGCGGACAGGCATTCAGCAATCTGGGATTCCCCGTATGCCCTTTGCCAGAAGAGGAACGAAGCGACATCATTCAGGCGGTCCGTCTTGGTTCACCGGAAAGGGTGGTGGCTTTCTGTCAGGGGATTCAGTCTGCTGCACCAGTAGATTCCCACGTGACGCCCTTGCCCTGGGATATGCCGGGATACGAAGATCCGGTGGTGATGGCTGCCGGTGCCTTTGTTCAGGGATCTTCTATTGAACTGAGTGCCGATGCTCCCATCCGGGAGCCATACATCGTTTACTTTCAAGGCGGATTGACCTATGACCACTCCAAATTTGGGGTTATCAAAGCTCTTCAAGCTCTGGTGGAAAAAGGACTGGTTGAAATTCAGAAATAAGGGATCGTCATGAAGAATAACAGCAACCGTACAATTTCATCCTGGAAACTGGTCTTCACTATCCTGAAATTTGTACTATTTCTGATAGTGCTCATTGGGGTGCCGGTTTATATTTTTTATAACCAGCGGGAACTGCTGCAGACCTTTGACAGCCTGGAATCGGTCAACGCTTTTCTGACGGAATACCGGTCTGCCAGTGCCTTTGTCTACATCGGCATACAGATTCTGCAAATCGCTATTTTTATTATACCGGGTCAGGCCATCCAATTGGCTGGCGGATACGTGTTTGGATTCTGGATCGGCTTCGCCCTTACCCTGGGAGGCATTTTTCTTGGGACGGTTGTGACCTTTTATCTGGCCCGGCTCCTTGGAAAAGATGCGGTTCATCTGATTATCGGTGAAGAGAGGACCAAGAAGACCATCGACCGGCTGAACAGCAAAAAAGCTCTGTTCATTATATTCCTGATCTATTTGGTTCCCGGCATCCCAAAGGACGCCGTAACCTATGCAGCCGGCGTATCGGATATGGATGTTCGTCCCTTTGTCATTCTGTCCATGCTGGGCAGGCTTCCGGCCATGGCAGGAGGGGTCATGATCGGCAGCATGCTCCACACCGGTAGTTATCTGGGAGTCGTGCTCCTGTCCCTGTTTTTTGTGGCCGCCTTTATCGCCGGAATCCTGTTCCGGGAAAAAATACTGGGCAAGAAGGAAATCATCTATGAAAAGGTGGTTCATTCCAAGGATCACCGACCGGGAGGAGAATAAGATGCTGGATAGGATTGCATTGAAAAAGTATACCGAACTTATGACAACCAGGTTTTCAGAAGATCCAGGTGTGAAATTTCAAATGGAAGATTTGGAACGTGCTGACTTCCTTCTTGCTTTGCAGTCAGAAGGCCAAATTGAAGCTTTTGACAAGTATCATGCAGTGCAATTTTTGGATGATGGCCAGGGCTTGTTAATTGGATACTCGTCGAAAGATATATCTGAATCGCTGCTGTTGGAAATTATGCAAAATTCCTCCTTGAAATTATTAGAACAAGCCACAGAAGAAGAGCTTCTGCTTATGCAGAGCAAAGCAATGCTTGAAAGTGAAATTATCCCTCAAAATTGGCATTGTAAATATTTTGATGGGGAAGTATATCATTTGTTAGTCGTGACAATTGACGAAACTTTGAAGGGAACCGGCGCTTTCCGAAAACTATTGATGCCGGTACTCTCATCTTGTGAAAAGAAAAAAATACCGATTGTATTAGAGACATTTAATCCTGATAATGTTGCAATTTATGAACATTTCGGATTTCAGCTAATGGAGTCACATACGTCCGATAAAATAGAGTTAACATGTTTTTGCATGATGAGAGCAGGGCAATAAAACTGCCAATATACTTTAAATGGTTATCAACAAACCCGCTATAAGAAATCTTTTTAGCGGGTTTTTATTTTAAAAATAATAAGAACAAATGTTCATATAAATGTTGACAACGAACAAACGTTCTGGTACAATCAAGCCATAGAACAAAAGAACAAATGTTCTGGAGAGAATAGGAAGGGAAGTGGCGGCTATGTCTATTGGAGGAAAAGTATACCGAATAAAATCAAGATCCAGATTTATCCTTTTTATCATGCTGCTTCTTCTAGTCATGACATCGATGGTTAATCTGGCCATGGGTCTTGGAGACGTCAGCAGTCTGACCGTAGAAACCTTTGAAGAAGTCCTGATTGGATCCGGAGACACTTTGTGGCAGATTGCATCCGAATATGCCGGCGAATCCCAGGATGTTCGGGAACTGATTCATCAAATCTGTAAGATCAATGGCATTTCCGCTGATTCCATCTATCCGGGCCAGATGATCCGAATCCCAGTACAGAGCTGAAGGATATGGGTGTTGACCCTGAATAAAAAAATCCGTTAAAACGCAAAATAGAGGCTCGTTTTTTCGGGGATAATTATCAGAAGGAAGCTGCTCCTGATTGAACACACCGGAAGGTTTGAAATATAGAGAAATAAGAGATATGGACGATTTTGGAAGGCTGAAAGAGTCTTCCTTTTTGAATAGGACTATATTATTCCCAAAATTATGATTTTAGGAATAGTTATGGAAATTTGAATAATGCCCTTCCTGATAGATTTCTCTCCAAATCCTTCGGGTTGGGCTGTTTCTTAATTAACATGCATTTTATTATTTCTCAATATTTTTTGCTTTCACATATTCAATGGCTTCTTTGCCGGTGACATGCTCCAGGTCAATAGCGATGATTTCCGACTGGGTGCATTCGGTGATTTCTTTGTGCTTGGCAGCTTTCGGTTGATCTCCCGAATATTTTTCTACCAGAGCCCGGAATCCGTCCATCCATTCGTCACCCTCGGTAAACCGGGCTTGGCCAAAGGCTATGACGCTTCTGAAATAAGAAGTATATTCGGCACTAACGATGGTGTCTTCATCGACAACCGCCAGGGATACTTTCGAGGACTTTTTAATCGCATCAATCTTATGCCCTGCCTTAGCCGAATGAAAATAAATTTTTCCCTTGTGATAGACATAACTGACCGGAACCGCGTAGGGATAATCCTCGTCACCAAGACAGGCCAGGATTCCGTTGGAACCCCGCTGGAGAACCAGATCCGTATCTTCCTGGGACAGCAGCTGCTTCCCTCTTCTCATCTCTCTGAACATATGTTCCTCCCCTGTTCGCTTCTTATATTATTAAATTGACGATCCTTATTCCTGGGAATTTCTCCGCTGAAAAGCCAGTTTATCCAGATATCCCTGCAAAATCAGGACTGCAGCCTGTTTGTCGATGACTTCCTTCCGGCGTTTCCGGCTCAGGTCAGCTTCAATTAAAACCTTTTCTGCCATGACGGTGGTCAGTCGTTCATCCTGATAATCCACCTTGACATCTTTGGACATCCCAAGGCTGAGCAGTTTGTTTTCCAGCATTTGACGAAACTCGTAGACCTTCTCAGTCTGGGGGCTATCGGTGCCGTCCAACCTTCTGGGCAGTCCGATGATTACGGTGTCCGCCTTGTACTCCCGGATCATATCGATGATTTTTCCCGTATCCTTGCGGATTCCCACCCGTTGGATGGTGGTGATCCCCTGCCCTGTCAGGAGCAGATCGTCACTGACGGCAACGCCTATGGTCTTATCTCCTACATCTAATGCAATGATTTTCAATATTTTTCTCCTATAAAAAATGGCGGCCTTTTCGGACCGCCATTTCAGTTACTTGTTTAAGAAGGATTTCAGCAGTTCCTCCACCAAATCATCCCGCTCAATATGACGGATCAGGTTCCGTGCGTTGTTGTGTCCGGTGATGTAGGAAGGGTCGCCGGATAGAATGTAGCCGACCATCTGATCAATGGAATTGTAGCCTTTTTCTTCCAGGGCATTATATACCGTCCTTAAAATTTCCTCTGTTGTCGATTGATCTGCTTTTTCCTGGCTGGTAAACAATATTGTGTTTCTATCCATGGTTAATCACCTTCCTTCTATTCCATTATACCCACATCCGGTGAATGATTACAACCGGAAGTTTTGTTTTTAATAAATTTGTAACAATCAGGAAATCAGCGGGCCAGGATTTCTTCTGCTACCCGGAATGCATCCTCCACTTTGGAAGGATCCTTAGCGCCGGCCTGAGCCATATCCGCCTTGCCACCGCCACCGCCGCCGGCTGCTGCAGCAATCTCTTTGATCATCTTTCCTGCGTGATAATCTTGTTCGAGCAGATCGTCCGTGACGGAAACCATAAAGGTTACCTTACCGTCGGATACGGCTGCGAATACCAGGACCAGACCCTTTTCACCGGTCTTCAGCTGATCGGAAATGCTTCTCAGGTCATTAATATCATAATCCTGGAAAACTCTGGTGATCAACCGGGCATTACCGATAGTACGGGCTTCCTTTACCATATCCCCCATGGAGGAGCTGGCCAGCTGGAGCTTCATTTCTTCCACTTCTTTTTTCAGAATTCGAAGTTCTTCGGAAAGAGCTGCTGCTTTCTGTGTCAGGTTGGAGGTATTGGTCTTAAGGATCTCAGATGCTGCCTGAAGGGTGTTTTCCTGTTGCTGTAGCCGTTTCAGGATTCCAGCGCCGGTGATTCCTTCAATACGCCGGACCCCGGCTGCAACGCCGGCTTCGCTTAAGATCCGGAAACCACCGATCTGACCACTATTGGCTACATGGGTACCACCGCAGAGTTCCATGCTGATACCTTCTACCGTAACGACCCGAACCTTTTCTCCGTATTTTTCTCCGAAGAGAGCAGTAGCTCCTCTTTTCGAGGCTTCATCCATGGAAAGAATTTCAGTCAATACCGGGGCAAATTCCAGGATGCCCTGATTGACCCGGTCCTCGATCTCTTTCAGGTCATCCTTTGAAATTCCTTCAAAATGACTGAAGTCAAATCGTAGACCCACGGGTGTGACGCTGGACCCTGCCTGATTGACATGATCCCCCAGCACTTCCTTTAATGCTTTATGAAGCAGATGGGTAGCCGTATGGTTGCGGGCTGTGCTGTTCCGGTTGGATCGATTGACTTCAGCGGTCACTTCATCGGACAACTTTAGTCCTCCTCGGGTCCCCTTCACTTTATGGGCAATAGCCTGATGGATCTTAAGGACATCGGTTACTTCTCCTTCAAAGGATTCCGTGGTTAAGAGGCCGATGTCGGCGGATTGGCCCCCTCCTTCCGGATAGAAAGGAGTACGGTCCAGAATGACCAGGGCAGTATCCCCTTCTCCAATATGATTCACCGGTTCTCTGCCGACGAAAAGCCCGATGACCTTTCCATTTCCAACATAGCTTTCATAGCCGGTAAATTCAGAAATCCCTTCAAATTCCAAGGTGGAAGAATCTTCTGCCCAGCCTTCTCCTTCATCGGATTTGCGGGCGGCCCGGGCCATTTCCTTTTGATGCTCCATATTTCGGGTAAATCCATCCACGTCGGCCGTCATCCCGTTTTCTTCCAGGATTTCCTGGGTCAGTTCCAGGGGGAAACCATAGGTGTCGTATAATTTGAACACCCGTTCTCCGTCCAACTGGGTCCTGCCGGCGGCCTTGGACTCTTCCACAAATTCCATGATGATCTGAGTCCCCTGGTCGATGGTCTGAGCAAATTTATCTTCTTCTACCTGGAGAATCTTATGGATGTAATCTTTTTTCTCTTCCAGGTTGGGGTAGGCTTTTTTGGATATTTCAATGACTTTACGGGAAAGATCTGCCAGGAAGGAGCCCTGAATGCCTAAGATCTTGCCATGTCGTGCCGCTCTCCGGAGCAGTCTTCGGAGCACGTATCCCCTGCCCTCGTTGCTGGGGATGATGCCGTCCCCGATCATGAAGGTTACCGAACGGATATGGTCTGTAATGATCCGGATGGAAACGTCGGTTTTCTCCGCCCCCTCTTTATAGGTGACGCCGGATTTTGCTTCCACTTCATTCAGGATAGACCGAATGGTGTCCACATCAAAAATCGACTCTACCCCCTGCATGATACAAGCCAGTCTTTCCAGTCCCATACCCGTATCGATGTTCGGATGGGCCAAAGGGGTATAGTTTCCTTCTTCATCCCGGTTAAACTGGGTAAATACGTGATTCCAGAACTCCACATACCGGTCGCAGTCGCAGCCGGGTTTGCAGTCCTCCCGATGGCAGCCGTACTTTTCCCCCCGGTCGAAATAGATTTCCGAGCAGGGTCCACAGGGTCCGGTGCCGATTTCCCAGAAGTTATCGTCCTTTCCCAGCCGAACGATCCGGTCTTCCGGCATTTTTATCAGATCTTTCCATATGTCATAGGCTTCCTGGTCTTCTTCGTAAACGGTGGCCCAAAGATGTTCCGTGGGCATATGAAGAACCTGGGTGATAAACTCCCATCCCCATGCCAGGGATTCTTTCTTGAAGTAGTCCCCAAAAGAGAAACTGCCCAGCATTTCAAAGAAAGTACCGTGACGGGAGGTATACCCCACATTTTCAATATCGCCGGTACGGATGCATTTCTGGCAGGTGGTCATCCTTTTGGAAGGAGGAGTCTCCAGTCCTGCGAAATATGGTTTCAGCGGCGCCATGCCGGAGTTGATGATCAGAAGGCTCTTGTCCTTTTCCGGAATCAACGAAAAGCTTCCCCGCTTGTAATGATCCTTGCTGACATAGAAATTTTCAAACATTTCCCGTAATTCATTCAGTCCTATTTTTTCCATATATCTGCTTTCCTCCTGAAAATTGGTTGCATTAATCTCATAATTATACCATAATCCCTTAAATTTTCAAAGAAATTATGTTAGAATCAGAGGGTAAGTTTAAGCACTCCGTATAAATGAAAATAGGTACTTTGTATAAAAGAGGACGATATCAAATGGAAAAAGTAATCTTGGGCAAAACCGGATTGGAAGTTACAAAAGCCGGGTTTGGCGTACTGACGGTAGGCAATACACAATTAAATCTTCCTTTGGAAGAAGGCGCGGACGTACTTCGGTATGCCCTGGACCGGGGAATCAATTTTTTGGATACGGCTCAGGCCTATGAGACCTATCCCTATATCCGAAAAGCTCTGAAGGGGTTCAATGGAGATTTGGTCATTTCCTCTAAATCCGTGGCTGTGACTTACCGGGCAATGGAAGAAGCCATCGAAGAGGCCCGAAAGGAAATGGACCGGGATGTGATTGAAATATTTCTTCTCCACGAAGTCCGGCATAACGGGGACCTTCAGCTTCGAAGGGGTGCCTGGGAGTGCCTTCTGGAAGCCAGGAGCAAGGGAATCATCAAGGCCATCGGCCTTTCTACCCATCACGTGGATGTAGCTGAAGAGGCTGCTGATCTGCCGGAATGCGATATCCTCTTCCCTCTTATCAATTTCCGCAGTCTGGGGATCCGAAAGGGTTCTGGACTGGGAAAGAAGGAAGAAATGGAAAATGCGATCCATAAAGCTTCTGAGATAGGTCTTGGGGTCTTCGGCATGAAGGCCTTCGGAGGGGGAAACCTTACCGGTCATTATCGGGAAGCTTTGGATTACGTTTATGGCGTTCCCGGAATCCACTCCAACATGATTGGATTCGGACACCGTCGGGAAGTGGATGACATCTTTTCCTATCTGGAAGGTCAATTGCCAGGAGATTACAACCCGGATATCCGGTATAAAAAAATAAATATAGACCAGGGGGACTGCGAGGCCTGCTATGCCTGCCTGAAAAAATGCCCCAACATGGCTATATTTATTAATGAAAATGGCCTGGCAGACATCGATCATGAAAAATGCCTGACCTGCGGCTATTGCGCTCCGGTTTGTCCCGTACGGGCTATTATAATGTTCTAGAAATATAATCGATCATCGCAACGCTCTCCACGTAGGTCGCCTTCAGGAGGGCGTTTTCCATGGTATCCCCTACTGCCAGGACTCCGTGGTTTTTCAGGAGGCACACATCCACATACTTGATGGATTTGGCCACATGTTCAGCCAATTCCTCTGTTCCATGTTCATAATAGGGTACCAGTTCCATGTTCTTACCATAAAAATAGGCTTCCGAGGTCACCGGTTCGATAGGGATTCCCTTTACGGCAAAGGCGGTGGCATAAGGGGAATGAGTATGAACGATGGCATTGACACTTGGCCGGGCTTCATAAACCTTCAGATGCATGGACAATTCGATGGATGGTTTGCGGAAATTGACGTTTTCCCGGACATGGCCCTTGATATCGGATATGACGATATCGTCTACCGTAAGGTCCGCCCGGTAAAATCCGGATGGGGTGATATACACCAGTCCGGTGGTTCGGTCGATGATGCTGAAATTTCCGGATTTGTGCTTGCAGAGACCTTCCAGCTCCGCCCGCTGGGCGTATTTGATCAGTTCTTTGACGATGTTGATATTTGTCATACGATGATCCCTCCTCCCAGAACGAGATTACCCTTATAAAAAACAATGGACTGACCCGGAGTGGCTGCCCGCTGCTTTTCCACAAAATGGGTTTCGACAACTCCATTCTCAGTGATTCGAAGGGTTGCCGCTGCTTTTCTGGCGGTATAGCGGATCTTCGCTTCTACTGAGGTTCCCTCCAATGACGCTAAGGATTGGCCTGACCGAAGAATAAAAGCATGATTTTCCGACCGGACCACGGATACAAAAAGCTCCTCGTTATTCCCCAAGGTTACCGTATTATTATTATGGTCAACCTTCGTAACATAGACCGGTTTTCCGAAGGTCTTTCCCAGTCCTTTTCTCTGCCCGATGGTGTAGTGGGTAATTCCCTGATGGGTACCCAGGATATTCCCTTCCCCATCGATGAAATTGCCACTGGCCGCTTCCAGACCTTTCTCATTTAAAAACCGGATGTAATTCTGGTCTTCCGGCAGGAAACAGATTTCCTGACTGTCCTTTCGATCGGCATTGCCGGCCCCTTCCTTCCGGGCTATTTCCCGGGTCTGTTCCTTATCCTCCACCTGATTCAGAGGAAAAATCAGCCGGGAAAGCACATCCTGCCCCAGACGATAAAGCATATAGGATTGGTCCTTCTTCAGGTTTTCTGCCTGTTTGATGTAATAAAGGCCCGATTCATCATCATGGTGGATACCCGCATAATGGCCGGTAGCGATATGATAGGCACCAATGGCATCTGCTTCCTCCAGCAGGACTGGAAATTTAATGGTGGGGTTGCACATCACGCATGGATTGGGAGTTCGGCCAATCTGGTATTCCCGGCAAAAGTAGTCGATGATCTCCTTTGAAAAATCCTCATGAACATTTCGGTAGATAAAGGGGATTCCCAGTTCGAAAGCTGTTTTTTCCGCCAGCTTTGCATTGGGGCTCTTTTCCTTATGTACGTCAAAAAACAGACCGGTGACCGAATAGCCGGATTTTCGTAGCAACAAAGCAGCGGCCGTGCTATCCACACCGCCGCTGAAACCCAGTAATACTCTGTCTTTATGAAGTTCTTTATTTGCAGTCTTCATGGTAATGCCCTCTATTCCTCGATGTCGCAGCCTTCGTGATCGTCTTCTTCTGCATTCGGATCAAATCCTTCCAGCCCGGCATAGGTTTTGCCATTTTTGGTGGCATAGTCATAGATGGCGGACTTGATGGCATGATCCGCCAGTACCGAGCAGTGGATTTTGACCGCTGGCAACCCGCCCAGTTCGTTGACGATCTGCTTGTTGGTCACAGCCAGAGCTTCCTCAATGGTCATGCCGATAATCATATCCGTAGCCACGCTGGAGGATGCAATGGCAGAGCCGCATCCGAAGGTCTTGAATTTGGCATCGGTGATCACATCGTTTTCAACCCGGATGGAAATCTGCATCATATCGCCGCAGACCGGACTGCCGTAAGTGCCAATTCCGTCTGGATTTTCCAGTTCGCCAATATTATGTGGATTCATGAAATGATCCATTACTTTATCGTTATACATACCCATTTTTCTACCAGCCTTTCTCTTTGGAAACCGGTGACATGGACCGGAGTCTCGCTACTATTTCCGCTAACTTATCAATGGTATAGTCCAGATCTTCCTTCGTTGTAAAATCACCCATGGTGAATCGAAGAGATCCGTGTATCATTTCAAGGGGAACACCTAAACAGGACAAAACATGGGAAGGTGTCAGGGAAGCGGAGGAACAGGCGGATCCGGTGGATACGGCAATTCCGTTCATGTCCAGGTATAGGAGCATGGCTTCTCCCTCGATAAATTCGAAAGTAAAATTCGCGTTGCCCGGATGCCGGTGCTCCCGGCTGCCATTCAGGGTGACGTTTTCGATCCGCTGGGTCACTTGATCCATGAAATAATCCCGTAATTCCCGGCTGTGCTGAATGTGGTTTTCCAGTTCTCTTTCAGCGATTTCAGCAGCCTTGCCAAATCCGATGATACCAGTCAGATTCTCCGTTCCGGCCCTTCGTTTCGCTTCCTGAGAACCACCATGCATGAAATTGGCAATACGGGTTCCCGCCTTGATATAGAGGGCTCCAATGCCCTTCGGTCCGTAAATTTTGTGACCGGAAATGGACATCAGGTCCACACCCCATGCCTTGACATCGATGGGCATATTGCCAAGAGCCTGTACGGCATCGGTATGGAACACTACATTCTTATTTTGTTCTTTTGCCAGCCGGCATAACTCCGGTATATCCTGAATGGTTCCTATTTCATTATTGACGGTCATGATGCTGACCAGGATGGTTTCGGAAGTTATGGCTTCAGCCAGCTCCCGGGAAGACACCAGACCCTCTTTATCAACAGGAAGATAGGTGACTCGGTATCCTTTGGTCTCCAGGTATTCACAGGTACGAAGCACCGCCGGATGCTCGATCATGGTGGTGATGATGTGATTTCCCTTTTCTTTCAGGGATTCAGCAACACCCTTTATCGCCCAGTTGTCTGATTCGGTACCGGAGGAAGTGAAAAAGATTTCCTTTTCCTTTGCACCAATCAGATGGGCTACTTGTTCTCTGGCTTTGATGATGGCATCCTTGGACAGGGAACCGGTTGTATATAAACTGGAAGGATTTCCGAAGTTTTCAGTAAAATAAGGCAGCATGGCCTCCAGAACCTCCGGCTTGACAGGCGTCGTAGCGGAATAATCTAAATAAATCTGTCTCATAAGCTCTCCTTTGCGTTGGATGAATAAATGCCGAATGATTTATACCAACCTTCTTCGGCCATTAAACAGATAACCTGAAAAAACAATGGGCGAGTAACGAAAAAAACAGCACCGGTCGGTGCTGCTTGTTCCTAAATCGTGATAAAAACCACAATCCTAATTTTTTACGGTTCCCTCATCCAGATCTTCAACAAAATGGATGTTGTCCAGCTGGCTCCGGAATTGTTCCCGGAAACTGGCCAGGTACTCTTGACGGAGCAGATGCTGCTCTTTTTTTTCTTCTGTGGTCAGACCATCTCCCTTGGATTTTCTGGCCAGATGATTGATTCGGTCGATTTTTTCCTTGCTTAACATGGGTTTCCTTTCGTGCTTCTGATTAATGGCTCTTTTTTCTTTCTAATCGCAGCTTATCGGCGATGATGGCGATGAATTCGCTGTTGGTCGGTTTCCCTTCCACTTTGGAATTGGCACCGAATATGCTGTCGGTCACATCCGTCTTACCCCTGGCCCAAGCCACTTCGATGGCATGACGGATAGCCCTTTCTACCCGGCTTGGAGTGGTATTGTTCAGCTTGGCGATGGCCGGATATAATTCTTTCGTTACTGCTCCCAGCAGATCCATGTCTTCCACCACCAGACGGATAGCATCTCGGATGTACTGATATCCTTTGATATGGGCCGGCACACCGATATCATGGATGATGTTGGTGATCTGGATTTCCAAATCTTCCCCTTTCTCTCCATTACCGGGCTGTACGATGGTTCTGGCAAAATTCATTTTATTGTCTTCCGGATCCTCGCCGGCCAACTGGTTGATCCTTTTCATCAGGGTGGTCAGGTTAAAGGGCTTGACCACATAATAATCGGCTCCCAGGTTGATGGCTTTTTGGGTCACGCCTTCCTGCCCGACGGCAGAGAGGATGATCACCTTGGGGTATTTGTTCATCACCGTATTATTGATGTTTTCCAGTACTCCCAGCCCATCCAGATGGGGCATGACCATATCCAGGATGAGGATGTCCGGCTGATGCTTCACAACGGAATCTACGGCACTTAGCCCATCATGGACAACGAAAAGGATTTTAATTTTTTCCTGGGTTTCGAAATAATCCTTTAATATCTCGCAGAAGTCCTTATTGTCATCAGCAATTCCTAAAGTTATACTCATACGAACAACCTCCTTTATCATTTACCTACATTCTAAAGGGTTTTCGATTATTTTCAATGAAATTTTCCAGTTATTGTAACTAAAATAGCAAATTAATCCGACAATATTCGACAAATCAAAGGGTTCATATGCATATTTTGTCTTTAAACTTCTGGTAAGTCTTTTCGCCAATGCCACTCACTTCCTTGATTTGCTCAATAGAACGAAAGGGTCCCGAACTTTGTCGGTAATCCATAATCTTTTCCGCAGTAGATGGTCCAATGCCGGTTAAAGTCTGCAGAGAGGCCGAATCAGCGGTGTTGATGTTGATCAGTCCCGACTGGCGGGTCTCTCCTCCCATCGATTGCGTTGCAGGATTGGCGTACTGGACTGGGTTGGTCTGGACCTCTCCTTCTCTGGGGATGTGGATCCGTTCTTCATCCTGAAGGGTTCTGGCCAGGTTGATTCCGGAGGAATCGGCATCGACTTCAAGGCCTCCGGCCATCTCCACCGCTTCGTAGACCCTGGTTCCTTCCGAGAGTTTCAACACTCCAGGTTTGTTTACAGCACCGGAAAGATGGACAAAAATCTCCTTTGGCTCCGGATTTTCCTCCAGAGATTCTTCCGCTGCCAGCTGTTCCACGGTGGATGTGTTTTCCCTTCCCTCAATCAGAAGCTCTTCGTCCCCATTCTTGCCCAGGAGAATAAAAAGAGCGATGAGAATAAAAAGGAAGGCTACCAGATATTTAAGGGTTTTTTCCCGATGATGCAGAATGTAGTCCATCATCTTTTGTTTCATGACCGATCCTCCTCGATGGATTTTTTTCTATCATACAACGAGAAGGAATGGAAGTCAATCCTATATATGGTAATTATTTACATAATATATTTTTTCACGGATAATGTTTGCATCTTCTCCGGGAATGGGCCGACCGGTATGATTCCGAATAGCCTGGAGCAACAGTTCCGGACTCAGGTTCGAAGTACTTCCGGCATCCAGGTCACAGTGGATCAGAAGAAAATTCTCCTCCGCTTCCTCCTTTAGGTCCCGAATCAAGGGACGGATATTCAAGGGGATCATTTCCTTTTTCTTATTTTTCTTTTCTACATTCAACTCAGTTTTTGCCAGGAAGTCTGCTGAGGAAAAATCCTTACCAATGAGTTCCATCGGGATTGAAATCTGGTAAAGGGCTCCATCCGCCAGAGCGGCCAGAGATTTTCCTTCCCCCGGCAGGGCTTCACACTTTTGAATTCGAATCCCTTCCGGCATCAGTGGATTAAGAATCTCTTTCATCTCATTGGCCGGATATTCCCTCACCGTTTCAAATTCCAGTATTTCGGCCAGCCCTTCATACCCAAGGGAAAGGGGCTGGGCAAAGCCCAGTTTCGGGTGGGGATTAAACCCCTGAGAATAAACCAGCTCGATTCCGGAACGCTTAAAAGCCCTTTTAAAGAGCCTCAGCAGATCCAGATGAGAGATAAACCGGATGTTTCCGGTTTTGGAAAACTCCAGATAATATCTATACATTTACACCCTCCATTTCGCACACCACTCGCTGATTAACCCCACAGGCTGTACAGCCGAGACGGCAATCCGGAGTCAGGGCTTCCTTCAGGGCTTCTTCGTTTTCACGAATCAGGAATTCCTTGGTGACCGCAGAATCGATGTGATCCCAGGGAAGGATTTCCCCATAGCTTCTGGTGCGGGCAGCATAAAAATCCATGGACAATCCAGTATTTTCAAAAGCTATCTCCCACAAAGGATATCGGAAGTGCTCGCTCCACCCATCAAATCGGCAGCCCAGGGACCAGGCCTCCTGAAGGAGTGCTGAAAGTCTTCGGTCTCCCCGGGCCAGAACAGCTTCAATAATGCTGGTCTCAGCGTGATGATAGTGGAAAGTGACCCCTCTTACACCCTTGAGGCGATCCTTCAGATAATAATGTTTCTCCATAAATTCTGAAGCGGAATTCTGCGGGAACCACTGGAAGGGAGTGTGGGGCTTGGGAACAAAGTTGGATACGCTGACGGTTACATTGAACCGCCCCCCTTTTCTTCCCCGGATCTGGTAATTCAGGTCCATGATCTTTTTAGCGATATCCACGATACCGTCCAGATCTTCTTTGGTTTCCGTAGGCAGACCGATCATGAAATAAAGCTTGATGCTGTTCCAGCCAAGTTCCAGAGCCTTTTCCACTGAACCAAAAATGTCCGCTTCGGTTATATTCTTATTGATCACGTTTCGCAGCCGCTGGGATCCTGCCTCCGGGGCAAAAGTCAGCCCGGATTTTTTATATCCCTGGATTTCCTGAAGGACCTGGAAGGAAAAGTTGTCCAGCCGCAGCGACGGCAGGGACAAGGAAACATTTTGCTCTTTGCACATGCCCATCAGATCGGTAGCCAGTTCTTCAAACCGGGAATAATCGCTGGTGGACAAGGACAGCAGCGTTAGTTCTTCATGGCCGGAATTTAACAAAAGTTCTTTGGCAAGATTTTCGATTTTTTCCTTGGACCGCTCCCTTACAGGACGATAAATCATCCCCGCCTGGCAGAACCGGCATCCCCGGGTACAGCCTCGGAAGGTTTCCACCACAGACCGGTCGTGAACCACTTCGATAAAGGGGACGATGGTTTTTTCCGGGAAGAAGGCATCCTCCAGTTTGGGGATGATGGCCTTTTGAATCAAATCAGGTGTTCCTTCCCAATTTTTTTCAACCTTTTGTAACGTCCCATCTGCTCCGTACACGGGTGTATAGAAAGCAGGAATATAAATACCCGGCAGGTGGGCAATGCTTTTCAGGAATTCTTCTTTTGTCTCCCCTGAGTTTTTCCATTCCCCATGACGGCGGCACAATTCTACGATCAGCTCTTCCCCGTCCCCGATCATAATAATATCAAAAAAATCAGCCAGAGGTTCCGGATTAAAGGCACAGGGGCCACCGGCAACCACGAAAGGATCTTCCTGGGTCCGCTGATTGGCATACAGGGGAATTCCACCAAGATCCAGCATATTCAGAATGTTGGTATAGGACATTTCATACTGAAGGGTAAATCCGATGAAATCCATCTCCCGCACAGGAGTTTTGGTTTCCAGGGTAAACAAAGGAATTTCTTCCTTTCGCATCAGAGCTTCCATATCCGTCGCCGGAGCAAATATCCGTTCACAATAAATGCCGTCCTCCTGGTTCATGGCTCCATAGAGAATCTGCAATCCCAAAAAAGACATGCCGATTTCATAGGTGTCAGGGAAGGCAAAGCCAAACCGGGTCCGGACCGATTCCGGATCTTTCAGGACCGAGTTCAGCTCCCCGCCGATGTAGCGACCTGGCTTCTCAATCTTCTTCAGCAATGGTTCGATTTTTTTCTGTAAATTCATCTGTATCTGGTCCTTTCTTTTCAAGGATTTCATCCAATGTCAAACCTGTTAATTCTTCGATTTCCCGGATCAGCTGTTTCTGAATCCGGACCTTTTCTCGTATGATGGTTTCTGCTTTCGGATGGCCTTCCCACTTCTTGAGGATGTATTCCATCCGGACATCCAGACCGACAAACTGATCTTCCTTCACCATTCGGTCTCCCAGACAGACCAGATCGATTTCCCGAATCTCCTCAATACTTCCTGCAACATCGTGGTGCATGTGACGACGGACGATGGCTGCCTCTGCCGGGTATCCTTGCTCTTCCAGCAAAGAAGCGCCAACTTCTTCGTGGGCATCGAAGACCCGGGCGATGTCATGAACCATGGCAGAGCCGAAAACCAGTTCTTCTGAAAGCTGAAAACCCTTTTCTTTTAAAGCAGAAGCCAAACTGGTGGATACCCGGGCAACGGCTTTGCAGTGGCGTACCACATGATCGGGAGTCTCATAATGCTGTAACAATTTTCTTGCTGTATCGATGTCAATATGTTTTTCATTCATGGTAACCTGCCTGATCGGAATCGATCTTCCTGCCATTCATTGACGAAAAGCATGGAAAATGCTATAGTAAAGTAAATACTAAACAACAATTTTCAGTGTTTTTATAGGAAAGGAGCCCCGATGACCTACGCCGAAATGCTCAGCAGCATCATCCTGGAAAGCCGGATGTCCCTTCGCCAGATTGCTTCCAAATGTGAGGATCTGGGACAGAGCATAACACCCTCCTACATTTCCCAGTTGAAAAATAGTAAGCTTCCCCCTCCAAATCCAGAGGTATCCATTGCCTTGGCCAAAGCCTGCGGGAGCCGCCTTCATGCTGCCCTGGTGTTTCTTGGCTATATGGAGAAAGCACCGGAAATCATCCGGGACTATATGAATAATTCCACCCGTTTATACAAATTGGTATTGGAAAACCTCAGCGATGGCCAGGGAAAAGTGCCACTGACCCGGGAAGCCCGGGATTTCATCAGCCGGTTGGATGTAATCACTGCCTATGAACTGGCTTCGACCTACCTGGAACAGGGAAATTTCAGTCCCTCCTCCCAACTGGCGGAAGAACTGGTCCTGATCAGCGGAGGAGCCGTCAAAGCCGGCAACGATGCCATCAATGTTTTTATCAACGATTCCTCCATGGCTCCCACCATCCCGGCCCATTCCATGCTGACTATTATGCCAACCAAAATTTCCCTTCTGAAGGAAAAAGACATAATAGCTTTATACCCCTACGGACGGAAAATGGTAACCCTGCGACGAATTTTTTTCCTGAAGAATCAGGTCCTTCTCATACCGGAGGATACGGCCCATGAAATCATCAGCGTGGAATCTCTGGATCAAATTGATTATGTGGGAAAAGTCATGTCCTACCGGGTAGATTTATAGAATAACGGACTTTCAGAATCCTGCAATCTTGAAAAAACGCCTTGCCGTCAGGACGGAAGGCGTTTTCCTTTTCACTCGGTTATCGATCAATAATACTCTTCCAGATATTCAAATTCATAATCCTGAATCCGGATAAGATCTCCCTCTTCCAAGCCCATTTCCTTCAGTTTGTCGAAAATCCCTTTGTTCTCTATGTGTTTATACAAATACCTCAAAGAACCCATATCGTTGAAATTGGTGGAGTTGAATATTTTCTCCAGCTGCTTTCCAGCCAGCACGAACACGTCCTTGTCCCGGGTAATCGTAATGTCCCGATAGGTGGGATCCTGATCGTCTCTTTCCGGATCAAAGGTTTCATATTCCTGGACTTCCGGCTCGATGGTCTGGAGCATGGCAGCAGCTTCAGCCAGCACCTTCTCCACTCCCAGATTGATCGGAGCCGATACGGGAAAGACCTTATAGCCCTTTCCTTCTGCATAGGCTTTGAATTCCTGGTAGGCTGGATCTTCCTCCCCGTCTATCATGTCCATTTTGTTGGCTACTACGATCTGAGGTTTTTTTGTTAACTTTTCACTGTAAAGACCCAGTTCCCGGTTGATTTTATCAAAATCCTCGATGGGGTTTCTTCCTTCTGATCCGGAAATATCCACCACATGGATCAGCAGACGGGTCCTCTCAATGTGCTTCAGGAATTCATGTCCCAGTCCGGCTCCCTGATGGGCCCCTTCAATGATTCCGGCTATATCTGCCATGACATAACTGGTATCGTAAATTTCCACCACCCCCAGATTGGGCGTGATCGTCGTAAAATGATAATTGGCAATCTTGGGATTGGCCCGGGTGGAAACGGATAGGAACGTGGATTTGCCCACATTAGGAAAGCCTACCAGCCCAACATCGGCAATCAGCTTCATTTCCATAATGATGTTCCGTTCCTTGGCAAAACCTCCGGCTTCAGCAAAATTGGGAGCCTGCCGAACCGAATTCTTGAAATGGACATTGCCCTTTCCGCCTCGGCCGCCTCTGGCTGCGATAAAGCTTTCTCCATGCTGGATGAAGTCTTTCATTACCAGACCGGTATCCTCATCGATGACCACCGTGCCCAGGGGGACTTTGATGATCAGGTCTTCTCCATATTTGCCGTAACGTTTTTTTCGCATTCCGTCCTGGCCGTTTTCTGCTTCATATTTTTTTTTGTATTTAAAATCCATCAGAGTCCGGAGGTTTTCGTCCGCCATAAAAATGACATTTCCGCCATTTCCACCGTCTCCCCCATCGGGCCCGCCTTCCGGTACAAAGGGTTCTCTTCGGAAGGAGACGCAGCCGTTTCCTCCCTTACCGGATCGGATTGTGATCTTCGCTCGATCTACAAACATTTCATCACCATTCTTTTCTGTTTGAAAATAATTGAAAAGCCCCTTAAACAGGGGCTTGGTTCAATCATTTATGCTTCTT